>DALYJJ010000192.1:0-10020 GCA_031969915.1 Bryobacteraceae bacterium | reverse complement strand
GTACCGGTTGGCCGCGGTCGACCAGTTCCAACCCGCCGCAATTCCCGGGGCGAGTAACACCAGGTTTTGCAACTGCCGCCCATTCAAGGGCAGATTCTGAACCTCCTCCTCCGATACCGTTCGCGAGGACGCCGACGCCTGCGTGTCCAGCGCGCTCGCTGGCGCAGTCACAGTCAACGTCTCCCGCCGGTCCGCCACCGCCAGCCGCGCATCCAACCGCCGATCCTGCCCGACATGCAGCTCGACCTCCCGCACTTCCACGCTCTGGAATCCCTGCAGTGCAAAGCGCACCACATACCGCCCCACGGGCAACGGAGCGATTCGGTATGTGCCGCTCTCGTTCGTCATCGCGCTGAAGCTGGTCCCCGCCTCCACACGCAGCGCCTCCACCTTCACATCGCGCACCGGCCTGCCCTGCGCATCTTCCACGCGGCCCGTCAACGCGGCGCCAGCCGTCTGGGCCCAAGCCCCACCTGGGACGAGAAGAACGCCCAACACAAACACCGACTCACTGAATCTCAACACGCGCAAATAGCCTTTCTCCAAACCACACACGGAAGTAGTCAAAAACCTGTTTGGCCGATCCGGCACCCGCGGCCTGCATCGACTCCATGCCTTCGGCCAGCGTGCAACCCTGTGCCAGTGCCTCAAATAGCGCATAGCCCGGCGCCGCCACCGGTAGATGAAGCAGCGCAAAATCCCGCCGGTAGACGATGAGGTTCGTTCTCCGCGGACGCGGTACAACTGGGGTCTCGTCTCGCCGCACCGCCTGCATATACTCATGCGCCGGATAGTGCAGCCGTAGCATCCGCATCGCCCGCGCCGGGTGGAACCGCAGACGCCCCCACTGTTCCTCCGTAATGCCTGCAATCGCACCCGCCTCGGCCACGGGCGACTCCTCCTCATCAAACACCAGCGTCTCGGCCAGCTCCAACCGCGCCAGGTCCCACGCGAAACGCGCCTTCGGCAAGCCCTCCACCCGCGGCACGAATTCCGGCAAGCGGTCGCCCAGCCGGTTCAGCGTATAGCTCTTCGACGGATGCTCTGCAACATAGAGCCGCGCCAATTCTTCGAAAGTCTCCTCGCCCCACAGCTTGCGCAGCCCCGGATAGTCGACCTTCAACGCCTCCACCAGCCGCAGTTCATACATGCCCCGGTAGATGTCGAGCCGCTCAAGGGGCGCCAGGGTCCGGGAAGCGCGGATGAGTCCTGGCGCCCTGCTCACGGGAAATTCCAATACCGCCGCCGGCGTTTCAATTGCCTGCTCCACCGGCCCTTCGGCCATGATGCAGGCCTGCATCCAGCGCTGCATCCTGCCCAACTCCGGAGCCCCAATCCCATTACGCTGCCTGGCTGCCGCGCGCATCGCCGCCCTCCCGGTACGCCTTCGCTTTCCATGCTTCGGCCCGCACCGTCTCAAAGGAAGGCACCGCTTCGTCCCATTCGATCAGCGTCGAAACGCCACCCGCCCGCTGACAGACGCGCCGGTATAGCCGCCACACCTCATCCACCACGTGGTCACTATGCGTATCGAGAATATGCGTGCCTTTATTCGTATGCCCGGCTAAGTGAATCTGCGCGATCCGGTCCGCCGGAATGTGGTCCACATATTCGCCCGCATCAAAGCCATGGTTGAACGCGCTCACGTAGACGTTGTTCACGTCTAGCAGAATCCCGCAGCCGCTCTGCTCGGCCACCTGCGATAGAAACTCACACTCCGTCCAGGTCGAGCCTGTGAACTCCAGGTAGCTCGACGGATTCTCCAGAAAGAGCGGCTGTTCCAGGAAGTCCATGATCTTCTTCACGCGTGCCACCACGTGCCTCAGCGACTCGTCCGTGTACGGCATCGGCAGCAGATCGTGCGTATTCTTGCCCGAGACACCGGTCCAGCAGAGGTGGTCGGAGATCCATCGCGCCTTCGTCCGCTTGGCCAGCGCCTTCAGCTTCTTGAGGTACTCGAAGTTGATCGGGTCCGTGCTACCCACCGACATCGACACGCCATGCATGACCACCGGATACCGCTCGGCCACTCGGTCAAGCACATACGCCGGCCGCCCTCCTGTGTCCATGAAATTTTCCGAGAGGATTTCGAACCAATCCAACTCCGGCCACTCTGCCAGGATGTGCGGAAAGTGCACCGTCCGCAGCCCGATCCCGAAACCCAAATCCGCTAGTCCCCATCGATTCGCCATGATGCGCATCACCTCAATTCCATGAGCAAAAGTCCGGCCCGCCGTGGCATTTGGAGAGCTCATCACGGCGGGCCGATCCCGCTCGGGCGACCTGAAACGCCCGGCGGACACACTCGCCGGGTTCGGAGGAGTCACCGGCGAGGAGAGGGAATCCACTACGCCAACTCGGTGCTCTCGCGCCGCAGCCTCAGCGACTTCTTCGCCTTGAGCGGCACCTGGCAACCGCCTTTGCCTTTGCACGAGTTCTTACCGGCGCATCCGTTGTCGCCGCTCGAACAGCCGCCCTCGCCCTTGCACTGGTTCATGCCCTTGCAGTCGTGCTTGGCCACAGTGGCGCACTCGCCCTGGCCCTTACACGCGTTTTTTCCTGCCACGCCCTTCGGCCCGCCGCCCTGCCCCTTGCAGTCGTTCATGCCCTTGCAGACATGCTTGGCCTGCTTCTCCGCCGCCAGCGCCGCAGTCGCCGTCGCCGCGGCGCCAATTCCGGCCACGGCCGCCGCCAGCCGGGTTCCAAAGTTCCGTCGAGTCATCAGTAGGTTCTCCTTATCGAATCTCGTAAGATTCGAGCCAGCCACTCGTCGTTTGAAATCGCCGGCCCGACGTGAGATGGATTCGCCCTCGCGCCCCAAACGGTAACGGCGAGAGGCGAAAATTTTCACCGCGCCTCAAAGTTCACGCCGTGCGTTACCGGAATCCGACTCACGGCGAATACCATGTTTCGATGGCGCGTCCGTCCTCACTCCGTCTTCCCCTGCTCGCATCGGCCCTGCTGGCGGCTTCGTGCGCTCCCAAGCCCCCCGTGACGCCAGCCCCAAAACCGCGGACGAAGGCTGTCGCCCCGGCTAAGCCTTACATGGATCAAACATTCTGGTCCCACTGGGGCGACGGCCAGGCTGAAATCTCCAGCTACGACCTTACCTACCCGCGCTACGGTTCACCCCGATCCGGTGTCGCCGTCGCCATCTTCGTCTCCGAACCGTTCTCCTACGAGGCCCGCGTCAAAGCCGACCCAGGCAGGCACGCCCCCAGCGACGTCTTCCCCGTCATGAAGCTCAACCTCGTTCAGGATTTTCAAACCGGGATGTACGACTACAATGAACAAACCAGCAGCTTCCTTGCCCTGGCCTCGCTCCCGGGGCAACCTGGCGGACACCTCACGAAGGTTTCCTTCTCCAGCCAGGAATGGTGCGGCCATTCCTGGGCGCAATGGCTGCGTCAGCCCGATGGCCTCCACTACACCGGCCACAGCTACTTCGACGGAGAAGCCGATCGCGCCGCCATCCTCGCCTCGCCGGCCGCGGGAATCACCGAAGAGCAACTCTGGTTTTGGTCCCGAGGCATGGCCGAACCCCGTCTTGAACCCGGAGGCGAAGTGACGCTTCCCTTCCGCCGCTCGTTGCAGCAGGAACACCACAGCCACCGCGAGGCCGCCTGGTCCAAGGCTCGCTTCACCCGCGAGGCCACCCCCGTCCGCGTCACCGTACCCGCCGGAACCTTCGAAGCCGAAACGTGGCGCGCCGAAGAACAGGGCGGAACCAGCTTCACTTTTCTGGTTGAAGCAACCGCCTCCCATCGCATTCTCGAATGGCGCTCCTCGGATGGTGATCGTGGCGTCCTAGTGAAATCCGATCGCCTCAAGTATTGGGAAATGAACAAGCCCGGCGGCGAAGCTACCCTCACCCGCCTCGGCCTGCGCCAGCGGCCTCCGCGCACCCCCTAAAAGGTCAACTCACACCATGCACTACGTCATCATCGGCAACGGCGTCGCTGGCATCACCGCCGCCTTCACTCTGCGCCAGCGCGACTCACGCGCCCGCATCACCGTCATCAGTGGCGAAGGCGACTACTTCATCTCGCGCACCGCCCTCATGTACGCCTACATGGACCGCATGAACCTCCGCGACCTCGAACCCTTCGAGCGCAAATCCTACGACAAACAACGCATCGAGCTCCTCCGCGCCTGGGTTCGCGATCTCGACGCCAGCCGCCACCTGCTGCGCCTTGCCGGTGGCCGCGAACTCACCTACGACAAGCTCCTGCTCGCCACCGGCTCCGTCCCCAACCGCTTCGACTGGCCGGGCCTCAGCGACGTCAAGGATGGCGCCGTTCACTTCGTCTCCTTGCAGCACCTCGCCGAGTGCGAACGTCTCACGCCCACCACTAAACAGGCCGTCGTCGTGGGTGGCGGACTCATCGGCGTCGAACTGGTTGAATGTCTCGTCCACCATGGCGTCGAAATCGACTTCCTCGTACGCGAATCCTGGTACTGGCCCATGGCCCTCGCCCGTGAGGAAGGCGACATCATCGCCGAGCACATCCGCGCCCGCGGCGTCCGCCTCCATCTGGAGCACGAAGTCACCACCGTCACCACCGCCAATGGCCGCGTCGCCGGCGTCCGTACCAGTCAAGGCCTGGATCTTCCCTGCCAGATGCTCGGCATTTGCATCGGCGTGCGCCCCGCGACCGACTGGCTGAAGGAGGTCGCCACGCCGCCCGCCATCGGCCGTGGTATTCGGGTGAACCCGTCCTTCCAAACCCCACTCCCCGATGTCTACGCCGCTGGTGACTGCGCCGAGTTCACGCGCCCCGACGGCTCGCCGCTGGTCGAGCAGATCTGGTACGCAGCCAAGCGCCAAGGCGAACAAGCCGCCAGGGCCATGCTTGGCGACCCCGTCGATTACCGCCCGCCGCTCTTCTACAACAGCGCCAAGTTTTTCGAAGTTGAATACACCACCGTCGGCGACGTCGTTCGCCTCCCCGACGACGCCCGCAGTTTCTTTCACCGCCTTCCCGGGCCGCACGCCAGCATCCGCCTAATCGAACGCAACGGCGCCGTCATCGGATTCAATATGCTCGGCTCGCGCTGGGATCACACCTTTTTTGAACGCTGGATCGCCGAACACCGCTCCATGGCCGACGTGATGCCGCAACTTCACCTCGCCCAATTCGATATCGAATTCGGCCGCGCCAACCTCGATAGCGCGCGCGTTGCCTTCGCGGAATACCAGCGCCGCAATGGCCTACAGGCGGCATAAGGACTCCTCATGATCAAAGCCGGCACTGCCCACTGGCTCCTCCACGACGTTAAGAACCGCGGCATCACCGCGTGGCTCCTCAGCGCCCTGCTCACCGCCTTCTACCTCGTGCTCTACTTCACCGAGTGGTTCACGCACCCAGCCCGCGCCATCGGGCTCGATAGCAAATGGACGCTCTACGGCCTGCTTTACACCCTCGCGGTCACTCTCGGCGGACTCTGGATGATCCGCAAGTACCGCCACAACCGCTACCAGATCGTCCGCACCTCAGTCGTGATCTTCGTCCAGGCTACCTTCGCCTTCTCGATCCCGCACCTGCTCAAATTCCTCCACCAGCCCGAGTATTACTTCAGCTATCTGTGGCCCCTGAAGATGGATTACCTCACTCCGTCCTACATCTTCTCGCTGCCGCTGCCCTTCATCCTCTACAGCTTCCTCGGCTCCGCGCTGCTGGTCCCCATCCTCGCCGCCTTCTTCGGGAAGCGCTGGTATTGCTCCTGGATCTGCGGCTGCGGCGGCCTCGCCAACACCTTCGGCGAACCCTGGCGCCATCTCTCGGACAAATCGTCCACATCCTGGAAGATCGAGAAGTTCACCATCCACACCGTGCTCGGAACCAGCCTGCTCCTCACAGCGCTGCTCTTCATCAGTTGGGGCGCGGGCAAGAGCCATCCCGAAGTGGCCCGGTTCACCACCGGCTTTCAGTCCTTCTATGGCCTCGTCGTCTCTTCGATGCTCGCCGGCGTTGTCGGCGTGGGTCTCTATCCCCTCGGTGGAACGCGCCTTTGGTGCCGTTTCTTCTGCCCCATGGCCGCCCTGCTCGGCCTCGTACAGAAGTTTGGCCGCTACCGGATCACGGTCAAGGAGAACATGTGCATCTCCTGCGGTATGTGCTCGAAGTACTGCGAGATGGGCATCGACGTCCGCTCCTACGCCCAGGCCGGTAAGAGCTTCACCCGCGCCTCCTGCGTCGGCTGCGGACTCTGCGCCGAAGTCTGCCCCCGAGGCGTCTTGCGCCTGGAGAACAAGAGTCACCGCGACCCGCAGGAGTCCATCCTCGTCCAAATCCAGCCCGCTCCTTCAGCGAGGCCGCTGATCTGAGTCATGACGATTCCTCACCCCATCGCTCCGTATTCCTTGCCTGCTCCGTGGTTCACGTTGCACACTCAAGAGGTGGCCGCACCGGTCACGCCGTCGAGCCATTGCCCCATGACGAACCCCGAAGAGCCCCAGCACGGATCGGCGGAAGCGGGCGCCGAAACCCGGAGCGAGGCTTCCGAAGTCCTCATCCGCCTCATGTGCCGATATCAGCAGGCCGACCCCGCCGCCGCCGATGAGCTTGTCGCCCGCCTCCACCCCATCCTTACCCGTTTCTATTACGCACTCACTGGCAACCCGCGCCTCGTGGAGGACCTCCTTCAGGAATGCTGGCTGCGCATCCACCGGGCCCGGCACGCCTACCGCCCCGGCGATCCTGTTCTGCCCTGGGTGCTCGCCATTGCACGCCACACCCGAGTCGATCAATACCGCCGCTGGCAGCGAACCTCCGGCCGCGAGTCGAGCATCGACGGCATAGACCGCCATCCTCAGGCTGACCCCCGCTCCGCCATGGAAAGCCGCCTCGAAGCCAACACCGTCCTCGCCGCCATGCAATCTCTGCCCGAGGCCCAGCGCGAGGTGCTCCTCATGCTCAAGGTGAGCGGCATGAGCGTAGACGAGGTCGCGCGCGCCACTGGCTCGACCTCAGCCGCAGTCAAGCAAAAGGCCTATCGCGCCTACCAGTCCATTCGCCAGGCCTTGGGCTTGCGTCAAGAGAAAGGAGAAATCCGATGACCTGCGCCGAAGTGACCCGCCTCCTCAGTGAGGGAACTCCCATCGTCGAATTGAAACGGACCACCTCCTTCAGCGACCACCTCCGCAACTGTGCGCGCTGCGAAGAACTCCTCCGCTGGGTCGAATCCCCAGTGCCCGACTCCGGCCTCGGCAGCGAAGCCGCCGATCGCGTGCGCACGCTCATCCATGCCGACCTGAAGCCTGTTCGCCCGCTGCCCTCAACTCCGGTAGTGGTCATCGGCGCGATCGCCTTGGCCTCCGCTATTGCCGGGTTGCACATGCTGACCATGGGAGCGCGAGGATGGTTGACGCTCTCCCCAGTGCAATCTCTCAGCCTCGGCTTTCTGTTCGCCTCCACCGTCATCCTCGCGGCGCTGAGCCTCAACGCCACTCTCCGCCCGGCTGCACGCGCAGTCGTCCCTGCGCTCGCGCCTCTTCTGCTGCTCCCTCTCGGCTTTGCTTCCCTGGCAGTCTTCCTGTTCACAGCCCATCCCCAGGAACATTTTTTCGCTGACGGCATCCGTTGTCTCTCCGGCGGCTTCATGATCGCCCTGCTCACCTCAGCCATGACCTTCGCGTTCGCCCGCCGGGGTTACCCGCTCAACTGGTCCCTCACCGGAGCCCTCATCGGCGCCCTCGGCGGCACGGTCGCTCTCCTCGCCCTTCAGATATCCTGCCCCGAACACGAGTCCGGCCACCTTCTCGTCTTTCACGGCCTGGCCATGCTCGTCTCTATCGCCGCGGGCTACTCAGCCGGCCGCCGTGCTGCCGCCTGAGCCCCACATCTGCCCCAGCCAGCCCACCGCAACTGATCCGAACTGGGTCTTGACTGATCGTTCCAAACATGGGAAGCTGTGAATGGCCGGAACGAGTTCCTCATGCCCTGGGATAAACAGTTCGACATCGACGTGGCGCTTGACAACGCCAAGGAGGTCTTCTGGACCCACGGCTATGAGGCGACCTCGATGGAGATGCTCCTCAAGGCCATGGGCATCAACCGCGGGAGTTTCTACGACACATTCAAGAGCAAACGCGATGTCCTCGTCCGCTCCCTGCGCCGCTACGACACCGACAACCGCGCTTCCGCCATTCGCGCCGCCGCCGCCGGATACCCTCCTCGCGAAGCCATCACGGCCGTCTTTCGCAGCATGATCGATGGCTCCCGTGGTCCTCTGGGCCGCCTCGGCTGCTTCCTGGTCAACTCCGCCCTTGAGGTCGCCCCGCATGATGAAGAGGTCTCCCTCATCGTCCGCGAAGGCCTCCGCGACGTCGAACGCTTCTTCGCCGATCTGGTCCGCGCCGGCCAGGAGCAGGACCAGATTCCCAAACACATCGACCCCACCGACATGGGCCGCACACTTATGAGCCAGCTCGTCGGCCTGATGGTCCTCTTGCGCTCGCAGGCGCCCAAAACCACACTGGAGTCCGTCGTCAACCAGGTGTCGCGCCTGCTCACGTGAAGAAATGAATTTTTTTGCTCTAGTCTGGAACGTTTGTTCCAGACAAAACATCCAACGAACCGAAAGGAAAAACTCACATGAACAACCTCAAACCACGCAACGAACAAACCGCCCCCGAACCCGCCCGCGAAGTGCTCGCACAAGCCAGGAAGAACTTCGGCTTCATCCCGAACCTCCTCGGCAACATGGCCAACGCTCCCACGCTCCTCAAGGCCTACCTCGCCGTCGGCGCGCTCTTTGACCAAACCTCGCTCACCGCAACTGAGCGCCAGGTCGTCCTGCTCACCGTCAGCACCGAGAACGCCTGCGGCTATTGCGTCGCAGCCCACACCGCCATCTCCGGCATGCAGAAGGTGTCCTCGCAAGTCGTCAACGCCATTCGCGATGGCGAACCCATCGCCGACTCCAAACTCGAAGCCCTGCGCATCTTTACCAGGGAAGTCGTCGAACGCCGTGGTTGGCCCTCCGCCACCTCCTACGAGCGCTTCCTCGACGCCGGCTACACCAGTGAGCAGGCCCTCGAAGTCGTTCTCGGCGTCGGCATGAAGACGCTCTCCAACTACACCAACCACCTCGCGCGCACCCCGCTCGATCCGCAATTCGCGCCCGCCGCATGGGAGCCCGCCGTCGCCACAAAGGCATAAGGACGCCTCATGCCCTCGTTGAACGGTCACACTCTCATCGGCCACGGACCGGAAACGGTGCTCGTCATGCACAACTGGATGGCGACGCACCGCAGCTTCCAGCCCGTCTGGCCGCTGCTCGACCAGCAGCGTTTCACCTACGCGTTCATGGACCACCGCGGCTACGGCCTGTCCATGCACATCGCTGGTGACTACACTGCACAGGAGGCCGCCACCGACGGCCTCCGCCTCGCCACTGAACTCGGCTGGCAGCGTTTCCACGTCATGGGCCACTCCATGAGCGGCATGGTCGCGCAGCGCCTCGCCGCCAACGCCCCTGAGCGCGTGAAGTCACTCATCGCCATCACCCCGGTCCCCGCCAGCGGCGTCCCTCTCGATGCCGCCGGACAGGCCCTCTTCTCCTCCGCCATCGGCGACGATGACGACTGGAAAACCATCGCCCACATGATCACCGGCAACCGCCTCACCTCGCTCTGGCATGAGTCCAACCTCCTGGAATTCCGCAACCAGGTGAATCCCGCCGCCGCAACCGGCTTCCTCCGCATGTGGTCGGCCACCGACTTCCATCGCGAGGTCAAACAACTCCCCGTCCCGGTCCTCGCCATTGTCGGTCGGCACGACTTCCCAGCCTTCGGCCCGGAAGCCATCCAAGGCACCCTCGGCGCATGGTTCCCCAACTTCACCCTCGAAGTGCTGGAAGGCTCCGGCCACCACCCCATGGCCGAAGAACCCATCCGCTTCATCACCGTCGCCGAACAGTTCTTCAACCGCCACGCCGGCAACTGAACAGGAAACCACCCCATGCCCCAAGCACCCGCAACTCCTCACGCGCCCCCGTCCGCTGTACCCCACCCAT
>DALYJJ010000191.1:0-10204 GCA_031969915.1 Bryobacteraceae bacterium | reverse complement strand
CGGCCGTAGGTCTCCTCCAGAATGATGCCCGTGCAGTTTCAATCCACGCGCCCCGCGCGGGGCGCGACGCTGCTGGCCGGCTCGCGCTGCCGGCGGCGGAGGTTTCAATCCACGCGCCCCGCGCGGGGCGCGACGACGGGCGGCATCGACCCGTGGGGCAAGCCCGAGTTTCAATCCACGCGCCCCGCGCGGGGCGCGACGACGGGGCCATGCCCGACGTGGCGGCGCATTGCGTTTCAATCCACGCGCCCCGCGCGGGGCGCGACGTCGCTTTACCCCCGAAATTACGAACCAACACTGGTTTCAATCCACGCGCCCCGCGCGGGGCGCGACCCACACATTGACACTCCCGTGTATACTGGTAGACGTTTCAATCCACGCGCCCCGCGCGGGGCGCGACCGGCGGCGTACACACGTAGCGCCTTGTGGATCTGTTTCAATCCACGCGCCCCGCGCGGGGCGCGACCCAAATGGTTCATTGGATTGCCAGCAAAGCGAAAGTTTCAATCCACGCGCCCCGCGCGGGGCGCGACGCGACTGCCAGCTACCGCCGAGCTGGACGGCGCCCGTTTCAATCCACGCGCCCCGCGCGGGGCGCGACGCGGCCGGCCCGATGGGCAGGCACCGCAACTGGAGTTTCAATCCACGCGCCCCGCGCGGGGCGCGACCAGGGTGGACAAGACCAACACGCGCACGGTGGAGGGTTTCAATCCACGCGCCCCGCGCGGGGCGCGACGGCGCACGCCGAAGCGCTTGCTCGTCCAACAGGATACCGCCAGAGGCTCGCGAACCGGCAGGACATGGGGGGTTTAAGAGCGCAATCCCAGGATAGGCCGGTCGGGAAGGTCCCTCGATCGAGTCGATTGCAGCGCGCGCGAACCCCGTTGGTGCCGGGCGGCCACTTGGGGTTCGCGGGTCAGATGATCAGTAGGCCCTCTGGATCGTATGAGGGCTTGGCGCCATAGTGTTCGATCTTGCGTTGCCACTTGGAGCCGAGGTGATAGAAGCGGAGACTATCGGTCCGATGATCGATCTCTTGGAGCAATCGGCCGCGGAGGCGAGAGAACTGAGCGGGATCGAGCGAGCACTCGAACACGGAATTCTGGACTCTCTGGCCGAAGTCCTGGCAGATCTTGGCCACGCGACGCAAGCGGCGCGGTCCCGCCTCGTCACCGGTCGCCACATCGTAGGTGATCAAGATAAGAATGCGAGTTCCCTTCCTCACTTCCAGAGGAGCGACGGATACCCAGCGATGTCGCCGCGAATGTGCCGGGCAAGCAGAAGCGCCTGGACGTGCGGAAGCAAGCCAAGCTCGAGGCGTTCCCCGATGACAGGATGCGTGAAGGCATCGCGCTTCCTCTCCTGCCATGCGGCGATGACTTGCTTGCGGCCGCTCTCGGACAAGAACACAGCACCGGAATCACGGTGTTCGAAATCTCCGGGCTTCACTTGAAGCCGGTTGACGAGCGAGAGGGCGAGGCGGTCGGCGAGCACGGGGCGAAGTTCCTCGATCAGGTCCAAGGCGAGGCTGGGACGGCCCGGACGGTCGACGTGGAGGAAGCCGCATGAGGCATCGAGCCCCACGCCCTCCAAAGCGGCGGCGCAGTCGTGAGTGAGCAGAGTGTAGAGGAAAGACAGGAGCGCATTGATGCGGTCACGGGGCGGCCGACGGGACCGACTCAGAAATGTGAAGTCTTGTTTCTGGGCGCAGATCATGGCGTCGAAAGCGCTGAAGTAGTGCTGAGCAGCCTCGCCCTCGATCCCGCGCAGGATGTCCAGCGGCAGAGCGCCGGTTTGGAGGCGCCGCAGGATGATGGCCAGCCGGTCAGCAGCCGCACTCAGAGGCTCGGCGAAGTCCGGGTGGTCGCGGGCAGCCCGCTGAACGACCAGACGGGAGTTCGCGGTCTTGGCGCAGACGATCGATTGGGCAATGCCGGCAGCGGCCTCTGGGTGGTCGGCAATCCGATATTGGCTGCGGCGGAGGAGGATGTTGCCTACCGTCCTTCCGTGGACGCGCGCCAGGAACTGTCCGTTCTCAGCGAAGAAGGAGAGGAGCACATGGTTCTCTCCGCAGAAACCCATCAAGGGAGGACTTGCCGAAACGCGTCCAAAACAAACGATGCTCTCGAGAGTGTGGATGGGCACGCGCAGGAGAGTCTCGCCGAGGTCGCCGCCGCCCTCGCGAACGGCAATACACTCTCCGTCTTTAGCGAGGTACACGCCCTGGCGAGTGACGAAGAGAGTGTTGAGCAGCTTCTTCATTCCGAGATCAGGAGGTTCCGAGCCATGTGTCGCCAGTTATCCCAGATCTTGCGTTTCGGCGAGGTCCACTCTGGCTGGCAGAGATCGAACAGTGAGCAGGTTGAGCACTTTGGCATCCGGTTGACAACCGGCGTGCGGCCCAGCCGGAAGAGATTGTGCATCTGAAGGGCAAGGGCTTCAACGCGGGAGCGAAGGGCGGCGGAGAGCGGGACCGGAGAGCGATGGCGCACCTGGTGATAGAAGATGAGGCCCTGGGGCACGACGACCCCGAGCATCTCTTCGAGGCACATGGCTTGCGCGCAGACCTGCACCTCATCAACATCGTCGTCCTTGGGATGTCCGCGCTTGAACTCGACGGGAACGGGAGGATCGCCGCCTTGCTCAGTGGGGAACTCGACCAAGTCGGCACGGCCCGAAACGCCGAGGCACCGGCTGTGCAGCGGCAGCGCATGGACCAGCCGACGGCCGCGCCTGGTTTCAAACCGCGGCTGATCGACGCTCCTGTGGAGGAGAGCGCCTTCGGCAGTGAAGAAGTTGTCGGCCCAAGACTGCTCGATGTGAACGAGTGCAAACTGGCGCTCACAAACGGCGAGGTGACGCAGGCCCGAGAGGGGGAGTAATTCATCTTCGCGGTAGCGAGTAGAGGGCTCAGATGAGGATGTAGCCATCGCGATCTCCCTCGATCAGCCGCAAGGCCCCCTGCATAATACCGAGGAAACTGGGATCGTACTCATAGTCCCATGAATACACTTCTGGCAATCCTGGGACAGGTTCCAGCCGGAAGCGGCCGATCTTGTTGGACCAAAGCTGAACGCTCCCGGCCAGGAGGGTTCGCAAGGGCACCTTGGACCTGCGCCCGCGAAGAGCGGTGCACAATTCAGGATCGACGACAACCGTTTTGGTGGCAGCCGAGATCACGCGAGTCTCTTTGGCGAGGGTCGCGAACCGGCCAGCGTCGGCGAGCGCCTGGATGCTGGAAACCCGTTCCTCGATACCGCGTTCCATCAGTTCCCACTCGAGGGCGGTCGTCATGAGGCGCGTGGTGTCCCAACTATTCCACGCCCCCGCCTCGAAGAGCTTCTGGACCACAGAACGGCCCGCCTCGAAGTCGGGATGGGGGGCGAACATTGGATCGACGGCGACGAAATCCCAAACGACGGACTGGGCGCGCGCGCCGTGGCGGTTGACGCGACCTCCGAGTTGGACCAGACCAGCGGCGCGGGAACGCTCGCGAAATCCGGTAGCGAAATCGAACTCCAAGCCTGCCTCGACGCAGCTGGTGGCGATGAGGAACCACGGGCCGTTGGGGTCGTCCTGAAGACGCCTCCGGACGGCGGCGACGATACGGCCGCGGTCCTGGGGGGCCAAGGCGGTAGAGAGATGGAACACGTCCGTGACGTCCCGGAGACGCCGGGCGAGTACAGCGGCGGACTGGACCGTGTTCATGACGACGACGGACGGGCCGGGCTGGGAGCGTACAAAGCCGGCGAGGGCGGGGAGATCGAAAGGCTGATCGCAGGCGCGGAACTCGACACGCCGGCGCTCGGCGAGGTCGCCTTGGGAGGCGAGGAGTGGGGGAACGAGCATCGGCACGGCGGGCCGTTTGGGGTTGATGCGTGGGTTTTCCCAGAAGCGAGCGAGCGAGCCGGAGCCAAGGACGAAACGGCATCGCCATGATTCAGCCAACTCCTCCATCTGTCTCCACAGGAAAGGCCAAAGGTAGACTGGCGCGGCGGCGTGAGCCTCGTCGATGAAAGCGGCGGAACCGGGCAGTTCGTGGAGCTTCCTGAGTTTGGCGGTACCGGCGGCAGATAAGGTCTCAAAGAACTGGACGGCGGTGGTGACGATGACTGGGGACCGCCAGCAAATAGAAAGTCCGCGGGCCTCGCGGGACCCGAACTCGGCCAAGTGGTGATGCGCGGCCACAACTTCCTCGGGATCCTCGCCGGGCAACGAGAGAGCGCTCCGATAGACGTTAACCGACTGGTCGATGAGGTTGGTGAAGGGCAGAACGACAAAGACGTGACGGAGATCGAGGTCCAAAGCGGCCTTCAACAGATACGCCATCACAGCCGTCGTCTTACCGCTGCCCACCGGGCTGTCGCACGCGGTGATGAGTTGGCTCGTATCGGCGGCGCGGCATTCGCGATAGACGGCCGAGCGCAGAGCTGTCCTTGCGGAGTGGCGCTGGGAAAGCGTCTCAATGTAGCGGTCGAGGGCATCCAACCGTTCGCTCCAACGACCCGCAAGGGGCTCCCCCTCAGGCGCGGAGTCATAGTGTCGAGCGGTGTCGGAGTGGTCCGCATCGACGAGGCAACTGAGGATCAGGCGGCTCTCGAGACCGGTGACCGGAACGTTGGAAGGCAGTTCGGAGGGGTCGGCAATACCGGCAGCGCGATGGCGTTTGAGCAAATCCGGAAGCACATGGTCGACCAAGGGAGAGATCTCATTGTCCCGGAACGGAGCCTCCCCTTGCCGATACCGCTTCGCTCTCTCCTCTGGGAGATCCACGAGCCCGACGTGGTGGGAGAAGGCGGCGATGGCGGCATCCCGAAAGCCGCGCAAGATGAGATGGGCGACGCCCGCATCCACGTGATTGAACGGGAGGGGCGAGGTATTGGAAGTGCCGAGGGTCCGCTGGTTCTCGGGGTGTAGCTTTCCGAGGTCATGGAACGTGGCCGCCCATTCGACAGAGGCCTGGAACGAGGGATGAGGCGCCCGTCGAAAGCCGAGGCAACGCTTAGCGTTGGCCACCGCGGCGGCGCGAACCGCCGACACGTGCTCCGTGTACTCCTGGGGCGCGACGCCACGTTTTGGATCACCGCTATGAGCCAGCAGCGCCATCGGTAGTGGGATTGATCAAGTCCTCAATCGAGCCAACGCGAGCGCGCAGGTTGTCGGGGAGCAATTGGGGAACGGCATAGTCGTCCCAAGACGAACTGGGCCGCTCGGAGTCGGCGGGGTTCTTCCGCCTCGGGGACATCGCCTCGATCAGGGAGAAATCAGGGCACGAGCCGAGTGGGTCGGTGTGCTCGATGTGCCACGCATGACGGATGTTTACCGAAGGGCGGACATAGGACGCCGTATGTCGATAGGCATGAGGGATGAGGCGCTTCATGAGATTGATGTCCTGTTGAGTACAGCCGGATTTGCGGGCAGCGGTGGGGTTGACGAAGTAGGGCATGACGTAAACGCCGTGAAGGACGACTCGGAAGGCGAGCGGGGCCATGCCGCGGTCCTTGTCCTCCTCCACACCGGCCTTGTTGGTTGTGGTCAGGCGCTCAATTTCAACGGGGGATAACGAAACGCCCACGCCGAACTGGACCGTGCCGGTCTTAATCGCTGAGCCGCCCTCCTTTTCAAGGAAGGTATTTCCAAAAATGCGGGCATCCCAGTACTTTGCCTGAAACGTACCGTCCTTCGCTTCGGCCTCGATGAGCTTTCTATCACGACCGCGGCTCTCCAAAACGAAGAACTGCTCTGCATTGAGGGCTAACTCCCCAGCACCGACCGAAGACCAGACCGGACCTTCTTTGTCCTCGACGAGGTCCCGGAGCTTTCTCTTGAAGGACACTGGGGAAATCATCCCCCGATTGTCCGGTCTCAGGCGCGGATCGCTCTCCTGGTCCGGATTGCCGTTCGGGTTGGAGTTCACAACCTCGATGATCAAGACGCCAGTAACTCGATTCATTGATTCTCCTGCTTCTTCGTGTTCGCCAAGTACCCTAAGAACAGATGCGCACGCCCCAGATCCGTCACGGGCGACGTTAGATCGTAGTTTTGTAATTCGCGACAGACGTCGCCGAGACGCCGGCGGAGCCAGTGAACGAGCGGCGCGTCCTGGCCTTCATGCTGATCAGCCCATGCGATATAGACTCTGATCCTGAGGCCAACCGTGGAGAGCGCTCGCGCAGGGCTCTGGAGCGCCGAAGCTACGCCCGCGTTGCCCGCCAGTTGGTTCGGAACCGCCCCCTTTCGGACCTTGGCGCAGTACTGCCTGTGGATCTCGTCCGCAATTCTAAGATATTGTCCAACCAAGTATTCCCGGCTTTCCATATAGCGCTCTTTCGAATGACCTAACTTATGCAAGAGGATGCCGACGATGGGCAGTGCCACCGACAACTCGAGAACGGCCGGCTTGGGCACGTCCTTGAAACTCGGAAGCCAACCGGCGGCGGCGACCAGCAGGGGCGAAACAAGTTTGAGGTAGCGGGATAGCAGAGGGGAAGGCTCACCTGCGCTACCCTCAGCCAAGAACAACGCATAGACAGAGGGCAGCGCAATACCCGGGACGGGAGCACTGTGGGTGCCCTGCCGGAGCCATTGGCGTTTGAACGATCGAATTACGTCAGCAGGGCTGGGAACGGTGGTTTCCGGGTACACCGGAATTGGGGGTAGGTTTCGAGCGCCCTCGAACCACGCCATGCAGGCCTCACGGATTCTGCGAACGGAATAGCATCCGCTGAACATCACTTGTGCCCGGCCGGGATCGAGCTTGCTGATTGCGAAGACATTGACGGCCGAGTCGTGTCCCGACGCATGAGCAGTAAGATTATCGAGGATCGACCGGGTTCGCTCCTCGTAAAGTGCGGCCTCGGCGGCGGAAGAGGCGAGGCTGCCTGCAAAGATGTCCGCGGCAGACAGGTCGGCGTCGGGGTTCTCCTGGAGGTAAGCGATCACCAAATCGGAGTCCGAACTGGCGAACGCCGGGATTCGTGCGAATGTCCTGCCCTCGCGAGCCGGATCGACCACATAGGTCAAGGCGTCGTGCATGTTCTGGACATGACGTTGCGCAACAGGAAAGACACGATCAGCTGACAAGCCATATCTAGTCTGGCAGGGTGCCGCGGCATTCATTGATAGCAGGTAGGTTCGCCCGACAGCCGGCAAGTTAGGTTGGGGCATCTTGGATACGAGGGGCTCTGTTTCCCCCGACAGCGCGCACGCTACCTGACCAGTGGTACTTGACGGCGATTCGCCGGCCGCAGCCATCAGCGCGTCATTCCACGCACGTACCGATTGCCGGGACAAAACCCTCCCACCTAGTTCGTGAAGATCAGCCACGTCCAGCAAGAGCAGGTTCTTTGCGAAATAGTCGCCCTCTTTCAGCTTGTACTTCCCGCAGAGCAGTTGGAGCGCAGCCTCCCGAGTCAGGTCCCCGGAGTCCACGCTTGCGATCGCGGCGGGCACGAGTCTGCTCAGGAAGCTCGCGGCGTCGGGCAGCGCATTCATGCGCCGAATCAACTCGCGTGACGGACGGAGATCACTAAGACCACTAGTGGAGAACTTCTGGTCAAGGTCTTCGCCCGGGTAGCGCAGGTTCATTCCCACTGCGCGGAGATCCTTCGGTTTGGCCGCAAGCGGCATTGGCGCTTTGGCCCTCTTGACGCCTTCCCAAAGGTCGTCCGGACATGGTGGGGCTCCTTCGGCAACGACACCCAGCGCGGCGGCGGCGAGAACGGGACAGTTGAGATTGAATCCCGGAAAACTCTTCTCGTTCTGCGGAGTGATCCTGCGCAAGGGCGCGACCTGGTCTGGGGACAACTGTGTAATCTTCGTTACAGTACCGAGGGTATCCAACCATACGACGAAGGCGGGGGCTTTCGCATAGGAGCTAATCGACGGGTGCCACGAATCGCGCAGCAGTCCCTTAGCTTCGAGTGCCCGTGCCAAGACTGTCAGTTCATTCAACAAAGCGCAGTTCTCCTTGACGAACCTGGAGGTTCTGGTGGAATCTGGGCTTCGGCAGACCGCTGGCGTCGGGATCAAAGACCGAGTGGAGCATTGAGGGGATCTCGAGATTGAGTGTACGGTCGGGGGCGGTTTCGGATCTGAGCGGTCCGAAGTAGGTGGGAGTGAATTCAGACCAGCCCAGACAAGGCGTATGATGAAAGCGCCCCTGCCTCAGCCGGCGCTCGAACTTCTCGACCAGGTAATGCAGGTGGTTGTGAGTACTTACGAAACCAGTCCTGGAGACGGCCTCGCCATAGACTTTGTAACAGACATCAACCAGGACGGTTGCGAAGAGCTGATAAGAGGCGTTCTTGGAAAGCTGGTCCGACTTGCGGAGTGGGCCGCGGTAGTTGGTCACGTAGCGCTGGAATTGCAGAGGTCTGCAGATTTCAACGGAAGTTGGACGAAGGAATGCGGTTCTCAGCCAGGCTACGCAATCGAACATGCCGCGAAGGGCGGAGAACGTAGGCGCCGGATAGGAGACAAAAGTCGCTCCCGAGTCCGGACGAGTGAAGATCGCGAGAGGGCCGGCGATCTCAAAGCTCGCCGTGTAGGCCTTGGACGGCAAATCATTCCTCCATGAGCAACACCGGAAATCGGGGGACAAGTTTCGCGGCGTTTCTCAGATACTGAGAGAGTATACATAAAGCAGACCTGAAACTCCAGTGAGTATTCGCGCTAGATTTCGCAACGCCGAGTAGAGCGATTCGCTTTGGTCCCCCCCGGGCGTCGCCGATCCCCGGGGGCTTGAGGCGAGCACGAAGCGGGAGATTCGAGGAGGGTCGCACCTGTGCCCTTTCGGGCAGCGAGTTCGCGCGTTGTGGCCACTCGCTAAGCCGGGATCGGAGCGCGCCGGGCGCCGCGTTCTCCCCGCTCGCGACGGCGCGCGGCGATCAGCGGATGCGCATGACCTCCGGCGGGCCCGCGCTGACCTGGGTTTTCCTCCATCGGGATGCGCACGCCGCCAAGCGCTTCGAGGTGGCACGAAGGACTCGGATGAGCCAGAATTGTGATTGCATGCAGGAGACGCACATGCTTCCGGCGCCGCTCACCAGAGAGCAAGCGATTGAGATCCTGGTTGCGTCCGAGCGGGAGATCCGTGCGCTCGGCGTCGAGGGGCTCGCGCTGTTCGGCTCAGTCGCGCGCGGTCAGGCCCGTTCGGACAGCGATGTCGACCTCCTGGTGCGGTTCTTACCGGGCGCGAAGACTTACAGCCGGTTCCTCGCTCTTTGCGAGTTGCTGGAGGAGCGGCTGGGGCGGCGGGCGGAACTGGTGACGGTTGAGGCTCTGTCTCCGTTCCTTGGGCCACGCATCTTAGCGGAAGCGGAAGATGTCCTACGACCCGCGTGAGACGCTTGGCCATATTCTGGCCGAAGCGGACTACCTCCTGAGCCATGCCGCCGGCTGACGTTCGGCTGCGGAATCCGGGCGTTGAGTGGCGGGCCATGGCCGGAATGCGAGACCGGCTCATTCACGACTATTTCGGAGTCGACTACGAGTTGGTGTGGGACATCGTGGTGAACCGGATTGCCGAACGATGAAGCCGAGCGGCCTGGATGGCCGGCCGGAGATGTCGGGGGCCGGCGGTTAGGGCCTCGCCACAGGCGCGCGGGCGGGGGCGTCACGGACTTTTCAGATTTATTTTTGGCGATTCGTCATGAATTTAGCGGGAGTGAGCGGAATTGGGATGGGGCGTGGTTGGTATTTGTGGAATCGCAATGAACGCTGCAATGACGATGGCATGGAGTTACGACGGGTGGCGGCCGAGTACGAGTTACTCGGGGCCGGGGGAGGGGCGAGGGGCGCTCGCGGCGGGGTGGACGGTACCGGAACGGGACGAAGTGTACCGGTGCGACGTAGTGGGGTTTGCGCGGGAGCGGTTGGGGTTTGAGCCGGACCGGCTGCAGGAAGACGTCCTGCGGGGCGGGAAGCGGGTGATGTTGTGCTGCTCGCGGCAGTGGGGGAAGTCGACGGTGACGGCGGTGAAGGCGCTGCACCAGGCGTATTTCGATCCGCAGGCGCTGGTGCTGATCGCGTCGCCGTCGCTGCGGCAGAGCCGGTTTCTGATGCGGACGATCCGGGATCTGGCGGCGCGGCTGGGCGTGGGTCGGCTGCGCGGAGACGGGGACAACGAAGTGAGCCTGCAGTTTCCGGGCGGGGGGCGGGTGGTGGGACTACCGGGGAATCCGAACACGGTGGTGGGATTCGC
>DALYJJ010000190.1:0-10250 GCA_031969915.1 Bryobacteraceae bacterium | reverse complement strand
CACCACGGTGCTGTCCGTGGGCGAGTCGCGGGAAGTGATCAGCCTGGTCCGCGCATTCGACAGCGCGGGCCTCCTTCCGACCACCCCGTAGAACCACCCTACCCCAGGAGTACCCATGTTCAAGGAACTGTACGCGCTCACCGAGCGCGGGCCGGTGCTGATGCTCGCCGCGCGCGAGGGTGAGCGCCTCCGCGTGAACCTCCACCGGAAGCAGGACGAGGACGAGAAGGCCGCGCCGCTTTCGATCTCGATCCTGGCCACGCCCGAGGAGCTCGACGCCGAACTGCCGCTGGCGCTCGCCGAAGGCTTCGCGATGAACGAATCGCCGGCGAAGGCGCCGAGCGTCTCGGAGCAGGTGAAGGCCCAGGTCGCCGCCGCGGCGCCCGCCGAGAAGATCGTCGAGCCCAAGGTGCGCGCGATGACCGGCGCGAAGGCGAAGGCCTCGCCGACGAAGAAGCCCACGGCCTCGAAACCTGCCAAGGCCACCACGCGCACCAGGCGCCTCAAGCCGGTGCTCCGACCGACCGAGCAGCTCGCCGCGGTGGTCGGCTCGGACGTGAAGTCGCACAACGAGGCGATGGCCGCGGTGTGGGGCTACATCAAGGCCAAGGGCCTCAAGGACCCGAAGAGCAAGCGCCGCCTCATCGCGGACGACGCGCTGCGCCCGATCTTCGGGAAGGATCGCATCCCGGTCACCGACCTGGCGAAGGTCGTGAAGGCGCACCTCGTCGCGAGCGACGCGCCAATCCAGCCGGAACCTCAGAAGGTCGAGGAAGCCGGTGGCGAGACGAAACCGGCCGGCGGTGATACGGCGCCCCAGGCCGAAGATGCGCCACCGCCTTCCGATGAAACGACGGCAGCCCTGGGTGAAACGGCCGAGATCTCCGGCGACGGCACGGGCCAGGCTGCCCCGCCCCTCGAGGAACTCTCCGTCACGATCGTGCCCGCCCCGGGCGGCCGCATCGAGCTGACCGCCCCGGTGGATCCCCCCGCGAACGCCATCGTGCAACCCGTAGACCTCGCCCCGGCGAGCACCGCCGCGAGCTCGTCCGATCCGTCGTCACTCGATCTCTTCAGCTGAGGCCCCCCATGGAAGTCCAAGCCAGCATCCGCGAGTTCAAGTACAACGGCGTCGCCCTGCATGACCCGGGCGCGCAGTTCAGCCTCGAGCAGGTGCGCGAGTTCTACGCAACTCTGTACCCCGAGATCGTCAACGCGTCGATCGAGGGGCCCACCACCGAGGGAAACAAGGTGGTCTACGAGTTCCGGCGCGCCGTGGGTACCAAGGGCGCCGCGTCGCTTCGGGATCGACTCGTTGCGGCCGCCGCGGGGCAGGTCGATCGCCCCAGCCCGTTGAGCCATGCCTTCGACCTAGACGGCCACCAGCAGCTCGCGCGGGCCGTGGCGAACTGCCTGGACATGCAGCGCTCGCCCGGCGCGGTCGCGGGCGATGCCGCGCTCCTGCAGGCGCCCGCCGAGTTGCTCGCTCCGCTGCCGTGAACACCGGCCTCGCCATCCCCTCCCTGCGCAGGGTCGCGCCGCGCATGCTCGTCACCTATCCTTCGACCATGAGCGCGCGGTTCGCGCTGGACATGCTCGACCTGCGTCTTCTCGACGACACGATGGCGCGCGGCCGAAAGACCAATACGCAGATCCTGCAGGCGGGAATGGAGCGCTGGTGGGCCCGGACGCTCGGGGACCTGCAGGTGCTCCCGCGCATCTCGATCTACTTGCACGAGGATTCGGAGGGGTACCCCGGGCCCGGAGCCGTCGGCGACGCGATGGTTCACCTGAATCCGAAGCGCGGCGCTCGGATGCCGACGTTCACGTTGAAGCGGCGGATCTCGGCGATCGAGCGCTCCCATCCCGGCCTCGGCGCGTATGCCCTGCGCAGTTTGCACCGCGCGCAGACCGCGACCGCCCAGGTGATCAATCCAATCCTCACTCTCTATTTCGCCTGCGACGCCTACTGGATGGGTGAGCATGATGAGACCTACTACCTCGAGGAGGCGGGCGAGGACGAGGGAATCCTCACGCGCGCCGAGTTCGATCGCGCGATCCCGGCGTGGGCCACCGACACCCACGGGTGGAAGCGCTGGACGCCGCGCGCGCCGATCCGCGGCCACGCGCTCCAGGTGCTCGAGTGCTGCAACGACATCCATCGCCTCACTCGGCACAAGCACACACTGTTCCTGGAGCGCATCGATGACCGGCGCTGGTACGGCGGCCCGTGGGTCGAGATCGCCGCGATCGCGCGCTGGAGCGAGGACGACGTCACCCTTCGCGTGGTGGACGACTGGATGAACATGGCGCAGCAGGACAGCTACCACGACACGTTCGGGTCGTTCCTGCTGAAGGCCTCCGACAACGTCTTCGGCCCGTGGCTCACGGCGATGCCCACCTGGTGCGAAACCTACCGGGCGCTCGATCGGCTGCTCGTCCTCGTGGGAGACCAACATGGCTGAAGTCCACGTGGCCACCGGCGAAGGCATGGAGATGGCGCTCGCGGGCGCGCTCCTCGTCTACCGCGGCGGGTCCTCCGCGTTCGTGACGAATCATGTCGCCGTGAAGGGCGCGGACGGCTGCCCGGAACTGACGATGGGCATCCCTGCCACACGCGACTCGATCGCCGAGCTGCTCGCGGGTCTCGAGATGGGCGTGTCCTACGCCGGGCTGGTTCCGGAGCGCCTGCTCGCGATCGCACCCAGCATGATGGCCTGGTGGTGTCCTCCGTCGCCCCGCACGGTGTGGTTCGAGTGCGCCGAAGACGCCGGCAAGGATCTCGGCAGCGCGAGCGGGAGGACAAGTCACCCCGGCCTCGTCTTCGCGGTGGCCGGAAGCCGCTGGCACGTTTTCGCGGTGAAGGGCACGGGACGTCCCAGTGGGGACTCCCGGCTCTACCGCGCGCCCTACTTCAACGTGTGGGCCGACCGCGGCGAGGTGTGCATCGGCAACGTCCGCGTGCCGAGGTCCTGCAGCCCGGAGGCGATGGAGGCGTACGAGCGGGCCTTCTTCGAGAGCCGATTCACCCATCCGAATCCCGGCTTCCGGGTCGCGTTCAAGGGCGGCGGGTACGCGCTCTGGCTGCAGCTGCTCGCCGAGCGCGGCCGCTCGCCGTTCCCGCAGCGCGCGCTCTACCCCACCCCCTACACCCTGGCGCAGCTCGTGCGCCGCCTCATCAACAAGGAGCACCAATGACTCTCGACGTCCGCGACCGCATCATCCAGGAGCACGCCCCGACCGTGATGGCGCCGTCGTTCACCCCGCTGCCGCCGCTCGGCCGGCCCGGTCACCGCTTCATCGTCGAGCACGCCCGCCTCTCGCTGGAAGTGGTCCGCCCCTGGCTTCACCTGGTGTGGCCCATCACCGAACAAGGCGCCTTCGCCACCACGCTCCCCTACGGCCTCGTGGAACAGCGGGTCTCGCTCGCCTTCAAGCTGCCGAAGGACCTGCTGCAGCAGTTCCTCGAGGCCGCGAAGAAGTGCGCGCCCTTCGAGCACGCTGCCTGGTTCATCTGGAACGACGCGGAGAAGCGCCTCGAGTACCGCGAGCTGGACATCACGGAGTTCGGTAACGCATCGGTCACCTACCACCGGCCGGCGCTCGCGCCACACGAGTCCCTCGCAGTGGACCTGCATAGCCACGGCGAAGGCCCGGCGGGATTCTCCGCTATCGACGACGCCGACGACGCGGGCGAGGTGAAGGTATCCGTGGTGGTGGGGAACCTGCGCGAAGGCGCGGAACCCTCGTGGGCGCTGCGGCTATGCGCGCTGGGCGTCTATCTCCCGCTGCCGTCGCCGAAGGGCCTGTGATGTCGGAACACGTCCTCGAGGCGGCCTACGTCGAGCAGCAGGTGCAGGTGCTGCTCGCCGGGTGCGGCGGCAACGGCAGCCAGATGCTCACGGGGCTCGCGCGCCTGAATCACGCGCTCACGGCACTCGGCCACCCCGGGCTGCGCGTGGAGGCCTTCGACCCGGACACCGTGAGCGAGGCCAACGTGGGCCGCCAGCTCTTCAGCCCGGCGGACGTGGGCCTGAACAAGGCCACGGTGCTCGTGCATCGCCTCAACGCGTTCTTCGGGCTGCAGTGGCGAGCAACACCCACGCGGATCCAGCGCACCACCGGCTACAACACGCCGACCATCGTGATCTCCTGCGTCGACAGCCGCCGGGCCCGCGTGAACATCGACAAGATCTTCTCGCACCAGCCCGCCTACTGGATGGACCTGGGCAACCGAACGGCCGATGGCCAGGTGGTACTTGGCCAGTGGGCGCCGCACGCAAAGAAGGAGGCGCGACTACCCACGGTGCTCGAGCTCTTCCCGGAGGTGGGCGACCTCACGCTTCCCGAGGACGACGCGCCGAGCTGCAGCCTCGCCCAGGCGCTCGAGCGCCAGGAGCTCTTCATCAACCAGGCCGTGGTCACCCCGGCGCTCGCGATCCTCTGGACGCTCTTCCGATTCGGCCGGATCGCGTGGCATGGCGCCTTCGTGAATCTGCGCAGTGGGCGCGTCCAGCCCTTGCCGGTGGATCCGGAAGCGTGGGCGCGCCTGGGGTACCCGGGGAGGCCGGAATGAACGACGAATTCTGGGGGCTCATCGTGCTCGCGATCGCGGTGGTCTGCGCGGGCCACGACGTGAAGCAGGGGCTGCGCGAAGTGGCCGCCGGCCTTTCCGCTCGCAACGCGATCCTCGCGATGCTTCGCCAGCACCGCGGCGCGCGCGTGCGCGGGATCTCGAAGGACACGCCCCAATGAACCACGAGATCGCCTACGCCGGCGAACGGTACGAGGTGCGCTGCATCGACGGCCGCGGCTGCGAGGTGCTCGTGGGCTACACCAACCGCGCGGACGCCAATGACCTTGTGCGCCGCGTGAGGAACCACCCCGTGTGGCATTCGCCGCGGGTGATCTATCGACACTCCGAGGAGTGACATGAAGAAGCCGGATTTTCTCGTTGCCGGACTGCAGGTCGTCTACTACGCGTTCATCGTGGCCTTCGTGCTGGGCGTCGCCGCGGTCGCGAAGGCCTCGTTGATGTACCTCTTCACGGGGCACGTGTAGCCGTGCGCCGCACGATCCTGCTCGCGGCGCTCGCGATCGCGCTCCTGGCCATGCCGGCCCTCGCCGCCGACGGCACGACTGCGCAGCGCAAGACCTTCGCGGCGGCCAACCCGTGCCCCTCGACCGGTAAGCGCCTGGTGACCTGCGCGGGCTACCAGCTCGTCTGGAACCGCCCCACGTGCCTCGCCGGCGTGGAACTCACCTGGTTGAAGATCACCGCCACCGCGGCCGCCAAGCGCCGAACCGACCAGGTCGCGCGCTGCACCGCCCATGGCGCCGAGTACGCGGCCTGCATGGCCGCGCCCTACACCCTCATCCAGATGTGCGCGACGACTCGCGGGGTCGCGCCCTGCCTTTCTGGCCAATCCCCGAACGCGGAACCCACCAGGACCTGGCGCGACTGCGCCTCGATCGTCCTTCGATAGGAGCCCCATGGACACCACCATCACGGAAATCCCCACCACCCCCGGCACGCCGTTCGCGGGCGGCTTCTACGCGGGCCGCATCCGCGTCGACGGCGCCGAGTACGCGCTCATCGTGGCCCCGCGCGGCGAAGGGGAGCACGAGCCTTCCTCGATGCTCTCCAACCCCACGCCCGAGCACCTGAGCTTCTACGACGGCGCGGCGAACACGTCCCACCTCAACCAGGCGGGATGCGGCCTGGCCGCGTGGGCTCGCTCGCTGCAGATCGGTGGCTTCGATGACTGGTACCTGCCGTCGCGCGACGAGCTCGAGATCCTGTATCGCGCGTTCAAGCCGACCGACGACGAGAACTACTGCTGGCGGGGCGACAACCCGAGCAGCATCCCGCCCGGCTACGCCTACAGCCCCGCGGCGCCCGCGCAGACGCCGATCGCCGCGTTCCAGGAAGGTGGAGCCGAGGCGTTCGCGGCGGACTGGTACTGGAGCTCCACGCAGGACGCCGGCGCGCCGGCCTACGCCTGGTACCAGCACTTCGACGACGGCGGCCAGGACGACGGCCGCAAGGACGGCGAGCTCCGCGCCCGGGCGGTCCGCAGATTGAAGGTTTAGTCCTTCATCCATTCAACCATTTCGCAGGGAGTACGCGATGACGATCAAGAACACCGCCCCGCAGGGCATCCCCATGCCGCGAATCGGCGCGGTACTCGCCGACGGCATCTTCGCCGGCATCTGCCGCGGCGAGGAAGGCGACCACGCGCTGGTGCTGCTCGCCGAGGCGCCGAAGACCATGACCTGGCGCCGTCAAGTGGGCCGAGGCCCTCGGGGAAGGCGTCACGCTGCCGACCCGCGCCGAGCAGGCGGTCCTCTTCGGCAACGTGAAGGACCAGTTCCCGACCGGGGGGTGGTACTGGTCGGCCGAGCAGTGCGCCGGCGAGCCGGCCTACGCCTGGTGCCAGTACTTCCGCTACGGCGGCCAGACCAACACCCGCAAGGACTTCAGGCTCCGCGCCCGGGCGGTCCGCAGATTGCCCCTTGAGTAATTCACCCCTTTAACCCTTTCCCAGCATGGCCCTCCACCACACCCTGCCGATCTACCAGGTCACGTACAAGCTCCTGGTCCTCGCCACCGAGGTGAGCCGTCACATGCCGCGCGACTTCAAGGCGAGCATGGGTGGCAAGCTTCGCGAGGAGTGCCTCGAGCTCGCGCTGCTGATCTACCGCGCGAACGCGGCCGCCGACAAGGTCCCCCACCTCACCCGGATGCTCGAGCACCTGCAGGTGGTGGAGCTGCTCTTCCGGCTGTCGCGCGACCTGCACCTGGTGTCCGTCAAGCAGTACGCGGCCGCCATCGAGCACACCGCGGCGATCG
This sequence comes from Bryobacteraceae bacterium, assembly GCA_031969915.1. Classification (GTDB taxonomy): domain Bacteria; phylum Acidobacteriota; class Terriglobia; order Bryobacterales; family Bryobacteraceae; genus DALYJJ01. The sequence goes on along the minus strand of DALYJJ010000190.1, from coordinate 3,397 downwards.
GCAGGCAGGCGAGTGGATGGCGCAAGGCTTCCGCGAAGGCCCCTGTCGCATGACCGTCAAGGCGATCATGCCCGTGGGCATCAATCTGGTCGCGCCGCTGGCCCACGAGGCCACCGACACGCGCACAACGGGTACCGCTGGCTCAGCCCAGGACCGGCCCGGCGCAGTCGCTCCGCTGATCGGCCGAGGCCTTCGGCCGGGCGACGTGGATAGCGCGATGGGACGCAGTACGCCGGCGAGCCGGCCTACGCCTGGTACCAGAACTTCAACAACGGCAACCAGAACAACAACCACAAGGACAACAAGCTCCGCGCCCGGGCGGTCCGCAGATAGAACCGACGCGGTCCATGCTGGACCCTCTTTCCACGAGCTGGTGGCGGCCTACTTCGACTGCCGCCAGCACAAGCGCAACACGGCCAGCGCGCTCGCATTCGAGGTGAACCTCGAGCGCAACCTGGTCGACCTCTTCGACGAGCTCGCGGGCGGGACCTACCGCCCCGGCCCGTCGATATGCTTCATCGTCACGAGGCCCAAGCCGCGCGAGGTCTGGGCGGCCGGCTTCCGCGATCGCATCGTGCACCACCTGCTCTACAACCGCGTGGGGCCGCGCTTCGAGCGATCGTTCATCGCCGACTCCTGCGCCTGCATCAAGGGCCGCGGCACCCTCTACGCGGTCCAGCGCCTCGAAGCGAAGGTACGGGGCGTCACGCGCAACTGGAGCCGGCCGGCGTGGTACCTCAAGTGCGACGTGGCCAATTTCTTCGTGTCGATCGACAAGGCCATCCTCGGCAGCCTTTTGGCCGCGAAGATCCACGAGCCGTGGTGGCGCGATCTCGCCGAGCTCGTGCTCTTCCACGACCCCCGGCCCGATGTGATTCTGCGCTGCCGGCCACACGAGCTGGAGCGCGTGCCTCCACACAAGCGCCTCGCGAACCAGCCCGCCGAGCTGGGCCTGCCCATCGGCAACCTGTCGAGCCAGTTCTTCGCGAACGTCTACCTAGACCAGCTCGACCAGTTCGCCAAGCACGTGTTGCGGGCCCGCCATTACATCCGGTACGTGGACGACTTCGTGCTGCTGCACGAGTCCAGGGAATGGCTGCAGGCGACCTTGGCGGAGATCGAGGCGTTCCTGCCCGCGACTCTCGGCGTGAGGCTCAACCCGCGCAAGACGGTGCTGCAGCCGATCGAGCGCGGCATCGACTTCGTGGGCCAGGTCATCAAGCCGTGGCGGAGAACGATTCGTCGGCGGACGTTCAACCAGGCGATCGATCGCGTGGCCACGGTGCCGCTGGAGGATTTTCGCGCCACGGCGAACAGCTACTTCGGCCTGGTGCGACAGGCATCGGCGAGTCGCCGCGATCGCGAGTGCCTCGCCAAGGCCGTCCTTCGCCGCGGCCGCCCGGTGTCGGGCGATCTCATGAGGAGCTGCTGATGCCTGAGCGCCTGGATGAAAGGCGCCCCGGGTGGGGACTCCCACTTCCCCCACATGGCGGTCCGTCGGGTGCGGGTCGACGTCCTACGGCCGGGAGATTCACCGTGTCACCGGGGCACCGCCATCATACCGTGACCCGCATCGATGGGTGGTTCGAGCGATGAACTTCCCTCCCGATACTGTCGCGCTCTGGAAGTTCATCGTCGCGGGGCTGGTCGCGTTCGTGTTCGACGCCATGGACGACTGGCCGCCCCAATGACCATGCGATGAGAAAAGGGCAGAAACGGCCAATCCGCAACATCAAGGCGACGCTGAGGGGCATGCAGATCGCGCCGCCCAGCATGGTGCTGCCGCTCGACTGGAACCCGAACAGCCTTCGCTGCTGGGCCAAGCTCGTTGGCGTGCGCTTTGTACAGCGGAAGATGCCGGACGGCTGGTGGATCTGGAGGATCGAGTGAGCCGGCGCCGCGAGTACCCCTGGGGCCGGTGGATCCGCGTCGACGTGGCCCACCACTACCTCGCCGTGGACAAGGCATGGTTCGCCGCGAAGGTACGTCCGCACGTGCGGGTGATCCCCATCGGGAAGCGTGGCAAGGCCATTCCCCGCGATGACATTGACGCGGTGGCCATGCGCATCGAAGATGCCCTCTGCAACGGGCCCGGCCGCGACGAGAAAGGAGTATCCGAAGTATGGCCAAGACCCGAACCAGCGGCATCACCGTCGACGCCGATGGCCATCGAACCGTCAATAAGCAAGTCCTCGGAAAGACCATCTTCCATCGCCTCGGCCGTGTCACGCAGGAGCAGGCCGAGCAGTGGCTCGCCTCAGCAGTCGAGCGCATCCGCCTCGAGCGGACGCGCGGCGCGCGTCCTCGCATCGCTTTCCGCGAAGGCGCGATCCGGTACCTGAGGGAGAACCAAGGTCTCGCGAGCATCGATGACGCCGCCTGGCACATCGAGCTGCTCGACCCGTGGATCGGCGACGTGGCGCTCGAGGACGTCTGCGACGAGGCGTTGGGGCCGTTCAAGACGCATCGCCTGGAGAAGGATGAGGTCACCCTCACGACCGTGAACCGGTCGATCGAGGTCGTGCGCCGCATCCTGAACCTCGCGGCGCGGCAGTGGAGGCACCCGAACCGGCTCACGTGGCTGGAGACGGCGCCGCTCATCTCGATCGAGAGGGACAAGGCGGCCCGGCCGCCCTACCCGCTCAGCTGGGACGAGCAGCGCTACCTCTTCGGCTGCCTTCCGTACGAGCCGAATGGCCAGATGGCGCTCTTCAAGGTGAACACGGGCACGCGCGAACAGGAGGTGTGCGCGCTCGAGTGGGCGTGGGAGATCCGCGTGCCGGAGCTCGACACGTCGGTGTTCGTGGTACCTGGGGAGGTCGTGAAGAACACCGAGGATCGCCTGGTCGTGCTCAACGACGTGGCGCGCTCGGTGATCGAGGCTCGCCGGCAACATGCGGCGCGGGTGGCGGAGGATACGGGGAGGTGGCCACGCTGGGTGTTCACGTACCGCGGCGATCGCCTGCAGTGCATGAACAACACGGCGTGGCAGAACGCGCGGCGCGCGGCCGCGGAGAAGATGGCGAAGGAGACGGGGCACGAGTCGCCCTGGGGGTTCGGGCACGTCCGCGTGCACGACCTGAAGCACACCTTCGGCCGTCGCCTCCGAGCCGCCGGCGTGGGCGAGGAGACGCGCAAGGTGTTGCTGGGCCACAAGAACGGCGACATCACGACGCACTACTCGGCCGCGGAGCTGAAGGAGCTCATCGATGCGGTGCAGCGCATCGATGCCAGCCGCGAGACGCCCGCCATCACGCTGCTGCGCAGTCCCCGCCCGCAGGCGGGAAGTCTTGCAGAAGTCGAGCGGGAAAAGAAAAGGGCCGGTGGAGGCCGGCCCTAAGTCCTTGAAATGTGGCGCGCCCGGCAGGATTTGAACCCACGACCCCCTGGTTCGTAG
>DALYJJ010000189.1:0-10274 GCA_031969915.1 Bryobacteraceae bacterium | reverse complement strand
CAGGATGCGCAGCACGTTGTACTGCTGGTAGCTGATTCCGTGCGGCTCCACCACGTCGGCGATGCGGCGCCGCACCAGGTCCGAGGTCCGCATCAGCGCGACCACCGCTTCCTGCTCCGGGCTCGGGAACGGCTTGGTCTGCCGGATCTCCTCTGCGAGCTTCATGGCCGCTACTGTAGCGGCCCGGCCGGCGTCACTGCAAGGCGCACAATGCGCCTGCGCTCGGACGGCCGTGCGCATTCGACGAAACCGGCGCGCTCGAAGGCGTGCAGAAACCCGTTCCAGGCAAATACGTCCGCCATCTTCTTGACCGGAACTTGTGGGTACCCTTCCAATAGCCGCGCCCCCCGAGCCGCCGCGAAATCAGCCGCCGCGCGCAGCAACTGTGTCGAGAGCCCGCGCCGGCGATGGTCTTTGCGGATGAAGAAACAGACCACGCTCCAAACGGGCCGGTCGTCCAGCGGCTTCAGCAGCCGCGAGCGCTGCAGCGCCGGGTACCGCTCGCGCGGACCGAGCGCGCACCAGGCCACCGGCTCGCCGTTCCGGTACGCGAGAATCCCGGGCACTTCGCCGGAATCCACCGCGGCCTTCATCGCCGCGCGGTTGCCTTCCCCCTTATCCCTCTCAAACTCGGCGCGCGGCCGCCGCCAATACATGCACCAGCACCCGCCGCAGGCGCCCTTGGGCCCGAACAGCCGTTCGAAGTCCGGCCAGCGGTCCGGGGTCAGGGCGTGGAAGCGATACTCCACTTCACGGCCTCCCTTGCAACAATGAAATCATGATCCGCAGTATTCTGCCCGCAGCGTGTCTCACTCTCGCTCTGCCATTGTGCGGCGACGAAGGCATGTGGCTCTTCAATCAACCGCCCCGGCAACAGATCCGCGAGAAGTACGGCTTCGAATTATCGCAGACCTTCCTCGATCACATGCGGTCGGCATCCGTCCGTTTTAACAACGGAGGTTCCGGCTCTTTTGTTTCCCCTCATGGCCTGGTGTTTACAAATCACCACGTCGGCATCGACTGCATTCAGAAGATCAGCAGCAAGGAGAACGACCTCATTGCGAGGGGTTTCGAAGCCAAAACGCAGGCCGAGGAGCGCTCCTGCCCGGACCTGGAACTGAACGTTCTGCTCTCGGTGGAGGACGTCACCGAGAAGGTGGAAGAGGGAGTCAAGCCCTCGACGCCCAAAGCCGAAGCCCAGCGCCTGCGTTCGGCCAACACAGCGCGCCTTGAAAGCGAGTGCACAAAGGCCACGGGAGCGCGTTGCGATGTGGTGCCCCTGTTCTCGGGCGGCCAGTACCATCTCTACCGCTACAAGAAATACACGGATGTGCGCCTGGTGTTTGCTCCCGAATTCGATATCGCCTTCTTCGGCGGTGATCCGGACAACTTCACGTATCCCCGCTTCAATCTCGACGTCTCCTTCTTTCGCGCCTATGAGGACGGGCAGCCCGCGAAGCCCGCGGCGTGGTTCCCCTGGAGCCAGGAAGGCGCTCAGGAGAACGAGCTCAGCTTTGTGCCCGGCAACCCCGGTACCACGGGCCGCCTGGCCACCATGGCGGAGTTGGAGTTCGCGCGCGACACCGCCTATCCGCTGGTCTACCGCCGCCTTGCGTCGCTGATCGCGACGCTGAAGGGCTTCAGCGCACGGAACGCGGAGAACGAGCGCATCGCCCGTGACAACCTCTTTGGGCAGCAGAACAGCTACAAAGCCTACACCGGGTTTCTGTCGGGCTTGCGCGACCCCAACCTGATGAACCGTAAACGCGAGCAGGAAGGCAAGCTTCGCGACGCCGTGTTGAGCGACCCCGCCAAGAAGGCCGAGTACGGCAACGTGTGGAACGAAGTGGCCGCGGCGTACAAGGACTACGCGACGTTCGCCAAGCCGTACTACCTGTACGAACGGTACGCCACGCGGGGCTCCGAGATGCTTCGGCTGGGCCGCGATCTACTGCGGTACGCCGAGGAGAAACAGAAACCGGATGCGGACCGATTGAAGGAGTATCACGAGAGCGGACTCGCGTCACTGGAGCAGGAGATGTTCTCCCCGGCGCCCATCCACCCGGCAATGGAGATCGCGGTACTGGCGGATTACTTTGCGTTCCTGCGGCAGGAATTCGGAACCGCGGATCCGACCGTAAAGGCAATCATGAAAGGCCGGACGCCGGCCCGCGCCGCCGCCGCCTTTGTGAACTCGTCCAAGATCGCCGACGTCGCGGTTCGCAAGCGGATTGCCGCGAGCGCTGAAGCGGCACGCACATCCACCGACGGCATGATGGTCCTCGCTCGACTGCTCGACGAGCGCGCGCGCCAACTGCGCAAGCAGTACGAGGACCGCGTGGAGGCCGTGGAGCGGTCGAGTGCCGCCCGCATCGCCCGCGCCCGATTTGCGGTGTACGGATCGAACGAGTATCCGGACGCGACGTTCACACTGCGGCTGGCCTACGGCGCGACCAAAGGGTATCGGAATTCGAAGGGTGAGACAGTTCCCTGGGCAACCACGTTCGAAGGCCTTTACCGCCGTGCCACCGGCAAGGACCCCTATCGGCTGCCGCCTTCGTGGGTGGCGGCGAAGCCGGCTGTGCGCCTCAACACACCGTTCAACTTCGTCGGGACCGCCGACACGCACGGCGGAAATTCGGGAAGCCCGACGATCAACACCAAGGGTGAAGTGATCGGCATCCTCTTCGACGGAAACATCGAAGGGCTGCCCAATCGCTTTCTCTTCACCGACGAAATGGCGCGATCCGTCCACGTCGCCAGTCAGGGCATCATCGAGGCTCTCCGCGCTGTCTACAAAGCGGACCGGCTGCTCGCCGAACTGGGGGCCACAGGCACCGGTGTGAAGCGAGCGCTGCCATCCAGCCGCTGAGGGCAGCTCACTGCGCCGGGCGTAGCACCGCTGTCTTCTTGATCGCCTGCCCCCCGACGCTGAGCGTGGCCACGTACTGGCCCGGCTCGGCGTTCAGGGCGGGCCACGTCACGCGGTTGATTCCAGCCTTCGCAGGTCCGCTGTTCTTCCAGACCTGCTTTCCTCCGAGGTCGGCCACCTGGATCTCGACTGGCCCGCCTGCTTCCGCTTTCAGGTAATAGGTGAACGTCAGGCCGTTCGGTTCATTGGGGACCTGCAGATGCCGGTTACCGTACAGACGATAGTTGCCGAGTGCACCTTCAGTGCGGCGCGCCCGCGGGCGTGGCGTGAAGAAGTGCGCGCCGGCAGCCAAAGCCGATTCGCTCAGTTCGCGAAGCGGCGTGATGTCGGTGATCCATATGCCGCGGCCGTAAGTGCCGGCGATGAGGTCGCCTTCCCGTGGGTGCACGAGGAGGTCATGAACGGGCGCGGGAGGCATGTTGGCTTTGAGTGCGACCCACGTGTCGCCGCCGTTGATCGTGACGTAAACGCCGCCGTCCGTGCCGGCAAAGAGCAGATTCTGGGCGTGCTGGTCTTCAAAGACCACGTTCACGGGTTTGGCGGGGAGTCCGGTGGTGATCCTGGACCACGTGGCCCCGTAGTCGGTGGTCTTGTAGATCCAGGGCTCGAAATCGTCCTGGCGGTGGCGTGACTTGGCGACGTACGCGGCGCCTTCGTTGAACCGGGAAGCGACGACACGGGTGACCCAGGCGTCTGCCGGCGCGCCGGCCGCAGTGAGGGCGGGGGTGACGTCAAGCCACGCGGCTCCGCTGTTGCGAGTGATCTGCACTTTGCCGTCGTCGGTGCCGATCCAGAGGAGCCCCGGCGTGCGCGGACTCTCGGAGATGGTGACGATGGTGCAGTGCTGGATGGCCGCACGCGGCGGGCTGATCTTCTTCGGATCGTTGGTGGTGAGGTCGGGACTGATTTCCTGCCACGTCTCGCCGCGGTTCACAGTCTTCAAGAGCACTTCGGCGCCGAGATAGAGCGTCTGCGCGTTGTGCGGCGACATGACGATGGGCGTCACCCAGTTGAAGCGGAATTGCGCTGCGCCCTGAGGGCGCGCGGGGAAGATGGGTTTGCGAAGGCGGGTCTTCTGATCGAGGCGGTGCGGACGTCCGAACTCCTGCGTGTTGTAAACGTACCGGGCGCCGTCGGGATCCACCTGGTTGTACATGCCGTCGCCGGTGCCCACGGTAACCCAGTCTTCGACGCCGACGGACCCGGACCATCCGTTCACCGGGCCCTTCCACGACTCGTGATCCTGCAGGCCGGCATAGACGTGATAGGGATCCTCCATATCAACGCCCAGTGCGTAGATTTCGCCGAGCGGCAGGTTGGCGAGATGATCGCAGGTCTTGCCGCCGTCGTAGGAGAGGAAGACGCCGCCGTCGGAGCCGGCGATCATGCGGCGAGGGTCGCGATGGTCGATCCAGAGAACGCGGAAATCGCCGAAGGCGCGGTTGAAGATGCTGGGGCGGCCGCGTTCCAGGCCCATCCAAGTCTTGCCGCCGTCTTCCGAGCCCGCCATGGCGGACCCTGTGATGAAGATGCGATCGGGGTTGCCGGGGTCCACGCGAAGCTGGTTGAAGGCGTAGCCACTCTTGCGCGAGGGGTCGTCTTTCTCGGAGTTCATCTTGCGCCACGTCGCGCCGGCATCCTCGGAGCGATAGACTTCGCCGCCGATGGGGCGCGTCTTGTCGGCGGGCGACGGCTCGAAGTTCTCGAGGACGGCGTAGACGATCTTGCCGGTCTTCTGATAGAGGTCGATGCCGATACGGCCGACTTTGCCGGTGGGAAGGCCGTTGGTGAGCCGCTTCCACGTATTGCCGCCATCGACGGATTTGTAGACGCCGGAGCGCAGGCCGCCGTCCTCAAACTTCCACGGCGTGCGGCGCTTCTCATAGGTGGAGGCATACAGAACGTTGGGGTCGGACCACTGCTGGATGAAGTCGATGACGCCGACCTCCTCGTCCACGTAGAGCACCTTCTTCCAGCTTTTGCCGCCATCGGTGGTGCGGAAAAGGCCTCGCTCGGGGTTGGTGGTGAAGAGATGCCCCATGGCGGCGACGAATACGATATCGGGGTTCTTCGGGTGGACGATGATACGCGCGATGTGGTGGGAGTCGGCGAGGCCCATGTGCTGCCAGGTCTTGCCGCCGTCGGTGGATTTGTAGATGCCGTTGCCGGAATAGGCGCTGCGGGCGTTGGAGGCTTCCCCGGCGCCGACCCATACGGTTTCCGGATGCGTGGGTGCGACGGCGACGGCGCCCACGGAAAAGACGCCGGTGGAGTCGAAGATCTGGGTGAAGGTATTGCCGTTGTTGGTGGTCTTCCAGACGCCGCCATGACGGGCGGAGGCGTAGAAGGTAAACCGATAGGCGGGGTCGTCGGTATCGGGGATGGCGAGATCGGAGATCCATCCGCCGGCGCGGAAGGGGCCGATGTTGCGGTACGTAAGACCATCAAGAAGCTCGGCCTTGAAGAGAGACTGCGCAGCGGCAGTCGCGACGAGAAGCACAGCAAGAAGAAATCGGTGCACGGCTAGTTGACCCTTTTCAGAATGGCGTCGAGTTGGGTGCGATAGTCTCGCGTGGCGTCGGCGAAGCGGCCGATCCACTCGATCTGCGCCGCCGTGGGGCGGCACGTGCAGCCGCCGACCTGATCGACGAGCCAGGCGAGTTTACGGAAGATGTTCTCGTGCTCGGGGTCGCGGGGCGGAGAGTTGAGCGCGTTGCCGATGCGTTCGAGTTCGGCGCGCTGCGGATGATTCGCGGCGACGGCTTTGCGGATGTCCGCCTGCATCGCGGAGATGGCGCACTGTGTCTGGTGCAGCAGCGCGACCTGCTCGCCGTACACCTTGAGGTCGGCGTCGGAGACCGTGAGGCGGGGATCGAGGCGGACGGTGAGCGGCTGTTCGGAGATCTCGCCGAGCGCGTTGAGCCGCACCTTGTACTGGCCGGGCAGCACGCGCGGAGCGCGCAGGCCGGGGCCGCACCCGCGAGGCTCCAGATTCCACACGGCACGGTTGACGCCCGCGGCGGCCCTGGTTTCGAGCGTGCGCAATTCACGGCCGTCTCCGTCCAGGATGGTCAGCGACGCGGGGCCCGCCTTGGCCATATAGAAAGACAGCGAAGCGCCGTAGGGCTTGTTCTTGGCGACCCAGACGCGATCGCCCAGGGAACTGGTGTCGCTCGCGGGCACGTAGCGGGTGGCGCGCAGGGGTGGGAAGAGCGTAGCCTGCTTCGCGCGCGCGGCGGCGAGATTCTGGAGCGGCGTGATGTCGTCGAGGATATAGAAACCGCGGGCGTGCGTCGCGATGACCAGATCGTTGTCGCGCGGGTGCACCTTCATGTCGACCACCGAAAGCGGCGGCAGGCCGAGGCGCAGGTCCGTCCACGTCGCGCCGCGGTCAAAGGACGCCCAGATGCCGAGTTCGGTGCCGGCGTAGAGCAGGCTGGGCTGTTTCGGGTCCTCCATGACGATGTGCACGTAGCCGCGGAGGCCCTGGGAGATGCGCTTCCACGTGCGGCCGTAGTCATGAGTGACGAAGGCATGGGGCGCGAAGTCGTCGAGGCGGTGCTGATCGATGGCGAGGTAGGCGCTGCCGGGGTCGCGGTGGGAAGTATGAATCGCAGCCACCCAACTGGACTTCGGAGCGTCAGGAGGGGTGACATTCGTCCACGTGCTTCCGCCGTCGCGGGTGAGTTGTACGTTGCCGTCGTCGGTGCCGGCCCAGAGAACGTTGGCATCGCGGGGGCTTTCGGCCAGAGCGAGGATGGTGCAGTGGAATTCGGCGCGGGTGTTGTCGGGGTTGATGGGACCGCCGCTCAGTTTCTGCTTCTCGGGATCGTTGGTGGTCAGGTCAGGGCTGATCACGGACCACGTGGCGCCGCCGTCGGTGGTCTTGAAGACCACGTTGCCGGCGTAGTAGAGCACGTCGGGATTCGCGTGCGACATGAGGATGGGGGAGTTCCAGTTGAAGCGGTACTTCTCGCGATCAGCGCCGCCGCCGCTGGGGCCGACGGGATAGGGCTGGATGAAGCGCTCCTCACCGCTACGCATGTCGATGCGCGTGATGTCGCCGAAGTGGCCGTTGTAGTAGACGATGTTGGGGTCGCGCGGATCGGGCACGGTGTACATGCCGTCGGCCATGTTGCGCATGCGCTTCCAGTCGCCTTCGCGCACGCCCACTTCGTTCCATTTTTCGTTGGGGCCGCGCCAGAGTTCGTGATCCTGAAAGCCGCCCAGAACGTTGTAGGGCTCCGCCATATCGATGCCCACGTGGTAGGGCTGGGCCATGGGCATATTGTTGACGAAGTCCCAGTTCTTGCCGCGATCGTTCGAAAGATAGAAGCCGCCGTCGCTGCCGCCGAGGAGGCGGTCGCGGTCCTGGGGGTCGATCCACAGGGTGTGGTGATCGCCAAAGAAACTGCTGTAGCCGACGGAGGTGAACGTCTTGCCGGCGTCATCGGAGATCATGAGATCGCCGCTCAGGCAGTAGATGCGGTTCTCGTCGGCGGGGTCGACGCGCACTTGGGAAAAGTAGAAGGGGCGGCGGTTGATGCGGTTGTCGCGCGAGACGAGGGTGAACGAGAGGCCGCGGTCGGTGGAGCGCCAGAGCACGCCTTCGCGGGATTCGACGAGAGCGTAGACCACCTTGGGATTGCTGCGGGCGATGGCGAGGCCGATGCGTCCGACGACACCGGCGGGAAGTCCGTTGCTGATGCGCGACCATGTGACGCCGCCGTCGGCGGAGCGGTACAGGCCGCTACCAGGGCCGCCGGAGCGGAAGTGCCACGGGCGGCGCTGGTAGTCGTACATGCCGGCGTAGACGATGTTGGGGTCCTGGGGATCGACGGCAAGGTCGCTCGCGCCCGTGGTGTCGTTGGCGAAGAGCGTGCGGGTCCACGTAGCGCCGCCGTCGGTGGAGCGATACACGCCGCGTTCGCTGCTGGGGCCGAAGGCGCGGCCCATGACGGCGGCGAGGACGTGGGTTCTCGATACGGCGACGATGCGCGAAAAGCGTTCGGAGTTCTTCAGGCCGGAGTGCTTCCAAGTCTTGCCGCCGTCGGTGGACTTATAGACGCCGTCGCCGTAGGAGATGCTGTTGCGCGGCTTCCCTTCCCCGGTGCCCAGGTAGACGACGTTGGGGTCACCGGGTTCGAGCGCGACGGCGCCGACGGAAAGCGTGCCGCCGTCGTTGAAAACGGAATCGAACGTGGTGCCGCCGTTCGTTGATTTGTACAGGCCGGCGGAGCTGTGACCGATGTAGATGATCCTCGGATTGCCGGGAACGCCGGCGATATCGGCGACGCGCCCGCCGAACATGGCGGGGCCGATGGAGCGCCATTCGAGGTTGATCGGCTGCACGGAGGCAGCGGCTGCGGCTGCGGCTAAGAGGAGGGTGCAACGAATCATGGCAGTTTTTCGGTGGGAGGCGTTTTCTGTACGACGCCGGCTTCGCGCTTTGCGAGGAAGCGTTCCACGTCGTCGAGGTCAACGGGCAGGAACTCCGTGAAGTTCTCCACGCCGGTTTCGGTGACGGCGACAACATCTTCGCAACGGATGTAGATCTGCTCCTCGGGGACCCACAGTTGGGGGTCCACGGCGAAGACGTGGCCGGGTTTCAGATTGCCGTCGATGTAGCGGCCGTCGTCGTGCACGGCCATGCCGACGGGGTGGGAGAAGACGCCGCCGCCGCGCTCGATGAGTCGCCTGGCAGCGGCCTCATAGATCGGCTTCGACCATTTCGTGGAGGCGTGGATGGGCTCCATCACAGCGCGCGCCTCGTCCATGATCTGCTTTGCGGTGACTCCGGGGCGAATGCGCTTCATGACCTCCTTGTGATAGCGGACGACGAAGCCGAGCAACTCGCGGTGCAGCGGAGAGTACTTGCCGTTGACGGGCCACATGCGGCCGATGTCGCTGGTGTAGTAGCCGACCTCGGGTGCGTAGTCCATGAGCACCACGTCCCCGTCCTTAAGCGGCGCGAGGTTGCGGTAGTAGTGCATGTTCCAAATGTTGGCGTTGCCAGCGGCGGTGATGGAGCGGTAGCCTTCCAGGCGCGCGCCGTTCACGAGGAAGATGTAGCGCGCAGCGGCGTCAAGGTGATACTCGCTCAGACCGGGGCGCGTGCTCTTCATCGCTTCCATGAGGGCGAGTCCGGCGATCTTCGAGGCGCGGCGGATCAGTGCGACTTCGCGAGGGCTTTTGATGGCACGGAGTTCGTCGAGCAGCGGCGTGAGATCGAGGACCCGGGCGCGCGGGTAGCGGGCTTTGAGTAGCGCCGCGAAGTGGGCTTCGCGCGGCACGCGGCCATCCCAATAATCGGCGGCAATGGACGCGTTGGTGGCGACGAGTTCGCCCCGGCTTTGCGAGTTGCCTTCGGCGGGCGAGAGCAGGGTATAGATGGCGGCAGGCGCCTGTTTGCCGAGCCACTCGCCGCGCATGGAATCGGTACTCGCGATCTTGTTCGCGCCGGTGATGCGTTGTGCGAGCTCCGAGTCCTCGTAGGAGATGACCTTGCCTTCGGCGGCTTCGAGGCGCGCATTGCGAGGCGGCAGGAAGAGCGTGACGGTGCGGTCTCGGGCGTCGAGCAGCAGGTACGAGTGCGGGGTCTCGATGCCGCACAGATAGTAGAACTCGTTGCTCTGGCGCGGCATGATGTAGCCGTTGGTGAGGGGCACGCCCTGAACGATTCCGACCGCATTCTTCTCCATGGCGTCGAATAGGCGCGACCAGCGCTGCTGGAACTCATCCGAGGGGAAGTCGCGCTGGTAATAGGGCTCCGACGCGAAGCAGGAGAAGGCAATCAAGGCAAGCGCGAAACGCTGCATGGAAACACCTCAGGCGAAGGGTTGTTCAATGGACGGGCTCTGCCGGGTGAAGAGCCTGGGGCCGTCTTCGGTCATGTAGAAGCAGTCTTCGAGGCGCACGCCGAACTCGCCGTAGATACAGATCATGGGTTCGTCGGAGAAGCACATGCCGGGGGCGAGGGGCGTCTTGTTGCCGCGAACGAGGTAACTCCATTCGTGCACTTCGAGGCCGATGCCGTGGCCGGTGCGGTGCGGCAGTCCGGGCACCTTGTAGTCCGGGCCGAAGCCGGCGGCGGTGATGACCTTGCGGGCCGCCGCATCGACGGACTCACACGGCACGCCAAGGCGAGCGGCGGCGAGGGCGGCGTCCTGCGCTTTGCGTTCCAGGTCCCAGATCTGGCGCTGGCGATCAGTGGGCTTGCCGAAGACGATGGTGCGCGTGATGTCCGCGTAGTAGCCTTCCACCGGGGCGACGCCGTCCATGAGGATCATGTCGCCTTCTCGCAGTTTCTGGGGCTTGACACTGCCGTGGGGGAAGGCGGTGT
>DALYJJ010000188.1:0-10280 GCA_031969915.1 Bryobacteraceae bacterium | reverse complement strand
GGGGCACGAGATCGGGAACCACACCGAAACGCATGCGCGGCTCTGGCTGCGCGGGCAAACGTTCCTGCGGGAGGAGATCGGGCGGGGGCAGCGTTCGATCGAAGATGCCGCGGGCGTTTCGCCGAGGCTCTTCCGGCCTCCGTACGGCGTTCGCTGGCCGGGCCTGGGCGGGGTGCTCGACGAGATGGGGCTGACGGGCGTGCTGTGGTCGGCGATCGGGCGGGATTGGAAAGACGGCGCGCCCGCGGTATCCCGGCGGCTGCTGCGGGGATTGCGGAACGGGGCGATTCTGTGCCTGCACGACGGGCGCGAGCGCGCGGCGCGGCCGGAGACGGGCGCCACGGCGGACGCCCTCGAAGCGGTCCTCATCGCACTGCGGGCGAAGGGCCTCCAGTGCGTGACGGTGAGCGAACTGATCGCCTAGAAGCTATCGCATTCGCGATAGGCCTTGATCACCGCGGCCTCGCCTTCCTTGCCGGGCAGGCTGTTGCCGTGCTCCATGCCGACGATGCCGTCGAAGGCCTTCTTATGGAGCCACTCGAAGATCTTCTTGTAGTTGATCTCGCCGGTGGTGGGCTCCTTGCGGCCGGGGTTATCGCCCACCTGGATGTAGGCGATCTCGTCCCACGCCTTCTCCATGTTCGGGATCAGATTGCCGACGTCGATCTGCTGGTGATAGAGATCGTCGAGGATCTTGCAGCTTGGCGAGTTCACGCCTTTGCAGACCGCGTAGGACTGGGGCACGGAACGGAGGAACAGGCTGGGGTGATCGCGGTACCAGTTCAGCGGCTCGAGGACCATGACCAGGCCGGCGGGCTCGAGGATCTCGCACATGGCCTTGAGATTGGTGATGCAGTTGGCGAGCTGATAGCCGGGGTCGATGCGATCGTTGGTGGTGCTGGGAACGACGGTGTGCCATTTGGCGCCGACGCGCTTGGCGCAATCGACGGCGGTCCGCATCACGCCCTGGAGCTTGGCGCGAAACTCCTTGTCGGTCTTGGTGACAAAGTCCGAGGTCCGAAAATCGGCGTAGGACACGAAGACGCCCATCTTCATGCCGGCCTTGGAGAGGGCCTCGCCGATCTGCGTTTGCAGTTCGGGCGTGCGGCCCATGGCGCCGTTGTCTTCCCAGCCGGTGAAGCCCTGGTCGGCGCAGAACTTGATCTGGTCAATGATGCTCTCGCCGGCGTGCTGGCGGAACATCCCGGGGTGCGGGCCGTAGCGGAGCCGGAACTTCGCGGAATTCGATTGAGCGGCGGCCGAACCGGCGGAGGCGGTGGCGGCCGCGCCGGCGGCAAGGGCCGAGGTGAGCAGGGAACGGCGTCGGATCATGGCAACTATTCCATACCGGCGCGGGGCGTCAGCGCAACTGGCGCGACGGCATAACGTGGCGGTGCGGGAACGCCGCGGGGCTTACTGCAACTCGGAGGACAGCGGCGCCGCAGGTTCGTTGTCGGCGACCGTAGTGAGGTTGCGGAAGTTGATGGTCAGATCCGCGCGGCCCCACAGCCGGGTGTCGACGTGGCTTTCGATGTGCTTCGGGATGGCCCGGCCATTGGCGATTTCGTACTCGCGAACGAACTCGACCTTCTTGAGGAAGATCGACGGGCTCTTGACGAAGCGGCCCGTTTCGAGCAGCGGCAGAAAGGTCTCGGCATCCACCCAAAGTTCACCCTTGAAGAGGCCCACGCGCTTTTTGCGGGGGTTGAGTTCGTAGACATGGGCGGAGCGGCCGGCGATTTCCTTGAGACCCTTGTACTTAAACTTGTAGTTGTCGGGGGTGATGGCGGTGGAGGTGGGCGTGGCGTCCTGCTGGGCCTGCTGTTCCGCTGCCATGTAGCGGGCGATGACGTCCTTCTTCACCGAATTGTCGCCGACGAACTTATCGACGATGTACCGGACGCTGCCCACTTTGGAGATGACCCTCCAGGCGGTGAGCTTGCCTTCCTTCTTGAGTTTCGGGAGCTTGGCGTCGAACTCGACCTCCATCTGGACGCCGCGGAGAGAATTCTGGGCGGTGTTCGAGATGTAGCGATCCAGCACGTCGGGCATGGCGTCGGCGGGAAGGGGTTCGCCCGCGAAGGCCAACCCTGCCACCGCAGCCAACGAAATCAGTCCAATCAGCTTCAAGAATAAGTCCTTAATGATAGACGGGTACGACCGGGCTTCCGGCCATCCCGCTGATTTACCTACTCTACCAGCTACTGATGCGCCAAGCAATCGGGAAGTTCCCATTGAGCGGCAACATTTCCGGGTCAAACTGCCTTTCCACACAGTCGAACTGCTGAGGGCAAATTCAGGTTTCCGACCTGTCTCTCGTGATCTCACGCGAGGACGGACCTCGAAACAGCTCATCGGCCGGCAACTGTGGCACCATATCGCTATGCCTGAGATTCCCGTCGGTACGCGCGGAGAGTACACATTGCTGGTAACCGGCGACGTGGCCATTTCATTCCTGGGCAGCGAAGAAGCGCGCGTGCTGGGTACACCGTGGATGATCGCCTACATGGAGATCACCTCGCGCAATACGATCAAGGACCTGCTGGAACCGGGTCAGGACACGGTCGGCACGGAGGTCAACATCCGCCACCTGGCGGCGACGCCGATGGGGATGAAGGTGAAGTTCACGGCCGAAGTGATCGGAGTGGAGGGGAGCCGGGTGCGGTTCCGGGTGGAGGCGCGGGACGAGAAGGACCTGGTGGGCGAAGGCACGCACGAGCGAGCGATCATCCGGGTGGACAAATTCGCCCAACGAGTACGGGGGAAGCGCACCGGCGGGTGACGGGGAGTGGGTGGGTTTTCGTGGTTTGCGTGGGGGGCTGGGGATGGGGTAGACTGGGAGATCGAGGCTGTAGACGGCGCGCCCTCCTTGTGTGTGTGACCGCGGCGGTAGTCCTCCGAGACCAGCGCAAAACCTCAAAACGTTCGAGAGCGGAGAATTGTTATGTACGCAGTGATCGAGACCGGCGGGAAGCAATATCGTGTTGCGCCGGGCGAATCCGTCCGGGTGGAGACGATTCCGGGCGAGCCGGGCACCGAAGTGCAACTGGGCCGGGTGGTGGCGGTGAGCAACGACGACGGGCAGATGCTCGCCGGTGCGGAAGTGGCGTCGGCGCGCGTGTTGGGCAGGATTGAGGACCACGGGCGCGGGACGAAGGTCACGGTGTTCAAGTTCAAGCGCAAGAAGCAGTACAAGCGCACCATCGGGCACCGGCAGAACTACACGCAGGTGAAGGTCACCGGGATCGAAGCCTGAGGACGGGAGCATTCAGTCATGGCACATAAAAAGGGATTAGGCAGTTCGAAAAACGGGCGCGATTCGACAGCGCAGCGGCTGGGTGTGAAGGCGTTCGGCGGGCAGTTGGTGAGCGGCGGTTCGATCATCGTTCGCCAGCGCGGTACGAAGTACAAGCCGGGCGAGAACGTGGGCATCGGCAGCGACGATACGCTGTACGCCCGGGTCACGGGTACGGTGGAGTTTCGCGATCGCGGGCGGTTCGGCAAGTTTGTGAGCATCGCCGCCGCTCCCGCGGAGTAAGGGTTCCGGCAGCCCGCTTCGGCGGGCCCATTCGAATACGGAGAAAGCCGCCGTCGCACCGGCGGCTTTTTCATTTGGGTCGTACATGTTTATCGATGAAGTCAAAATCCGGGTGAAGGCGGGCGACGGCGGCAACGGCATCCTGGCGTTCCGGCGGGAGAAGTTCGTGCCCAAGGGCGGGCCCAGCGGCGGGGATGGAGGGCGCGGCGGCGACGTTGTTTTCGTGGCCAGCGTACATTACAACACCCTGCTCCACTTCCGGTTCAATCCGGAGCATAAGGCCCAGCGCGGCCGGCACGGCGAAGGCAGCAACCGGACGGGGCGGGACGGGGTTTCGGTGGAAGTACCGGTGCCGGTGGGCACGGTGGTTTACGACGCCGCGACGGGCGAACTGCTCCACGACTTCACAGAGGCGGGGGAGAAATGGGTCGCCGCCAAGGGGGGGCGCGGCGGTCGCGGCAACCAGCATTTTGCGACGCCCACGCACCAGGCGCCGACGGAGCATGAACCGGGGCGGCCAGGCGAGGACAAGTCGCTGCGCCTGGAATTGAAGCTGCTTGCGGATGTCGGCCTGGTGGGGTTTCCGAACGCCGGCAAGTCGACGCTGATTTCGCGAATCTCCGCGGCGCGCCCCAAGATCGCCGATTACCCGTTCACGACGCTTGAGCCGAACCTGGGCGTGGTCCGCCTCTCGGAGGACGACGACCGCAGCTTCGTGGTGGCGGATATTCCCGGACTGATCGAAGGCGCGAGCGAGGGGCACGGACTGGGCATCCAGTTTCTGCGCCATGTCGAGCGCACGCGTCTGCTGGTCCACCTGGTGGATGTTTCGGAGATGAGCGGCCGGGATCCGGTGAGCGACTTCGAGATCGTGCTGAAGGAGTTGGCGAGCTTCAGCGCCGAGTTGGCGGCGAAACCGATGATCGTGGTGGCGACCAAGCTGGACGCGGCGCAGAACGCGGAGCGGGTGGAGAACCTACGGCTTCATGCCGCGGGGCTCGGCCTGGCGTTCTACGGGATTTCGGCGGTCACCGGCCTGGGCATCGAGGCGCTGCAATTCGCGATGGGAGAGCGGGTCTTCGGCGCCGCCTACCGCGAATCTGTGCAGCACTGCGTCGAGATCAGGGCATTGGGCGAGAACGGCCTGGAAGACGACGCGAAGTAGCGCTGCCCGGACAGATTCCGGTAGACGTTTCCCGCCACGCCGGCGGCCACGGGGCCGTTGACGTTGCCGCCGCCCGTAAGCATCACGACGACGACGAGCTTGTTGTTGTCCACCTGGTTGAAAGAGCCGAACCAGCCCATGTGCGCCCGCTGTGGATCGGTGCAGGTGCCCGTCTTGCCGAGAATCGGCTCATTGGGATCATAATGCGCGCGGCGCGCGGTTCCGTATTCCACCGCGCCCATCATGCCGGGCGTAATCTCCGGGATCCACTTCTGTATGTCCAGGTGGCGCCTGACCTGAGGCACGAAGGCGTCCGCCTCCGCCTGGTTCCGCGGGTACTGGAGATAATACATGGTCCCGCCGTTCGCCAGGGCGCTCATCAGAGAGGCGAGTTGCAGCGAAGTCATGGAGATGCCGGTGCCGAAGCTGGTCATCATGCCGACTCCGCCGCCCTTGGGCGGCTCCGACGGCAGCGCGCCGGGCATCTCGCCGGGGATGTCCAAACCGGCCCGCTCGCCCAACCCGAACAGCTTGGCGTATTGGTGCACGCGGTCGAAGCCCAACTGGTTGCCCAGCTTGGCGAAGTAGGGGTTGTTCGAACGAGCAAGCGCTTCGGTCAGATCCATCGCGACCCGCCGGCTGAGAGGCAGCCGGGTGGTCCGGTCGACGAGACCTTCGCTGAGGGCGGCAAGCCCGGTGACGATCTTCACCGTTGAACACGGGATGAACCCACCGGACAGCGCCAGCTTCTGGTTGACGATGGTGAGAATCCGTCCCGTCTGGGGGTCCACCACCACCACGCTTCCGTTGTACGGTCCGAGTGCTTCCACGGCGGCGCGGCGGACGGTCAGGTCCTCGCCGTCAACGTTGTCGCCATAGGTAGAATCCGCAAAGGTGGGAGTCACCCAGGGGCTGTATGCGACCCGGTGCGCCCGAACGTATCGGGAGCGCCGCGTGGCGCGCGGTGAGTAGCTGGCCCGGCGGGCGGTGGTCGCCGCCGACGCTTTCTTGCCCTTGGCTACGGAAACCGGCGTGGCCGGCTTGGCGGAAGCCTTCGAGCTTTTCTTACGCTTCGTGGCCGCATCCCCCTGAGCAGCGAAGCCCAGGAGAAACAGGGCGAGGGCCACGAGCGTGGCGAGAGATGTCTTCACAGAACGTTGCATGCGTCTCCCCAGCCGGTTCTTCCGCTCGTCCACTACGAACCCGCTGTCACCGTATTTCTGTAGAATTCCATTTTCCGTAATCGAAGCCGAACCGTCAACCCGACACGTGGAACAAGTGTCATACGAATTATACACTCCAGCCACTTGGCGCAAGTGGCTAGCGCACGCTGCTCTCCTCCCCTTCATCGGCCATTCCGGCCGAAAACTTGCGGCCCGCGGCTGCCGGCCGCACCTCCGTGTCGCTCAGGCAGCCGTCCAGCCGCCGTCGATGGTAATGACGGATCCGTTTACGAATCCGGCCTCCGCCGAGCATAAATAGAGGGCGAGCGAGGCGATCTCCTCCGGGCGGCCGAGGCGCCCGATCGGTTGCCGGGCGTTCAACTCGGCGCGCACCTTGTCCTTCTCGTGCTTGTGGTACTTCTCCAGGTAGCCCTCGACGAACGGCGTATCGACGGTTCCGGGGCATATACAATTCACGCGGAATTGGGTCGGATAATCGACCGCGAGTTGACGGGTCATGGCGATCACCGCTCCCTTCGTCGCGCAGTAGGCGAACCGCTTGCGCACACCGATCAGGCCGGCGACGGAGCCGATGTTGACCACTGCCCCGCCGGAGGCGGAGAGCAGCGGCACGGCCGCGCGGGTAACCAGGAACATGCCCTCGACGTTGACGCGGAAGAGCCGCTGGAAGTCCTCGAGGGCTGTTTCTTCCACGCCGCCGACGAGACCGATGCCGGCGTTATTCACCAAAACATCCAGCGTTGGAATTGTATCAAACATTTCCTTAACCTGATGTTCTTTTGTGATGTCGCAAGCGATGGCCCGCGCGGAGGGGAGCAGGGAGGCGAGCGCTTCGGCGCGCGGCCCGTCGAGGTCGGCGATGAGAACGTTCGCTCCGGCCTGGGCAAAGGCGCGGGAGACGGCTTCGCCGATGCCGCTGGCGCCGCCGGTGACGAGCGCGGTGCGTCCGTCGAGACGAAAAGGCTGGGTCATGACGGAACGATTGTATCTACCAGGCGGCCCAATGGTTGACGGGGCCATGGCCTTGCCCGAGGCCGGGGTTGGTGCGAATGGCGGCCGTGATGTATCGCTTGGCCCGGCCGATGGCCTCGCCGAGTTCGAGACCGAGCGCGAGGCCGGCGGTAATGGCGGCCGAGTAGGTGCAGCCGGTTCCGTGGGTGTGGGGGGTGTCGAAGCGTTCGCCGTCAAACTCCCAGAAGCGGCCCTGCGGGTCCAAGAGGAAATCGACGGCGCGGCCGGCCAGGTGGCCGCCTTTGACGAGCACGGCGCGAGCCCCCAGGGCTTGAATGCGTTCCGCGGCGCGGCGCATCTGCTTGGGCGCGCGCACTTCCATGGCGGCGAGCGCGGCGGCTTCGTGCAGGTTGGGCGTGATCAAAGTGGCGCATGGCAGGAGGCGCTTGACGAGGGCTTCCCGGGCGCTTTCGGCGAGGAGCGGCGCGCCGTGCTTGCTGATCATCACCGGGTCAATCACGAGCGGGAAACGGAAGGAGGCGGCGACGGCGGCCAGCGCCTCGATCGTTCCGGCCGCGCCGAGGGCTCCTATCTTCGCGGCGGCCGGCGGCAGGTCGTCGAGCACCGCCTGCACCTGGCGGATCACCAGGTCCGCGGGCAGGCACTCTACGTGCGCCACGCCGACGGTGTTCTGCACGGTGAGCAGCGTGATGGCGGCGGCGCCGTAGACTTCGAACTGGTGGAACGTCTTCAGATCGGCCTGGATGCCGGCGCCGCCGCTCGGATCGGAGCCGGCGATGGTCAATGCAATTGGTTTCATTTCCCTAATCAAAGGGTAGCGGACGATTTGGCCCGGGTCAGCGTAAGATAAGCAAAAGGGCAGAGATAGGTTCAGAGCGGTTCGGGAATTCAGCCGTGACTCAGGTCCTGGTGTGCTCCAACTCGGAACAGAGGCGCCGCGAATGGCGCCTGGCGCTGGAAGCCCATGCCTGCTGGCGCGCGGTGGAGACGGCTTCGCTCAACGAAGCGCTGGCCGTGGCGCGACAACTTCCGCTTCACTGCGCGGTGCTGGATCAGGCGGTGCTGGACGCGGCGCGGCTGCCGGAGTTCGGTTGCGCGGTGGTAGTTTGCGGGCCGGACGGAGGCGAGACCGCCTGGAAGGCGGCCTTGGATGCGGGCGCGCAAGACTACTACGTGAACGGCGGCGACGCGCGCGGGTTGGTGTCCGCGGTGGAGAAGGCCGCCTACCGGCACGAGCAGCATTGCGCTCTTGGGGATGCCGCGCCGCACCTGATCTGGACCTGGCGTACCGATGGCACGGTGGACTGCGTGAACCGCCGCTGGCGCGAGTTCACCGGAATGTCGCTGGAACAGGCACAACAGGGACAGCATTGGAAACTGCTGCGGCGCGCGGACCGGCATGCGGCGCAGACTGCCTATGCGGCGGCGCTTGAATCCGGGCAGCCCTTCGAGATGCAATGCCGCATCCGGCCCAAGGAAGGCCGAGGCTGGCGGTGGCTGCAGGTGCAGTGCGTCCCGGTGACGGACGGCGCCGGGCGCATCGCTCGCTGGCTGGGCACGGCCACCGACGTGGATTCGTTGAAGCGCAGCGAACTGGCGATGCGGGCCAGCGCCGGCCGCTTCCGGCGCCTGTTCGACGAGAACCCCCTGGGCATTGCCCTGGAAGACGAGAACGGGTGTTTCCTGAGTGTGAACGCCGCGCTGTGCCGGATGCTGGGCTACCAGGTGGAGGAGTTGCTGGGCCGCTCATTCCGCGGGTTGACCCGGCATGAGAGCCCGGGCATCCGGGCCCTGGTGCGGCGCGACGGGACACTGGTATGGACGCGCATTCATGAGGAGGAAGGCAACGGCCAGGGGCAGCGGTTCACGCTGGTGGAGGACATCACCGCGCACAAGGCGGGGGAGGAAGAGCGGCGTCTGCTGGTGACGGTGCTGGAGAATACGCCCGATTTCGTGGGACTGGCGCGGATGGACGGCTCCGTGTTCTACGTCAATCGAGCGGGTTGCCGGCTGGTGGGCCTGGCGGGCCCGGAAGAGGCGGTCCGGCTGAGCATCGAGGAGTACGGCTATCCGGACGACCTGCGGCTGTACCGCGAGGAGATCATGCCGGCCGTGAAGCGGGGTGAGGTCTGGCAGGGGGAGATCCGGTTCCGGCATCAGGCCACCGGCGAGCCGATCCCGATGGAGATGCGCGCCTTCGCGATTTTCGACGAGCGGGGGCGGCGGATCGGCTTCGCCAACGTGAGCCGCGACATCCGCGAGCGCAAGGCGATCGAGAGCGCGTTGCAGGCGAGCGAGCGTCAGCACCGGATGCTGATTCAGACGCTGCCGCAGATGGTTTGGATGACCCGCTCGGACGGCGCCTGCGACTACTTGAGCCCGCAATGGCTGGAGTACACGGGCGTACCGGAAGCGGCGCAATGGGGGAATGGGTGGGCGCAGACGTTGCATCCGGAGGATCGCGAACGGACGGTGCAATCGTGGACCGAGTCAGTGGCGACGGGAGCGCGATACGACATTGAGTACCGGCTGCGGCGGCACGACGGCGTCTACCGGTGGTTCAAAGCGCGGGCGGTTCGACTGACGGACGAGCACGGCCGTGTCGCGCGGTGGATCGGGGTGTGCACGGATATCCACGATCAGAAGTCCGTGGAGAACGCGCTGCGGCGAAGCAACGCCGAATTGGAGCAGTTCGCCTACGTGGCCAGCCACGACCTGCAGGAACCGCTGCGGAACGCGACCATCTACGCGCAACTTCTGGAGCGGCGCTGCGGCGCTTCGCTGGATGCCGAGGCCCGCGAGTACCTGGACAACGTGGTGCGGAGTTCGCAGCGGATGCGGCAACTGGTGGACGACCTGTTGACCTATTCGCGGCTGAGCGCGGACTGCGGATCGTCGGTGGCCGACCCGCGGGCGGCGGTGGAGGTAGCGATCGAGAACCTGCAGGAGTTGGTGCGGGAAACGGGGGCGGCGATCCAGTGCGGGCCGATGCCCGCGGTGCAGGCCAACCAGTCGCAGTTGGCGGCGGTCTTTCAGAACCTGCTTTCCAATTCGCTGAAGTACGCGCGGCCCGGGACGCCGCCGGTGGTGCGGGTGGAGGCCGCCGCGACGGAGGGAGTGTGCACGTTCTCAGTGCGCGACAACGGCCAGGGCTTCGAACCGCGCTATGCCGAGAAGATCTTCGGGATCTTCAAACGGCTGCACGGGGCGTCGGTGCCGGGCACCGGGATCGGTCTGGCGATCGTGAAGAACATCGTGGAGCGGCACGGCGGCACTGCCTGGGCGGAGGGGGAACCGGGCGCGGGAGCGACGATTTATTTTACGTTGCCGGTGGCGTGAGGGGAGAGAAGCTTTCAGCGGTCAGCATTCAGCCTGGGGTCCGCGCCTGCGGCGCGTCCAAAGTGGCTGAAACTGCGGGCAG
>DALYJJ010000187.1:0-10349 GCA_031969915.1 Bryobacteraceae bacterium | reverse complement strand
CGGACCAGCAGGAACAGCGGCACGGCGTAGAGCACGCCGGCCATTCCGCATGCCTCGAACATCCACCGCCATCCGAGATTCGGATGATCGGCCGCATACCCGCTGAAGCCGCCGATGATCACGCCCGCGTAGATGCCCATCTGGTGCATGCCCACCGCGCGCGACCGCGTTCCGCCGGCATGGTAGTCGGCAATCAGCGCCAGCGCGGCGGGCATGTAGAAGGCTTCGCTGATCCCCATCACCGCCCGCGTGATCAGCAACTGCTCGAAGTTGGCCGCGTGTCCCGTGGCCCAGGTAACCGCCGACCAGACCAGCAGGCTCCCGGCGATGACGTGGCGCCGGCTGAACCGGTCCGCCAGATAGCCCCCGACAGGGCTCAGAAACGCATAGGTCCATTTGAACAGCGCCAGGATCTTGCCCCAGTTCGCCTCGGAGCCGATGTCCGGCAGGTCCGCCATCAGGGAGAACTTCATCCCCGCAAGCATCTGCCGGTCCAGGTAATTCAGCAACGCCACCGGCACCAGCAACGCCACAACCAGCCATGCGTACCGCCCGGGACTGTCTTTGATCGTTTCCACGCTCTGGACATCATCACGCAACGGGCAGGGCGGCGTCAGCCTTTCCGTCTCGCTCACTCTTGCCCTCCATCCCGGACCCCATCCTGAAGCGATTGACCCACCCCTGCGGGCCGTAGTACATTCGTAGATTCGTACTCCGATGTAACCGTTAATTCATAAACGAAGGTTCATGATGGTTCAAAATAACCGCTGGTCGGTTGTCATCATCCTCTCCTGTTGTTCCCTCCTCCTTCTCCTCACTGGCTGTTCCCAAGCGCGCATGGATCCGTTCGGCATGTCGTTCCTCCCGCCGTCGCCCAACGCGCCGAGTGCCGCCGCCGAGGCCGTCGCCGCCCTGGAACCCCCCAAGGTCCAGCCCAACTTGTATCTAAAGGATGCCCCCGCCACCTTTCTCCAGCCCGCCGTCGCCCACGCCCCCACCTTCTCTGAGGCGGTCCGCAAAGCCGACCGTCACTACCTCGAAGGCAAGAAACTCTACCTCGAAGGCCGCGCCGACGACGCCCGCCGCGAGTTCGACCTCGCCCTCGACGCCCTGCTCGACGCCCCCGAAACCACTGACCGCGCCCTCGTCGAGCGGAAGTTCGAGGAGCTCGTTCGCTCCATCCACCGCTACGACGTAAACACCGAAAGCGCCGACGAAACCGAGAACCCCGTCTTCGACAAGTCCCCCCTCGAAGCCCTGCTCGAAATGACCTTCCCGGTGGATCCCAAGCTCAAGAGCAAGGTTCTCGAAGAGGTGCGGGCCACCGCCTCCCAGTTGCCCCTCACGGTGAACGAAGCCGTCTTGAGTTACGTGAACTTCTTCTCGAGTGAGCGCGGCCGCCGCATGCTCTCCTACGGGCTGCGCCGAAGCGGGCGGTACCGGCAGATGATCTCGCGCATCCTCGACGAGGAGGGCGTGCCGCAGGAATTGATCATGCTCGCGCAGGCCGAATCGGCCTTCCTTCCACGCGCCATGTCCCACAAGGCCGCGGGCGGCATGTGGCAGTTCCTCAAGACGACCGGCCGCGAGTACGACCTCAAGCAGACCGCCACCACCGACGACCGCTTCGATCCCGAAAAGGCCACTCGGGCCGCCGCGAAACACCTCCGCGATCTCTACACCCAGTTCGGCGATTGGCACCTGGCTATGGCGGCCTACAACTGCGGCCCCGGTTGCGTCGACCGCGCCGTGCAGCGCACCGGCTACGCCGACTATTGGGTGCTCCGCGAGAAGAACGCCCTGCCCAGGGAAACCCGCAACTACGTGCCCGCCATCCTGGCCATGACCATCATCGTCAAGAACCCCAAGCATTACGGACTGGACGATGTGGAATTAGAGCCGGCGCTGGAGTACGAGACCGTCGACCTCGATGCACCTACGAACGTGCTGCTTATCGCCGACGCCGCCGAACGTCCGGTCACCGAGATCCGCGAGTTGAATCCCGCTCTCCTCAAGGGCGTCGCGCCCGCCGGCTACTCGTTGCATGTTCCCAAGGGCGCCGCCGCGTTAGTGAGGGAAGCCCTCGAGTCCGTCCCCGAGTCCCGGCGCGCGAGTTGGCGCCTTCATCGCGTCGGCCACGGCGAAACGCTATCCGTCATCGCCAAGCGCTACAGTACGCCCGTGGCGGCCCTGGCCTCCGCGAATGGAACCCCCGCTCTCGACAGCCCGGAAGCGGGCGACCGGCTCCTCATCCCGGCCGCCTACAAAGAGCCGGTCGTCAAGTCGGCGAAACCCAAGACCGCCGTCAAGGCAAAGCCCTCGGGGAAACGAACCGTCGCCCGTTCCAGGCGCTCTGGCGCTCAGTCCGCGGCGAAATCGTCCAAAGGCCGCAAGGGCTTCCGGAACAGCGGAGCCGTAGCCGCGCGCCGCTAGGTCCCCGGTGGACGATTCCAGGCCCAACGTCGTCGCCCAACAGCGCTTCGCACAGAACCGCGAGCGTCTCGCGCCGCTCGACCTGCGCGAACGCTTCGAACAGATCTACAGCGAAAACCTCTGGAGCAGTGAGGAGTCCCGCTCGGGCGAAGGCTCCACGCTCTCGGAAACCGGGAGCCTGCGCGAAGGGCTGCCCCGTTTGCTGGCGGACATCGGCGCTCACTCGCTCCTCGACATCCCCTGCGGCGATTTCCATTGGCTCTCGGCCGTGGACCTGGGAATCCCCTACATCGGCGCCGACATCGTGTCCGGCCTCGTGGCCCAGAACCGTGAGCGGTACGCTCGCCCGGATCGCCAGTTCCTGCACCTCGACCTGACCCGCGATCCGCTGCCTCCCGCCGATGCCATCTTGTGCCGCGACTGCCTGGTCCACCTGAGCTACGCCAATATCGCGCTCGCGTTCGAAAACATCCGGCGCAGCGAGGCTCAGTTCGTCATCATGACGACGTTCCTCGAACTCGGCGCAAACCGCGACATTGAAGACGGCGACTGGCGCCCGCTTAATTTCACGCTGCACCCGTTCCATCTGCCGCCGCCCGTAGCGGTCCTCATCGAGGGCTGCCAGGAGGCCGGCGGAGCCTACCGCGACAAGGCTCTCGGCGTCTGGCGGACCGCCGCGCTGCGCGGCGCCTGAGCACGCTCATTTCTCTCTTGCCTTCATTCAGAATCGAGTTATTCTATCTCTTGACCGAGCACAGGAGGCACGGAAAATGTTCGAACTGCGCGCGCTCGCAGTCGACGACGACGACCTCGATGACCTCGAATACGACGAGGGACACATCGACGAGAGGTCGGAGTTAAGCGAGTACGATACCGACGAGGATGAGATGGAAGACGAAATGGATGATGTGACGAGCCTGGAACCGACGGCCGAGCCCGCTGCGGCCGAGCCCGAACCAGCGGCCGAACCGGCGTTCGCGAGCGAGGCCCCCGAGCCGCCTGAGCCTTCCCACGAACCGGTGCCCGATCCCGAGCCTGCGCCCGTCGCGGCTCCCGCGCCGGAGAAAAAGCCCGCTGCCAAGGCGCCGCCCAAGCCTGCTGCGAAAAAGCCTGCTGCGAAGAAACCCGCTGCGAGTGCCGCACCGAAGCCCGCCGCCAAGCCCGCGGTCAAGAAAGCCGCGGCTAAGCCCGCGGCGAAAAAGGTAGCCGCCAAGGCTCCCGTGAAGAAAGCCGCTGCCAAGGCTCCCGCGAAGAAGGTCGCCGCGAAGGCTCCCGTGAAGAAGGTCGCCGCGAAGGCTCCCGTGAAGAAAGCAGTCGTGAAGAAGGCAGCCGCGAAGAAAGCCGCCGGGAAGCCGGCAAAGAAGGTCGCCGTCAAGAAGGCCGCCAAGAAAGCACCCGCGAAGAAGGCCCCGGCGAAAAAGACTGCCGCCAAGAAACCCGCCCCCAAGAAACCCGCCGCCAAGAAGGTAGCGAAAAAGGGCAAGAAGTAGCTTCCCTCGATCGGAAGGGGCGCGGCCGGTTCCGCCTCGCCCCGTCTGCCCTCTTATTTCCCGACTGCGTCGCGGCAACGATCGAACAGTTGCAGCAGGGCCTCAGCCTGCTCCTCCGGTGTCCGCGTGGTCGATTTTCCGCCGAAGCCCGGACTTGAAACCCCCTTCCCGTAACCCGTCGTCACGGTGATGAACTTCATGAGTTCCAAGGCGATCTCATCCTTGGAGCGGGCCGGACCGCTCGGTCCGGGCGGCACCTCCGGCGTTCCGGTGTTGGCGATGGTATCCGATGGCATTGTGAGAAAGTACCTCGAAGCGATGTGTTAAACCTTTAGTATCCCATCCGAATGCCGGTCACCGCTCGCCGTTTGATTCGAAAAATGCGGGGTGGCGCGCAGGCGCATCTGATCGAGGCCGACGACGGCAAGTTCTATGTGGTCAAGTTCCTCGAGAACCCGCAGCACCGGCGGATTCTCCTGAACGAGATCATCGCGGGCTGCTTCCTCGACTACCTCCAGATCCAGGCGCCGCGCACCGCCATCGTCCGCCTCACCGCGGAGTTCCTGGCCCAAAATCCGGAGGTGCATATCCAGTTGGGATCCCGGCACGCACCCGTCTCCGCCGGATGGCACTTCGGCAGCGAGTTCCCCGGCGACCCTGAGCGCATCCCCGTCTGGGATTTTCTGCCCGATACGCTGCTCTTCAAAGTCGAGAACCTCCACCATTTCCTTGCCGTGCTCGTCTTCGATAAGTGGATGGGCAACGCCGATGCGCGCCAGTCCATCTTCCTGCGCGCCCGCCTCCGCGACTGGACTCCCGAGCCCGACCGCGAACACCACCCCCCTCGTCAGGGCTTTCTCGCCCTCATGATCGACCATGGCTACGTCTTCGACGGGCCCAATTGGAGCTTCGCCGACTCCCCCCTCCAGGGCCTCTACTTCCGCCCCTCCGTCTACCGGAGCGTTCGCGGCCTCGACGACTTCCAACCGTGGCTCGACCGCGTCACTCACTTTCCCGAAGACATCGTCGACCAGGCCCTGCGCGGCGTTCCCTCCCAGTGGTTTGCCGGCGACGAATCCGCCCTCCACCAGTTGCTCGACCGCCTCATGCGTCGCCGCAAACGCGTCCCTGATCTGCTCGAAGACTGCAAGAAAGGGCGCGTCAATCCTTTTCCAGAGTGGCGGTGAACCCGGTTGGATAGAATAGTGTCCAAATGCATCGCTTCCTCCTTCACAACGGTCAGGTGCATGACGCCTCGGCCGTGCTGCTCACGCCTGGGCAGGTGGGTGTGCTCAATGGATGGGGGGTCTTCAGCACCTTGCGCGTGCGCGACGGCGTCCTCTTCGCCTTCGAGCGGCATCACGCCCGGATGCAGCGCGATGCCGCGCTCCTGCGCGTGCCGTTCGAGTGGACCGCCGAGGCGCTCCACGCCGCCCTCCTCAAGCTCGTCGAAGCCAACGAAGCGCGCAACGCCACCCTCCGCGTGGCCGTCATCCGCAACCGCGGCGGAATGTGGGAAGGCCCCGGCGTTCACTGCGACGCCGACTTGGTCGCCTTCACCGCGCCCCTCAACGACTGGGGTGGCGCCGTCAAACTCGGCGTCGTCGCCCATGCCCGCCATGCCGCTTCCCCGTTCGCCGGAACCAAGGTCTTGTCCTGGTCCCAGAACCTCGTCTGGTACGAGGAAGCCCACCACCGCGGCTTCGATGAGGTCGTCCTCCTCAACGAGCGCGGCGAAGTGAGCGAGTGCACCTCCGCCAATCTCTTCATCGCCCGCGGCGTCGACGTCCTCACCCCCCCGCTCGCCTCCGGTTGCCTTCCCGGCGTCACCCGCGAGTTGCTCGTCAACGCCGAGGTGTCCGTCCCAGGCATCCAGGTCCGCGAGGAGAGCCTCCTACTGAAAGACCTCGAAAACGCCGATGAGGTGTTTATCACGTCGACCACGCGCGACCTGCTGCCCGTGGCTGAGGTGGAGGGTTTAACCATCAGGCAGGGCCAGAACATTCGACAGGCCTTGCAAGTCGCGTTCAGCCGCTACATGGATGCTTATGTCCAGGCCCGGCTGGCCGTCGCGGGAGGACGCTGAACAAGCTTCGTCTGCGGGAAGCCTGCTGCCGTCATTCATGCCTTTCTGTTGCCCCCATTGCGGATCCAACAAGGTTCGGGTCGCTCGCGCCCGCAACCCTCTCCATTCCCTCGCCGAATTCCTTGGTATCTTCCGCTTGAAATGCTCCCGATGCGAGACCCGCTTCCGCCGCAGTTGGGGCTTTCGCGACTGGCTTTACGCCAAATGCCCTCGCTGCCTGGGAATGAAACTCTCTTCGTGGAACCCTAAGTACTACTTCCCCACCGGCAGCGTCGCCTGCAAACTCGCCTTCGGCGCCCGCCGCGTCCGATGCGATGCCTGCCGGGTCAACTTCGCTACCTTCCGCCTTGTCCGCCACCGCCGCCATCACGCCACCCCCATCGCCCACGACGTGACCGTCCACGACCGCGTGCCTTCCCGGTAACCTGCCCTTCCGAACTGCGATCCCCGCGCGCGCCCAAAAAACAAACGGCCCCCCGCCCGGTGTGGGGCGGGAGGCCGGAGTG
The DNA here is from genome assembly GCA_031969915.1 of Bryobacteraceae bacterium. GTDB lineage: Bacteria > Acidobacteriota > Terriglobia > Bryobacterales > Bryobacteraceae > DALYJJ01. Next base: position 3,834 of record DALYJJ010000187.1, on the reverse strand, counting down.
GTTGGAGATAGGGCCAGGTTCAGAAGTCGGCGCGAATGCCGAACTGAATCTGGCGGCGGTCGTCGCTCACACCAGTAATCTGCCCGTACAGCGGGCTGTTGGTGCTGGTGTTAATGGAAGAGAAGCGGTGCCGGTTGAACATGTTCAGGAACTCCGCGCGGAACTGCACGCGAAGTCCTTCCACGGGCCGGAAATTCTTTTGAAGAGAGCCATCGTCGCTATAGCGGGCAAAGTCGCGGAGCTGCGCGTAGCGGCGCGCGGCGTTGCCTCGCAGATAACGGTTGTTGCCTAAGGTTACGGGATCCACGACAAGCGCCGTATTGATGTACTTGTGCCCGGTGGTCCCAGGACGGGAGATCGCCGACATGTCGAATTTCGAACGGTCGAAGTTCACTGTCAACGGGTCGCCGTTCGGGTTCATGATCATCGCCCGGTTCGGAGAGTTGAAGTTCGGGTTCCCCGTCGCGCCGAAGCCCAACGGCTGCCCCGATTGGTAGTTGCCGATGAACTGCAGCGTCCATCCGCCCACGACGAAGTCCATGAAGCGGTTCATGCTGGAGCCGAGCTTCCTCCCGCGGCCGAAGGGCATGTCCCAGGTAACGCCCACTTTGACGAAGTGCGGCTGGTAGATGTCGGACACGGCCTTTTCCAGGCGCAGATTGTTGTAGTCGGTGGGTTGCGGATTGGCGCCCCAGGTGTCGCCGAAGGCGTTGTTGATGTTGTCGATCGCCTTCGACCACGTCCAGTTGGCCATCCACTGAATCCCGTTCGAGTAGCGCTTGTTGAACTGCACTTGCAGCGCGTGGTATGTGCTGAAGCCCAGTGGCGCGTTCCAGGCGTACAGCCGGCTCCAGTTCGGAATCTGCGGGAACGGCTGGAGCGCCTGTCCAATGGTCATCCACTGGCCGGTGTTGCCGAATGGATACCGCGCCCCAAGCGCCGCCGCGGCCGCGGGAATCTGCGACTGGCTGGTGATGCCTTGCCCGAGCATGTCGCCCAGCGCAAGTGCGCCGACCGGCATTTGCGTCAGGAACGCCAGGTCATTCGCCGGTAGACCGGTGCTCTTGGTCCCGACGTACCCGATGTCGAGCACCATCGCGCCCATCACTTCGCGCTGAATGTTGATATTCCACTGCTGAGAGTATCCCACCCGGCCGCCATCCGGATCCCATGCCACCGGGCCCCACAGATAGGTCCCCATGGAAGGATCGAGCCGGCCCGGCGTCACGACGCCGCGATAGCCGTTGGCCCAGTTAAAGGCCGAAAGGCCAGGAGTGGACGGAGCGTTCACCGTGTTCACAACCTTGTAGCCTTCCTTCCAGCCCCACGGCACACCGGACCAGCCGTTGGGAACCCGGCCGCTGTAGAAGATGCCGTAGCCCGCCCGGACGCCGGTCTTGGCGGTTGGCTGCCAGGCCAGGCCGATGCGGGGGCTGAAGTTGTCCTTCCTATTGGGATAGAACGTGCGGCGCCCATTGCGCCCCTGACCCTGGCCCGCGAACTCGATCGCGCCCGGTACGTTGTACAGCGGATCGATCAGGCTCGGGTTGAAGTTCGACAGCCGGTCGTACTTCTCCGTCCCCTGCGGCTGGTAGTCCCAGCGCAGGCCCAGGTTCAGCGTCAGCTTCGGCGTGATCTTCCAATCGTCCTGGAAGAAGAACGCGTACATCTGGAACTGCGAACCAACCGGCGTATCCGTCGGCACACTCGCGCTCGTGACTTCGCCCAGCAGCATGCTCGCAAAGCCATGCCCCGTCTGGTTGAAGTCCGGCAACCCCGTCCCCGCCGCCCCGACGTTGAATTGGCCCGGGCCCGCGTTGTTCCGCGCGTTCAATCCGTTGAACCGGTAGTCGAACCCGAACTTGAACGAGTGGGTGCCCCGGATCCAGCTCATCGTGTTCGTGAGCTGATACGCAGTGCCAGCCAGCACGTCGTTGGCTTGATAGCCCAGTGTCGGGAACCCGATCCGGTCGCCGCCCAGCCCCGTGATCTCCGGATAGTTCGAGCCTTGGGCGATCCCGTTGATGCCCAGGATCTGTCCCCCCGGCTCGCCCACGTGCCGCGACGTCGAGGGATTCAACTGCCGGTTGAACCCAAGCTGCAGGTTGTTCAGCAGCGAAGGGCTCATCGTCCAGCTATGCGCCATCCGGATGTAGTGCGACGCCACATGTTGCAGTCGCGCCCGCGACAGCGGCCCACCGAACGGGTCGTTGAAGTCCCATACGCCGCCCTGGTCCAGCAGGTTCCGCGGCCGGTCCACAAACACGAACGATCCGTTCAACCGCTGGTTGCTCGTCAGGATGTAGTCCGACTTCACAGAGAATTGGTCCTGCGTGAAGCCCGCTTGGTTCGATACCGGGAAGAATGCGTTGTTCAGGAGCGCAAACTGCCCGTCGGCATCTTTGATCGAAGGCAGATAGTGCTTCTTCATGATGTCCGCCAGGCGGCGCGAGATCGGCGAGATCCGGCTGACTGGAATCATGTTGTTCGCAAACACATCCTTCACCATCCGGCCGTTAACCGTGCGCGTTGTCGAGGGGTCGTAAATGGCGCCCCGGATCACATCCCGCCCCAAGGCGTCCGCCCCGATCCGCTGCGTGGTCAGGTACCGGCTCATGTTCCCGTCGTACCATTCGGGGACCGGCAAGGTGACCGTCGGCGAACCGCCGCCGCCGTACGCTTCCTTATATCGCTCGTACGCCGAGTAGAAGAACCACTTGTCCTTCCCCGTCCAAAGCTTCGGAATCCCCACCGGACCGCCGCCCGAAAAGGCGTAGTTGTGCCGCCGGTCCAGCCGCTTCGGCCGGCCGAAATAGTTGTTCGCGAAGCTGTTGGCGTCCATCCATTCGTTGTGGATCTGCCCCATCGCGCTGCCGTGGTACTGATTGGTCCCGCTCTTCAGTACGAAGTTGAAGACACCGCCCGCCGTGCGCGCGAACTCCGCGCTCATGCCGGATGTCTGTACCTTGAATTCCTCGATCGCTTCCATCGATGGGCTCGATTCGCCCAGGTGGCCGCCAATGTAAATCGTCGCCGAAGCGCCGTCCAGCACCACTTCCTTCGAGAACGCCGGCGCGCCGTTGATCCGGCTCGTCCAGTTGTTTCCGCTCACGCCCGGCGTCAGCTTGTAGGCAAAGTTCTCCGCATAACGGCCGCCGCCAAAGCCGAGCGGCAGGTCGATCACTTGCCGCGTCGTCATCAGCGTGCCGACTTCCGGCGTCTCCGTTTGCAGAATGGGAACTTCACCCGTCACCGTCACCGACTCGCTCGTCGCACCCACTTCGAGCATCGCGTCGATGCGCAGTACGTCCGTCACCGACAGCCGCAAGCCGTCGCGGACCACGCTCTTGAATCCGTTCGCCGCGAAGGCGATCTTGTACAGACCGATGGGCAGGTTGGGAACGCGATACTGCCCAGCTTCGTTGGTCGTCACCTCCGAAGTCTGGTTCGTATTCGTGTTCGTGATCGTCACTTTGACGTTGGGCACCGCGGAGCCGGATGGGTCGAGGACCGTTCCGGTAAAGCTGCCGCGGTCTTGCTGGGCTACCAACGCCAGCGCCGTCAACAGAAAGAAAAGAAACAGCATCAGCGCGGATCGCAGTTTCATGTGCGTTTAACTCCTGAAGCCTCTAACCCAATAGCTAAACTGAGTTTCAGATCTCAATCTCGACTATTCGGTCGTGAAAATAAAACAGCGGAGCCCCTGAAGCTCGCTGCGAGATGTAAAGCCTTACAATACTGTTCCAAATCCACTGCTGTGTCAAGCCTCCGATGGGACACTGTCGCTAGCATGTGAGTTGTCCGGTCCGATTAGCACGTGAGTTGTCCGGTTCA
>DALYJJ010000186.1:0-10490 GCA_031969915.1 Bryobacteraceae bacterium | reverse complement strand
CGCGCTCGCCCTGCCGCTGCGCATCGCGCTCCGCAACCTCACGCCCGGCGTCACGGTGGTGAATGCCTCCGGCGCCACGGACGTGTTCGGCGGCTCTACGCCGTTCGTCAATCTCACGAATTCCATCGCGCCCGGCGCCACGGTCTCCATCACCGTCTACTTCACGGCGCCCACGGGAACCACCATTTCGTTCTCGGAATCGCTGTATCAGGGGGATTTCTAACCGTCATGAAACTGTTTCGCCTTGCTCTGCTTTTCGCGCTGGCTGCTGTCAGCGCCCTGCCAGCCACACTGTTCACGGTGTCCGTCGACACGTCGGCAATCGCCGGGTCACCGGGTTCCGTCTACTTCTCTCTGTTCGGCTTCGACGAAGCGCCCGCCGCCACCGGGGTGATCACCGGCTTCAACCCAACCGCGCCGCTCGGAGCCGTGACCTTCGACGTCAACACGTCCGGGAGCCTTGAAACCGCGCTCACGCTCTCCTATCCGGGCGGCGGCGATTTCGCCGCTCACCTGCGCAGCGTTTCCGCCTTCGAGAGCCTGATTGCCTTCACCGTCTCGCTCAACACCACACCGGGCCTCCCGGTGAGCTTTGTCTTTTTCCTCTTCGACGAGGAGGGAAATCCGCTACTGCTCGATAACCCGGACGCCGGCCCGCTGGTCTCCATCGACTATCCGGGCGAAGGTTCGGACTGGATCCCGGCCACCAACGGCCCGGCGACGGCAAACGCCGTGCCCGAACCGGGAGCTCTCGTGCTGATGGGCCTGGGACTGGCGGGCGTGGGCTTGCTGCGCCTCCGCCGCCGTTAGTAAATCGCGCCGTTGGCTTTCGACGAGGCGAGCGTTCCCGCTCCCAGCGTGAGCCGGTACGTTTCGCCTTCGGCCCGGCGGCGCGCCAGATCCAAAGCCCCCCCTGCGGCCGTGACCTCGAACTCTCTCGAGGCCGGATCACCGGCCGCGCGCTTCACCAGATAGATCTTCCCGTCCCCCACCACGCGCGCCGATCCGTCCGCCTCCACCAGCACCGCGGTCCGCTCATCCACGCCCAATCCGTGGACCGCGGCGCACTCTGAGGACGCGGCGATTCGCTTCAGGAACACCAGTAACCGGCCCATGCGGTCGCGGCGGCTGAAGTGGCTGTCGGTGATCAGACACCCGAGATGCGGCAGCGAGAGGAATCGTGACTCGATCGCGATCTTCGGATCGAGTTCGTTCGCGAGCGCCTCGGCGCTGGTCACCGTATCGCGTTCCGCGGAGAACGAATACTGGCCGAGGATGGCAAGGCCAGCGCTGGTTCCCCCCACCGGCACGCCCGCGCGGACACGCTCGTGAATCGCCTTCTCCACCGGGGTCCCCTTCCAGAAGCGGACGTAATTCCACTGATCGCCGCCCGCGAAGAAGATCGCCTCGGCGCCTCGGATCTTGCCCAGCACGAACTCGTCGCGTGACGCTTCGGGCGCGCGAAAGACGATTGTTTCGACGGAATCGGCGGGCGCGATTTTCGCGAGGTAATCGTGGTAGCCGTCGGCTCCGGAGGCGCGGAGGACCAGGATGTCGCCGCCGCCGGCCTTCCTGAGAAACCACCGGAAGGCCTCGTCCACATCGCGCCCGCCTCCGGCCATCAGGATCCCGGACGACACGGGCCGGCGCACGTCCTCCGGGTTCCCGGAAACGAAGTAGCGGTAGGCGGCCTCCTGCCCGAATGCCGGACCGGCCACCACCGCGGCCAGGGCGAACAGGCGGCGGAGCACGGCAGCGATTGTAGCGTAACCAAGCGCCGCGCCTCTTCGCCTCAAACCATGAGGAATCCTCATGCCCTTATCGAGACGCGAACTCGGGATGGCCGCGATTGCCGCCGTTCCGCTCCGCCGCGCGCTGGCCGCGAATAAGATCGATTCGAAGTTCCACGGCGTTCAGATCGGCGCCATCACGTATAGCTTCAACCGGATCGCGATGCCCGATCCGGAGGCGATCATCAAGGCGTATGGAGAAGTCGGCATCGGTGATGCGGAGTTGATGTCCAACCACTGCGAGTCGCTGGCGGGGGCGCCCGCGATGCCCATGTTTGGCCGCCCTGGGATGGGCGGAGGACGTCCGCCGGGGGCCGGTCCGGGAGGACCGCCCGCAGGGGGAGGGCCGCGTCCGGCTGGGCAGCGTCCGCAGATGACGCCGGAGCAGATGGAGGCCATGCGCGCCGCTCGCGAAAAGGTTGCCGAGTGGCGCAAAGGCACAAGCGAAAGCACGTGGAAAGGCGTCGCCGGGAAGTTCGCCGACGCGGGCGTCGAGGTCACCCTGCTCTGCTACAACATGCGCGACCAGATGACCGACGACGACATCGAGTATGGCTTCCAGATGGCCAAGGGCCTGGGCGTGAAAGGCATCACCACCTCCACCACGTTGACCATGGCCAAACGGATCGCGCCCATCGCGGACAAACACCGGCTGCTGGTCGGCTACCACGGACACGACGCGACCAATGATCCGAACGAGACGGCGACGCTTGAAAGCTACGACACGCTGATGGGCTACGGCAAGTACAACGGCGTGAACCTCGATATCGGCCACTTCACGGCGTCCAACTACGACGCCGTGGCGTTCATCAGGAAGCACCACGCGAAGATCACCAACCTCCACCTGAAGGACCGCAAAAAGGACCACGGCCCTAACGTGGAGGTGTGGGGCACGGGCGACACGCCCATCAAGGACGTGCTCCAGCTCCTGAAGAAGGAGAAATACGCCTTCCCGGCCAACCTGGAACTGGAGTATCGCGTGCCCGAAGGCTCCACTATTATTGAAGAGGCCAAGAAATGCCTGGCTTACGTCAAGAGTTGTCTGGCGTAACCCTGAGGAGAACGGACGATGGGTTTTTCACGACGGTACTTTTTCTTTGGAAGCCTGCTGGCGGGAGCGATTCCGCGCGGCGGCTTCGGCAGCACCATTTCCCTGAAGGCGGCCGGCTACAAGTCGCCCAACGAAAAGCTGAATTTTGCGGCGATCGGCTCGGGGGGCCAGGGCACTTCGAACATCGGCGCGGCGGCGCCCACTGAGAACATCGTCGCGCTGTGCGACACCGACGAGCGCAGGGCCGCGCCCATTTACGAGCGCTACCCCAACGCCCCGAAGTTCCGCGACTTCCGGCAGATGCTCGACAAGGAAGGCAAGAACATCGACGCGGTGATCGTCGCCTCGCCCGACCACATGCACGCCACGCACGCCATCTGGAGCATGGAACGCGGCAAGCATGTGTACGTGCAGAAGCCGCTCACCCGCACCGTGTGGGAAGCCCGCCAACTGCGCGAGGCGGCGGCGAAGTATAAGGTCGCCACACAGATGGGCAACCAGGGCTACTCGAACGAAGGAACCCGTCAGTGCGCGGAGATCGTCTGGAGCGGCGAGATCGGCGGCGTCACCGAAGTGCACGCCTGGAGCGACCGTCCCCTTTGGCCCCAAGGCCTCACCGACATCCCGAAGGAAGAGCCCGTTCCGGCCACCTTCGACTGGGATCTCTGGCTGGGCATCGCCGACAAGCGTCCCTTCACCGCGGGCGGCAAGACCGAGCCCGACCGCTGGGGCGGCTTCTTCTATCAGCCCTTCAACTGGCGCGGCTTTTACGATTTCGGCTGCGGCGCCCTGGGCGACATGGCGTGTCACATCCTGGGTGCGCCGAACATGGCGCTGCATCTCTCCAAGCGCCGCCTGTTGAGCGTGGAGTGCATCAAGAAAGAGGGCGCGAGCCCGTTCATGTTCCCCAAGATGTCCGTGATCCGGTATGATTTCGCCGCCTACGGCGACATGCCGGCGCTCAAGATCTTCTGGTACGACGGCCTGAAAGAGACGCCGAAGATCGAAGGCGTACCCGAGGGTGAGTGGCTCGGCGATCCCCCGTTTAACCCGGCGGCGTTTCGCGCGGCCGGTCCGCCTCCGGGCGCCGGCGGCCCAGGCGGTCCGGGCGGCGGCCAGGGCCGTGGGCCCGGTGGCGGCGGCGGTGGCCGGCCCGCCGGCGGTGCCATGTTCGGACCCGGCGGCATGTCCCGTCCGGGCGTGGGCGAGTTCCGCTCTCCCGGCCGCGTCTTCAACTGGGCCGAGTTCGAGGCCCTCAAAGCCGCGACCGAGCCGCTCCGTTTCCCGTCCCCCGACGGCAGCCTGTTCATCGGCGACAAAGGCATGCTCACCACCGGCACCTACGGCGAAGTGACGCGCCTGATTCCGGTCGACAAGATGAAGGACTATCGCATGCCCGCGCCGCTGCTGACCCGCTCGCCCGGCCATATGCGCGACTTCATCCGCGCCTGCAAGGGCGGCGATCCGGCCTGCTCGAATTTCGATGTCGCCTCACCGTTCGTCGAGTGGATGCTGGTGGGCGTGGCCGCGCTGCGCTTCGAAGGCAAACTCGAATACGACGCGGACAAGATGCGCTTCACCAACAACGCCGAAGCGAACAAGCTGCTGAAGCCCACGTTCCGCAAGGGCTGGGAGTTCCATACGGTCAAGTCGTAGGCACTCTCCCTGCGACTGGAAAAGCGGCCGCTCGGCGACGGGCCGCCGCTTTTCCTCCCTGCGCGCACGGCACGGCCGTTGTATAAGAGTGGATGTCGATGCGCACGTTGCGGCCCGTTCTCTTTTTCTGTTGCCTTCTCTCCGCCACCCTCGCCCCGGCCGCGCCACGCGCCGAGTATCGGGGCTTCTGGGTGGACACATTCAACTCGACCCTCAACAACCAGGCCGATGTCTCGGCGCTCGTCGAGCGCGCAAAAGCGGCGAAGGCGAATGTCTTGTTCGTCCAGGTCCGGCGGCGCGGCGACTCCTGGTATCTCAACTCGCTCGAACCGCCTCCCGATTTCGTCCCCATCGAATCCGGCTTCGACCCCCTTCAGTCCCTGATTCAGACGGCGCACCTGAACGGCATCGAAGTGCACGCCTTCGTGATCGCCGGTGCCGTCTGGAACAAGAACCCGGCGTTCGCGCCCACGGCCACGCTCGGGCCGCCCACCTCGGCCGCCCACGTCTTCAACCGTCACGGCGGCTTCGACCCGGCGACCGGCCGCATCGAGCCGGGGCCCGAGAACTGGCTCACGCGAACGCTGCTCCCCGACGGCGCCGCGGGCATCGGCTTTCAGGGCCACCGCTTCGGCTCCGAGTTCTGGCTCGACTTCGGTCACCCTGGAGCCGCGGCGTACACCGTCGACGTGCTGATGCACCTGGTACGCCATTACGATATCGACGGTCTGCATCTGGACCGCATTCGCTTTCCGGAGTTCAGCGCCGCGGGTCAGACGCAGGCATCGGGCGCGAACGTCGGCTACAACGCGGTCAGCGTCCGCCGCTTTCAGGCGTTCCATGGCCTTCCCTTCGACGCACCGCCGCCCGAACCCGGTGACGTCCGATGGGCGCAGTGGCGGCGCGATCAGGTCACCAACCTGGTGCGCCGCGTGTACCTGAATGCCATCGCGATCCGGCCGCGGCTCGTCGTCTCGGCGGCGCTCATCACCTTCGGCAGCGGGCCCACTACGGAGGACGCCTGGCGCTCGGCGGAGGCCTACTGGCGCGTCTACCAGGACTGGCGCGCCTGGCTCGAAGAGGGCATCATCGACCTCGCGATCCCAATGAACTACAAGCGCGAGAACGTCGCCCAGCAGGCCGCCTGGTTCGATCAATGGAACGAATGGACCCGCACGCACCTGTACGGGCGCGCGGCGCTCAGCGGCCTGGGCGTGTATCTGAATTCGATCGAGGGCTCACTCCGGCAGGTACGGCGGTCGCTCATGGCCTCCCTCCCGGGCGTCGTCTTTTATGCGATGGCCAACCCGGACGCCGCGGTGGCAGGCAACCCTCACGCACTGCCGCCGGGTAGCGACACGCCGGTGCGCGGCTTCGCCGAATTCGCGGCGGCGCTCACGGAAGGCAAGTATGAGAGCCCGGAAATGCGGCCTCCGGTGTTTGCGGAGGATGCCGTGCTGCCCCGGCTGCCTTGGAAAGCCGCACCCACAACCGGCCACTTGATGGGCCACGCGCGGAGCGGCGGCGAGCCGCTCGATTCCGCGGCGGCGTACATCTACAACTCCGAAGGCCGCATCGAACGGGCGGTGCGGGCCGACGGCGGCGGCTTCTTCGGCGCCGTGGACCTGCCACCCGGCGAGTACGCCGTGATCGTCGTGCACCGCGATCGGGGCTGGGTCTCGAACGTCCTGACGGTGGAGGCGGGCCGCGTCGCCGAGGCGGTGTTCCCGTAGCCGCTCCGCTACTTCGCCGCCGGGGCGGGCTTCGGTGGATTCGCTTCCGGCATCACCGGCGGCACAAAGTCGCTGTCCACGATCATCTTCTCCTGCATCGCGGCAAGGAGCGTCTGCTGTACGTCGCGCAGCTCCGCCCGCCCGGCGAGGTTGTTCAGCTCGGCGGGATCGGAGTCCAGGTCGTAGAGTTCCAGCACGGCGCGGCGGCCGAAATAGGCGTTGTCGTGTGACGGCTGGAGCCGGCCCGCCGCGTGCGCGGCAACCATCTCCTGCCAGCCCGGATCGCGGACGCTGTCCACGGGCTGATACTCCATCTGCGGCGTCACGTTGTAGATCAACTTGTAGCGGCCGCTCCGCACGCAGCGCGAAAGGTCGAACGTGTTGGCCTTGGTCTGTTCGGTGAAGTTGGCGTTGCCGTGATGAAGCCGCGCGGCGAAGACGTAGTCGCGCGGTTCGTACTTGCCGCCCGTGAGCAGCGGAAAGAAGCTCCGGCCCGTGGCGCCCTCCGGCAGCGCGCCCCCGCCCGCGTCCATGAACGTCGCCGCGATATCTTCGCCCGAAATCAAGTTGCGTGTCACGCCGGGCTTCACCCGCCCCGGCCACCGCGCCAGCAGCGGCACGTGTAGGCCCGGATCGTAGAGTGAGCCCTTGCCGTGTGGAAACGCCATGCCGTTGTCGCCCATGAAGACGACCAGCGTGTTCTCCTCGTGCCCGGACTTCTTGAGCGCCGATAGCAGATCGCCGAAGTCGCGGTCGGCGTGTTCGATCTCGGCGCCGTAACGGGCCAGGTCGCCCCGGATACCCGGCAGGTCGGGGAGATGCGGCGGCACCCGCACCGTCGCTGGGTCGATCGCGCGCAATGACTCCGACCACGGATGATGCGGGTCCGAGTAGTTCACCCAGAAAAACCACGGTTTCTCCGCGGGCGCCTTCGCCAGGAACTCGCCAAACAGCCCGTTCGTCTTCGGCTGCCCCGAGACGTCCAGGAAGTCAACCCTCCGCTGCCACGTCTTCAAGCCGAGTTTGTCGTACACCTGGCGGGTGACGGGCGCCGGATTGTTCACGCCGTCGAGATGGAAATAACGGCCGCACACGCCCGTGTAGTAGCCGCGCGTGCGCAGCACCTCGGGCACGGTGACCACCCCGGCCGGCAGCGGAGCGCTGAAGCGGCCCATGCGCGCGGCCACCGGCGAGCGGCCGGTCATCAGCGCGGTGCGCGAAGGGACGCATTGCGGCGCGGCGGTGAAGGCCCGCTCAAACACCATGCCTTCGCGCCCGAAACGATCGAGGTTGGGCGTGTTGAGCCACGTGGATCCGTACAGTCCGAGGTAAGGATAGCTGTGGTCGTCGGAGAGCACGAAAAGAATGTTGGGCGGCCGCTTCGTTTGCGCGGCCAGCGAGGCGGCGGCGCCGGCGAGGAATGTCCTTCGATGCACACGATCAACTTACAGCATCCGGCGCCCCTTCGCCGCGACTATAATCCGAGGCAGCCATGCTGCGCCGCCGTTTTCTCGCCGCCTCCGCCGCCGCGCTCGCTTCCCGGGCCGCGGCCGCGCCCACCAAACAGAACGTCCTGTTCATCGCCATCGACGATCTCAACGATTGGATCGGCGCCCTGGGCGGCCATCCGCAAACCCGCACGCCGAACCTCGACCGCTTCGCGGCTTCGGGTGTGAACTTCACCTCGGCGCATTGCGCCGCGCCGCTATGCAACCCATCGCGCGCCGCCCTGATGACCGGACTGCGTCCGTCCACTACCGGCGTCTATCAGAACAACCAGCCGTTCCGGCGTTCCGCCCGGGGCCGCGACGCGGTGACGCTCACCGAGCGTTTGCGCGCCTCCGGCTACACGGCCATCGGCAGCGGCAAGATCTACCATGGCGGCTTCCCCGACCCGCGAAGCTGGGACGACTACTTCCCCGACAACCAGGGGCGCGACGTTCCGCCCAGTCCCCTGCCGCCGCCCGGCGCGCGACCGCTCAACGGCATTCCGCGCACCGCGCACTTCGACTGGGGTCCGATCTCGAACCCGGATGAGGAAATGGGCGATTACCAGGTGGTCCAGTGGGTGTTTCGTGAGCTGTCCAGGAAGCGCGCCGATCCCATGTTCCTGGCCTGCGGCCTCACCCGCCCGCACCTGCCCTGGTACGTGCCGAAGAAGTACTTTGACCAGTTCCCGCTCGAATCCATCGTGCTGCCGCGCGTGAAGAGCGACGACCTCTCCGACGTGCCCCCCGCCGGCGTTGCCATGGCCAAGCCGAACGGCGACCACGCGCGCGTGGTCGAACATGGGCAGTGGAAGAAAGCGGTGCAGGGCTACCTGGCCTCGATTGCGTTTTGCGACGCGATGCTCGGCCATGTCTTTCGCGCGCTCGAAACGTCTCCCCAGGCGGGGCGCACCGCCGTGGTCCTCTGGAGCGACCACGGCTGGCACCTCGGCGAGAAGCTCCATTGGCGCAAGTTTTCGCTTTGGGAGCGCTCCACCCGCAATGTGCTGATGATGAACATCCCGGGGATCACCAGGCCCGGCGGCCGCTGTGCCCGCACCGTGAGCCTGATGGATATCTACCCGACGCTCGTCGATGCCCTCGGCGTCCCATCCCGCGCCGGACTGGAGGGCCAATCGCTGGTCCCGCTCCTGCGCCATCCCGCCGCGCCCCGCAAAGAGCCCGCCCTCACCACCTACGGCAAGGGAAACCACAGCCTGCGGAGCGAGCGCTGGCGGTACATCCGGTATCACGACGGCACGGAAGAGCTGTACGACCATGCGGCGGATCCGGACGAATGGACGAACCTGGCCATGGAAAAACAGCACGCGGCGGCAAAGGCGGAGTTGGCGAAGTGGCTCCCCGCCGCCGACGCCCCGGACGCACCCACCGCGCGCGAGGAATGACGCCAGGGTTTGGGTGAAACCGGGAAGTCCTCAGCCCGCGGCGGCGGCACCGGAGAACGAACGGAACGAGGACATCCAGACCGCCAACCCGGTCGCTCCCGCCGTCGCTGCTCACCGCAAACTACTGATGCACGCTGGCAGGACGGAAAGAGGGCTTGTCGCAGTCAACCGCCAAGGCTCTGGATCACCATGTCGTACAGCTCGCGCGCGGAGTTCGTGCTGCCCTGTGCGCCGCGCGCCGCGGCTTCCCGCTTGTGCGCCGGAGCGTTCGAGCCCGCGTAGATGAAGAAAGGCGTTCGGTCGCCGGAGGCGCGCACGGCGTTGAGGAGAACGTAGCCTTCCTGCGGCCCCTCCTGGCGGCCCATGTCGGAGATGATCGCCGCGAACTGCTGCGAGGACAAGACGTCGAGCGCTTCGCGGGTTGAAAGCGCCAACGTGAACTCGAAGCCCAGAGCTTCGAGAGCGCTTCGCTCGTAGGCATTGTTGTCGGGACGGTCGTCCACCCAGAGGATCTGCCGCCGCCGGTCGGCGGGCCGCTGGGCGGCGCGCTCGGTGGCCCGCATTCCTTCCAGCACGCGGCCGGCAAGACCCTTGGCGGCCTGGCCGAGTTCTTCCGTGGTGGAGGCCCGCCCCTCCCTTGCCGCGTTGGCCGCGGCCAGCGAGACGGCTCCGACGATCAGCTTCTCCAGTTGCTCGGCGGTCATGCTGCCAACACTCGCGGGAGGGGTCTTCTGCGGGCCGCCGGACGCGGCGCCTGCCTCGGCGATCAACTCCCGGGTCCGCGCTACCAGTCTCGACATGCGCCGCTCCCAAACGTCGCCCTGAACAATCGGCGGCAGGTCGTCGTCCTCCAGCGAAGAGTCGGCGATGTAGACGACGATGGGCTTACCCGCTCCCCAAAATGCCCCAAGCTCCGCGCCGCACCAACTGGACCTCAACGCTTTGTGCGTGGCGAGGAAGATGCACACGCTGCAACGCTCGACCGCGCGGCGCAACTGATCGCGCAGCGAGCTCCCCGACTTGATCTCCGCCGGATTCCAGTAGGGCACGCCCCCCTGGTCGAAGGCGTCCGCCACGTTGTCGAATTCGGCTCTGTTGTCGAACGAGTGGGAGATGAACGCAGTCATCTGTTGGAGCCTCGAATCTCAGCCGTCAATCGCACGACCCTTCAAAACAACTCTACCGTACACTCTTGATGCTGCCCTACGCCACCGGGTTGCGGCGGACCGAGGCCGCAAGGCTGAAAGTGTGTGACATCGACAGTTCCCTCATGTTGATCCATGTTCGACAAGGCAAAGGAGGCTGAAGACGTGGGGGTGTCGTTGGTTTTGCAAGTTGTCCGGTTTTGTTAGCACGTCATCTGTCCG
>DALYJJ010000185.1:0-10623 GCA_031969915.1 Bryobacteraceae bacterium | reverse complement strand
GATCGTCACTGAGTCCATGATACCGGATCGGCAGTCTTCCAGGACTGACCTGAAGACTGCGAACCGTCCAGTCGAATCAGGTCGGCGGCCCGATCCCGAGCCGATCGTTGACGGCGGCCTTGTCGCTGCTTGCAGCCGAGGTAGCGCTCCGTGGTTTGAATCGAGACGTGACCAAGCAGGAAGTGGATTTGATCCAGTTCGCCTCCAGCCGAATGACGAAGTCGCGCGCAAGTTCGCCGCAAATCATGCGGCGCCAGAGTGGCGATGCCCGCAGCGGCAGCATACTCCCGCATCCTCGCGCTGCTGAACGCGGCGCACCTCCAGGGAAATGGCCTCGTGGCGCCGCAGGCCACAGGCGAGTAGTGCTACTAGCAAGGCGCGGTCTCGCTTGCCCTTTAGCCGATCATTCGGCGGAGTCAGCCAGAGCGCAGTCGCCTGCTCCACGTTCAACCAGTTTCCTGGGCGGACACCGTGCTTCTTCACGCCCATGACCCGGCGGATTCCAGCAGCGAGATCCGGGCTGAGAAGGCCGCAATCGGTAGCCTCGTATGCTAGGCGTCGGACTACACCGAGACGCAGATTGACCGTACCGGGCGCCAACTTGCGCGACTCCAAGTGCATTCGATAGCAGAGGACCACAGATCAGTTGAAGGAGGGAGACAGCTCTGCTCCTTCAGGAACTGACGAGATGGGACGCGGAAATCTGGCTACGATTGCAGGCGAAGTGGGACCTGTGGCACGCTGCGAAGGCGCGCCGCATGCGACCCAAAGTGCGCGCCCTGCCACGAAGCGCATAGTGGGGCCGGTTGTCAAAGAGCGCCAGGACCTACTCATTCGGGGATAGGTAGCGATCAGTCGCGAAGCGTTTACCTTCTCGCCAAGAGGAGGGTTCTCTCGGAACGCGCGCAGCCACTGCCATCCCAAGGTTCCAGTCACCCGCAGGCCCGCGCACGCGGTGCTATGATCCAACCGTTGTGATCTCCCGGCCCATCTCCCGGCGCGCCGTGCTCTCCGCCGCCGCGCCCCTCATCGTCCCCTCCCGCGTGCTCGGCAGCCAGCACGGCGGCACCCCTCCCAGTGACCGCATCCAGATCGGCTTCATCGGCGTGGGCCGCATGGGTAGCGGCCATCTGCGCGCCACCTTGCAGTATGAGGACGTCCGCGTCACCGCCATCTGCGACGTGCAGGACGCGGCGCGCGAACGCGCCAAGACCGCCGTCGACCGCCACTACCGGGACTCGCAGTGCGCCGCCTTCAACGAATCGGGCGGCCTGCTTTCCCTGGGCGGCGTCGACGCCGTGCTCATCGCCACGCCGGAGCACTGGCACGCCCTGAACGGCATCGAGGCGGCGCGCCATGGCAAGCACATGTATTACGAGAAGCCGATGAGCGTCTGCCTCGCCGACGCCATCGCCGTCCGCGAAGCCGTGCATCGCTACGGCGTCGTCTTCCAGTTCGGCACCCAGCAGCGTTCCAGCCACTACTTCCGGCACGCCTGCGAGTTGGCGCGCAATGGTTTCATCGGTCGCGTGAAGACCATCTACATCGCCTCCGCCGGCGGCGGCAAGCCCGAACCCGTCTCCGCCCTCGAGAAGCCGGCGCCCGCGGGCTTCGATTACGACCGCTGGCTTGGTCCCGCCCCCTGGGCGCCCTACAGCGACGAGCGCGTCTCCCTGAATTGGCAGTTCATTCACGATTACGGATTGGGCTGCCTCTCCGGGGCCTGGGGCATTCACGACGTCGACTTCTCTCAGTGGGTCAACCAGTCGGATCACACCGGCCCGCTCGACGTCGAAGGCGAAGGCGTCTTTCACACTGACCTGCGCGATGTCGTCTACTCCTGGACCGTTGAGCACACCTATCCGAACGGCGTGAAACTCGTTCACATGGACTTGGTCACCGCCCGCAAGCGCATGCCCCAGTTCCGCTTCGGTTCCATGGCCACGCTCATCGAAGGCACCAGGGGCTGGATCTGGGTCAGCCGCCAGGGCATGCGCACCGAGCCTGCGGAGTTAGTGCAGGCCCGCATCCCCACCCACGGCAACCGCGTCCCCCGCTACGACGACCACCGCCGGAACTTCTTCGACGCCATCCGCACCGGACGGCCCACCCTCTCTCCCATCGGCGCCGCTGTGCGCACTGAAGCTATCTGCCAGCAGGCGGACGTCGCCATGCGCCTCCGCCGCAAGCTGCGCTGGGATCCCAACGCCGAACGCTTCCTGGACGACGAGGCGGCGAACCGCCTGCTCTCCCGGCCGAAACGCAGCCCCTGGAACCTCTGTTAGCCTCAGGTCTCAGGCGCCCGCGCTAGAACGTAAACCTCAGCATCATCTGCATCTGGCGCGGCGCCGCCGTGCCCGTGTACTGCCCGAGCGTCGGATTCACCTGCACCCCGTTGGGGTCGAAGCGCGCCGTCGAATCCACGCCCGTGAACTGCGTATGGTTGAACGCGTTGTACATCTCCAGCCGGTATTGCAGCCCGAACCGCTCCCGCAGCGGGAAGTTCTTCACGATGGAGATGTCCCAGTTGTTCGTGCCCGGCCCGCGGAACAGCCACTTGCCGCCCGTCCCCAGCGTCCCCACCGCCGGCCTCCCGAAAACCGTCGGGTTGAAGTGCCGCGCGAAGGTGCGCTCGCCCTTCGGCAACACCGGGTCTCCCAGCACCACGATGCGCGCGCCGCCGGACGGCGTTCCCGTGATGTCCAGGTTGTTGGTGGTCGAGAACCCAACGTTCGACGGCGCCCCGCTGATGAATCCCGTGATGCCCGACACCTGCCAGCCGTCGGTCACCCACTTCGTCACCATGTTCTTCCACGGCAAGCCCGGCACGTCGTAGAGAAAGTTCACCCGCAGATTGTGCGTCCGGTCAAACTGCGAGTAGCCGTAGTTCCAGCGCCGCGCGGGCACGAAGGGCGACACCCCGTTGTCGTCGAAATCCACCGCGTTGAGCCACTTCGAGAACGTCCACGACGCCCCGAAGTTGAGCTTGCTCGCGAAGCGGCGGTTCACCATCATCTGCATCGAGTGATAGTTCGAACTCGCGCCCCAGTTGTTGTACGTCACTCCCGTGTACCCCTGGAATGAGCGCAGGAACTGCGCCGGCAGCACGCGCCCCGTCGTCGCATCCACGTTCTTCGGGTCGAAGTTCGTGCCGATGGGCAGCGGGTCCAGATCGAACGACCACCGCAGGTTGCGCCCGAAGGTCCCCACGTAGGCCACATCCACCACCGTCGCGAAGCCCACCTTCTGCTGGATGCCGAAATTCACGTTGTAGGAACGCGCAATCCCCATCGGATCCTGGCGCGTCGAAACTCCGCTCGGGAAGATCAACTGCGGCGCGCTGGCCAGGCCGGAAAGCTGCCCGTAAAAGAGTTGCGACGTGGTCACCAGCGGATAGATGGACTGGCTCCCCGCCATGCCCTCGCCGTTCGCCCCGGCGCTCTGGAAGATGCCGAAGCCGCCCCGCAGCGCCGTCGCGCCATTGCCGAATACATCCCAGGCGAAACCCACGCGCGGCGAAAGGACGATCCCGAATCCGTCGATCAGCCCCTTGGGCACGCCTGCCTGCGTATTGAGGATGATCCCGTTCGCGAAGTTCCCGCTGCCCGGCGCCAGCGCCCCGATCGCCACCGCCGGATAGATCGTCCCCGTGCGCGGATCCTGCCCCACGCGGCGCCCGCCCTGCAGCACCGGCCGGATCAGTTGCGGCATCGCATTCCGGTCGAACGCCGCCGGGCTGAACATGCCCGATGGCAGATTCGTGTAGGCCGGCGGCGACCAGATGAACCGCATGCCCGCCTCCACCGTCAGCCGGCGTGTCACCTTCCAGGAGTCCTGTACAAACCACTCAAACGCCTTCTGCACCGTCGACGGAATCACCGGACGGCTCTGCTGCGACGTGTTGTTATACACGCCCAGCAATGCGTTCGCGTACGTGTAGCCGGTCTCAAAGGGATTGTTCACGTCCGTCGCGAAGCTGTAGGAGCCGCGCTGCGCCGGCGCCTGTCCCGTCACCCCCGGACGGTTGTAGAAGATGCCTGCCTTCACGATGTGCTTGGCGAACGTCTTGGTGATGTTGTTGGTCAGGATGTAGGTGGGATATCGCGTCAGGATCTGCACGTTCGGCAACGTGATGTTCGCCACGTTCGGAATACCGCCGAAGGAGATGTTCGGAATCAGATTCAGCGGGTTCGCCGAAGGGAACAACTGCGCCGTGTTGAATCCCACCGTCGCCTTTTGGAATTTCTCCAGTTCGGACTCCGGAAACAGCTCCGTCTCCCAACGCCAGTTGTACCCGAGTGTGAGTTCGTTCACCAGCGTCGGCGACAGGATCTTCTGATAGCGGCCCGAGAGAATGTTCCCTCGCGTGACGAACGTCCGGCTGATCGCCGGCCAGTTCGCGTTCGGCGTCGCCAGCCCCTGCGCGCCGGTCTGCTTGTCTTCCTGCCTCGACCATGTGACCGCGATCAGGTCGTTCGACGTCGCGTTGTAGTCGATCCGCATCGTCGACAGTTGCTGAGGCCGGTCTGTGCTGTTCTGGTTGACGTAGTTGTATTGACCGCCGGAGATCGCACGGTCGAAGAAATTGGGCGCCGGAAGCAGTCGCAACAGCGCCTGCCCGTTCGCATTGATGCGATCCGCCGGTACGATGTTGCCCGCGAACGGCTGCTGCGTCAGCGGGTCCCGGACCACGATCTGACGGTTGTTCACGTCCACGGTCTGCGAGAAATTCCCGGCTCGCTCCAGCTCCGACGGCATCGTGATCGTGTTTACCGGGTTCGCGCTGCTCTGCGGCCAGAACTCCTGCGACCAGAAGAAGAACAGCTTCTGCTTGTCGCGGTTGAACGTGTTCGGAATGTAGATCGGGCCGCCGATCGTGTAGGAATACGTGTTGTAGCGGTAGCGCGGCTTCGGGATCGCCCGGCCGTTCACCACCGTCCGGTTGTTGAAGAACGTATTCGCATTGAATTGTTCGTGCCTCTTGAAGTAGCTGAACGTCCCGTGGAACTCGCGCGTGCCCGACTTGCTCACCATCTGCACGCCCGCGCCCCGCATGCGGCCATACTCGGCCTGGTAGTTGTTCAGCAGAACCTTCACCTCCGCCACCGCGTCCATGCTCACGTTCAGCGTTGAGATCCAGCCCGTGCCGCTGTCCTGCGTCGGTACCCCGTCCAGCCACAGCCCGGATGCGTTGCGCCGGTCCCCGTTAATCCAAAGCCCGATGCCGAAGTTCCGGTTCGGCCCGTCGAAGTTCGATGTGTCGACCACTCCCGGCAACAGTTGCAACAGGCTGCTCACGTTCCGGCCCTTCACCATCAGGTTCTCCACCTGGCTGCTGGTCAGTACGCCGGACCTCTCGGAACTGGCGATCTGAACCGCCGCGCCCTCGGCCCGCACCGTCACGCTCTCCGTCAGGCTGCCCACTTCGAGCGCGATGCTTCCCAACGAAAGCCGCTCGTTCGCCGTCAGGTTCACGTTCGTCCGCTGCACCTTCTTGAACCCTTGCATCTCCACGTCCACCGTGTAGGCGCCCGGTTCCACCGCATTGAACACGAAGTCGCCCGTCGTCGGCGTTTGCAGTTTGCGCTGCACCCCTGTGGTCGCCGACGTCAGCGTCACCGACGCGTTCGCCACCGGCAGCGCGCTGGGATCCACGACCGTTCCGGAAACGGAGCCCGTTGTGGTTTGCGCGAATCCATTCGGCGCTCCCACCAACACCAGCACCGCCAGACACACGTTCAGGATGGTTCGAAACATAACTTCTTCCCCTTCGCCGGGAGTCTATGCGAGTTGGATTCCGAAGGGAAACCCTTTCCGTCGAACCGTCCAGCCGGTTGGATTAAATTTGCATGATCCGAGGCCCGTTTCTCATATACTGGTGTCCGGAATCCGACTGATGCGAACCCGTGGCACGGTTCTGAGCACGCCCTCGCTCCCATCCGCCGTCCGGGCACTGGAAATCATGGAGCGCATTGCGGTGGCGCCCAACGGTCTGACCCTCACCCAGGTCACCCGCCTGCTCGGCTATCCGCGAAGCTCGACGCACTGCCTGCTCGTGACCCTGGAGCGCACGGGCTTCCTGCGCCGGCTCCCGGAACAGACCGTCTATCTGCCCGGGCCGCGCCTCTCGGAACTGTGCCAGCGCGCCTTTCCCGATTCCTGGTTGTCCCAGGCCTCGCGCACGTTCCTCGTCGGCCTGATGCGGCAAACCGCTCTCGTCGTTCACATGGCCGTTCTGAGCAACGGTCAGGTCACACTCATTGCGCAGGTCGCGCCTCCGCGCGTGCCCCTCACTACCTGGGGAGGCCAGCGCCTGGACTGGCACTGCACCGCGCTCGGCAAAGCGCTCGTCGCGTTTTCCGCTCCGGAAGTGATGCAGTCCCTCACCCAGGCCTATTCGCTCGCCCGCCACAACGACAACACCATCGTCTCCATGCGCCGCCTCACCGCCGAACTGCAGGCCACCCGGGAACGCGGCTACGGGATCGACGATGAGGAGAACATTGTCGGTATCCGGTGCCTTGCCGCGCCCGTCTTGACCCCTTCCGGGGAACCGGCCGCCGCCATCAGCGTGATGGGTTCCACCACCGACATCGTCGACGCCACTACGCCCCGGCTGGTGCAGGCGCTTACCGGAACCGCGCACCTCATCTCTCGCCAGTTGGAGGCCATGGGATGGACGCCCAAGCCAGCGGAAGAGGAGGCCGCCGCTTCCGGCGATTAATGCAGCCGTGGCGCCAAACGCGCCGTTCCGCAGCGCATAGAATAGAGGGAATGTTGCTTCGGGGCATTTCCGCCCGTACCGCGATCATTCTCCCGCTCGCCGCCGCGGTCCTCGCGGCCCAGAGCACCGATTCCCCTAAGCCGCCGCGCGCCGCCCTCGACGAAGTCAGCTCCCTCTTTCAGGAACTCTCGCGCCGCGTCAGCCCCTCCGTCGTCAAGGTCCTCGCCATCGGCTACAAGCCCGTCGACGAAGAGGACGAAGCCAGCGTCAACACCCGCCAGCAGAGTTCCGGCTCCGGCACCATCGTCGACGCCTCCGGCTTCATCGTCACCAACGCCCACGTCGTCCTCGGCGCCGAGCGCCTCCGCGTGCTCCTCTCGTCCCAACTTTCCGGCGATGAGGCCGCCCCCCGCCGCAGCGTCCTCCGTCCCCGCGGCCGCGCTCTCTATGCCGACCTGGTCGGCGTGGATGTCGAAACCGACCTCGCCGTGCTCAAGATCCCCGCGCAGAACCTGCCCGCCCTCCCCTTCGCCGACTCCGAAGCCGTCGAGCAGGGCCAGCTTGTCCTCGCCCTCGGAAGCCCGCTCGGTCTCGAAAACTCGGTCAGCATGGGCGTCGTCAGTTCCAAGGCCCGCCAGCTTCGCACCGACGATCCGATGATCTACATTCAGACCGACGCGCCCATCAACCCCGGTAGCAGCGGCGGCCCGCTGGTCGACGCATCGGGCCGCGTGGTGGGCATCAATACCCTCCTCTACACGCAGTCCGGCGGCAATGAAGGCATCGGCTTCGCCGCTCCCTCCAACATCGTTCGCTCCGTCTACGAACAGATCCGCCAGCACGGCCGCGTCCGGCGCGGCGAAATCGGCGTGGAAGTGCAGACCATCACTCCCACCCTGGCCTCCGGCTGGAAACTGCCCCGCTCCTGGGGGATCGTGGTCGCCGACGTCGAAGAGGAAGGCGCCGCCGAAGAGGCCGGGCTCCAGGTGGGCGATGTCATCGACACCCTCAACGGCAAGCCCATGGAAAACGCCCGGCAGTTCATCGTCAACCTCTACCGCCCGAAAGCCGGCGACGTGGTCAGCCTCGAACTCCTCCGTGGCGCCCAGCGCGTGAAGGCCCAGGTCAAGGTCACCGAGAAGCAGGTGGATGCCGAGCGCTTCGCCTCCCTGCTCACCAAGGGCGAAAACCTCATTCCTCAACTC
The DNA here is from genome assembly GCA_031969915.1 of Bryobacteraceae bacterium. Lineage (GTDB taxonomy): Bacteria > Acidobacteriota > Terriglobia > Bryobacterales > Bryobacteraceae > DALYJJ01. Next base: position 2,694 of record DALYJJ010000185.1, on the reverse strand, counting down.
GGCGTCCTGGTCGTCGAACTCACGCCCCGCGTCCTGGAGCGCCTCACGCCGCTGCGCAAGGAGATCGGCGTCCTGGTGGCCGCCCGCGCCGCTGACGCGCCCTTTATGGAAGGCGGCTTCCGCGCCGGCGACGTCATCTACGCCATTAATCGCGAGGCCGTCGCGGCCATCTCCGACCTTCGTGCCGCCCTCGGCCGCTACAAGCCGGGCGATGCGCTCGCCGTCCAGATCGAACGAAACGGCAAGCTCATGTTCCTTTCGCTCGAACTGCCCTGACCTACTTGAGCTTTACCGGCACTGAGGCTTCCGTGTTCTCCCAGCGCATCGTGATCGCGCTGCCCGTCACCTCGATCGTGAACTGCTCCACCGGCGCGCTCAACGCCGTGATCTTCATCGCCGTGCGTCCCAGGTCCACCGCCGCGTCGTAGTTGAACGCGCCCCATTGCTTGGCCGTCTTGTTCACGATCAACGTCCAACCCTTCTCTTCCGGTAGCGTGAACAGCGCATAGGAACCGGCCGGCACGGCCAGCGTCCCGATCATCAGGTCCGCTTCCGTGGTCAGCTTCGTGGCTTCATCCGCCCCCGTGCGCCAGACCTGCCCGAACGGCACCAACTGCCCGCCTACTGCCTTCCGGCCCTTCAGATAGGGACGCCCGTATTCGATCGTGACCTTCTTGCCGCCCACCATCGCGGTGACGGTTTCGTGCGGGCTCACCCGGGGCCGTTGCCCGAACGCCGCCCCAGCCGCCAGCGCGAACAGTGTGAGTGTGAGAAACGCTTTCCGCTGCATGTGCTCTATTGTGAGCGCTCCGCCGCCGGCAAGCAAACGCGGATCGCCGTCCCTCCACCCGGGACTTCCTCCGCCGCGATCTCCCCGCCGTGCTCCAGAACGATCTGCCGCGCCCCGAACAGCCCCAGGTTCGCCGCCGTCATCCGGTTCTCCGAGGCTCGAAAGGCAGGCTCGAATGGCGAGCCCGCCGCGCCCGCCGCGCCCGCCGCCAGGCCCGGCCCCCGGTCTTCCACCCGAACCTCCACTCCGTCTTCCGACGCCCGCGCCCGGACCGAAATCCAACTCCCCGCCGGCGCCGCCGCCGCCGCGTTCGCCAGCAGCGTGAAGAACGCCGAACTCAACTGCTGCGGCCGGCACGTCAATGCCGGCATTGCGTCCGCGGCCAGCCGCACGTTCACCCCTGGCCCCAGGCGCGGACGCACCAGCTCCACTACGTCCGCCAGCAACTGCTGCAGGTCCACGCTCTGCGTCTCGGCGCGATCCAGATGCGCGAAGCGCTGCATTCGGCCCGCGATCTCGCCCAGCCGTCCCGCGGAATCGGCGATCGACTTGCGCAGGTCGTCCTGGAGCAGCATCAGGCGCTCGCGTTCGCCCGCCCCGACACTCACCATCCGCTCCGAGGAAATCACCATGCTCTCCGCCGAACTCACCAGCGCTCCCACCGGCGTGTTCAACTCGTGGCTCAGCGCCGCCGCCAGCCTCCCGATCGACGCTCCGCTCTCCGACAGCAGCGCCCGCGAACGCTCCCGGATGGCCTCTTCATGCGCCTGGTGCTCGCGCCGCCGCTGCGCGTACAGCACGCCCGCCAGCACCGTGGCCAACAGCGTCGCAAGCAGCATCACGCCGAACTGCATGCCGTCCAGGTTCAGCCCGCCCACCCAGCTCGCCGCCCGCGCCCAGCGCAGCGTCAGGGCGTAGAAAATCTCGATCGCCAGCCCCAGCCCGAAGGCCTCCATCGGCCGCAGCGGCAGCGTGCCCACCGCTACCATCATCACCAGCGACATCGTGCCCGGAACGTAGTGGTAGGCCTCCGGTACCTTGCGCGCCATGAGCAGCGAATTGAACGTGAGCATGGCGCCCATCAGAAGAAACGCCGCCAGCCCGATGGCCCGCGCGCGCGTGGCCGCGAAACCCGTCCGTCCCACCGCCAGCAATAACCCGCCCACCGCCGCGATCACCACCGACTGCAGCAACCCGTCGAAGCGCGTCGGCAGTCCTTCCAGTGTCAGGTAGTCGATGAGCTGGCTGACCACGGCCACCGAGATCTACACCCGGCCCAGCACCCGCAGGCCGCGCCGGCTCAGAGCCTGGATCTCGCGCCGGAACGCTTCGTCCCGCTCGGCCGCCGCAGGCCACAGAAACTCGCGGATCTCCATGCGCCTGATACTGTATCGAGTATGCTCCGCCCCCTGCTCGCTTCGCTCCTCGTCCTGCTGCCAGCCGCCGCCTCCCTCAGCGCGCAGAACAAGCCGGAGCGGCTGGAGTGGTTCCGCGATCTGGGCTTCGGGATGTTCATCCATTGGAACGTCGACGCGCCGCTTGGCTCGGTGATCAGCCATTCGCTCGTCGGCGCCGCGCCGGATTATGTCGAGCGCTACTTCGAAGAGCTGCCTCGCGCCTTTCACCCCAAGCGCTTCGACCCCGCCGAGTGGGCTCGCCAGGCGAAGCTCGCCGGCATGCGCTACGTCGTCTTCACCGCCAAGCATCACGCCGGCTTTTGCTTCTGGCCCACCCGCACCACCTCCTTCAACATCATGAACACGCCCTTCGCGCGTGACGTCACCGGCGAGATCATTCGCGCCTTCCGCGCCGAGGGGATCGCCATCGGCATTTACATCTCCCCCGATGATTTCCATTGGTTCCACAAGAACGGCTACCCCATCGCCCGCCCGCCCGCGCCGCGC
>DALYJJ010000184.1:0-10692 GCA_031969915.1 Bryobacteraceae bacterium | reverse complement strand
CCGAGCCGCTGGCGCATTGCGTTTCCGCAGTGGCGGCGCTACGAAGACCGCGGGCTGGACGCGATCTATGCGCGCGGCCGCTGGTGGGATCCTTACAACCAACGCGTGCTCAAGGGCGACTTCCCGATCTTCGGCCGCGAGTATTTTCTGAACTTCCAGGGTTCGAGCGAGACCACCTTCGACGGCCGCCGTATTCCGACGCCGAGCGTGCAGAGCGCGGCCCGCCCCGGGGACTTCGAGTTCTTCGGCCGCGGGGGCCAGGGATTTCTCCGGCAGAATCTCCGGCTGAGCTTCGATTTCTTCAAGGGGGCGGCGGGCTTCGCGCCGGTGGATTGGGAGGTGCGGTTCACGCCGGAGTTCAGCGTGAACTACCTGCGGGCGCGGGAGACCGGCATCGTGAACGCGGACGTGCGGCGCGGGACCAGCCGGCTGGATACGGCGGTGGGCATCCAGGAAGCGTTTATCGAAAAGCGGTTCGGCACGAACAGCACGCGGCTGTTCCGGAGAGCGCGCAACGTGGACGACCGGGGCAACGCGGCCTTCGATTTCACGTCGCTGCGCGTGGGCGTGCAGCGATTCACAAGTGACTTCCGCGGCTTCGTGTTCTCCGACGAGCAGCCTGGTACGCGCCTGTTCGGCAACTTCCGCGACAACGTGTTCCAGTACAACGTGGCGCTGTTCTACATGCTGGAGAAAGACACGAACAGCGGGCTGAACCGGCTGCGGCAGCGGAACCAGCGCGTGGCGGTGGCGAACCTTTACTGGCAGGACGCGTTCACGCCGGGCTACAACCTGAACTTCAGCGTGCTCTACAACAACGATCAGCCTTCGGTGCACGTGGACCGCAACGGGTTTCTGGTGCGGCCGGCGGCGATCGGGCTGCCGGTTCCGCACAAGATCCGGGCCGGATACGCCGGCATTTCGGGCGATGGGCACGTGGGCCGGATCAACGTCTCGCATGCGTTTTATCAGGCCTTTGGCAACGACAGCTTTCATCCGATTCCGGCGTTGAACAACCGGCAGACGATCAACGCGCAGCTTGCCGCGGGGGAGATCGCCTATGAGCGCGACTGGGCGATCTACAAGGCGTCAGTCTTTTTCACGTCCGGCGATGGGGACGTGAACGACGGGCGGGCGCGGGGCTTCGACGCGATCGTGCCGAACCAGCAGTTCGCGGGGGGCGGGTTTCTGGGCGTGCAGGACAAGGCGGACCGCGGGTTGATCAACAACGTCTTCGAAGGCGGGGGGACGAATTTCCTGAACCGGCAACTGGTTCCGCTTACCGGGACGGGCGTGCTGCTGTTCGGCATCAACAGCCTGATCCCGAACCTGCGTTCGAGCGTGTTCCAGGGGCAGGCGAATTTCATCAATCCCGGCATTCTGCTGTTCAACGCGGGCATGGACGCGAAGGTCACGCCCAAGCTGCGCTCGACGGTGAACGTGAACTACGCGAAGTTCCATCGCACGGAAGTGCTGGAGGCGGTGCTGTTCCAGAGCCGGATACGCCACGCGATCGGTCTGGACGGCGGCTTCGGTCTGCAATACCGGCCGCTGTTGAGCGAGAACATCGTGCTCACGGGCGGCTTCGGGGTGCTGTTTCCGGGCGCGGGGTTCAAGGATATCTACACCGGACGGACGCAGCTCTCCGGGTTCATCAGTGCGAGGTTCGTTTTCTGATATGCGCGCCATCGCTTTCATTGTGTTGTCCACGGCCGCGGTCCACGGGCAGGACCTGCTGACGCAGTCGCGCGAGGAAGAGGTTCGCAAGAGCGAAGGCTGCGTCTCCGCCCGGTGCCACGTGGGCACGGAAGCGATGCACGCCTCACCCGCGGTGCGCCTGGGCTGTACGGATTGCCACGGTGGCAACGCGGGGACCACGGACAAGGCGGCCGGCCACGTGGCGCCGCGGTACCGGCGCGAGTGGCCGCTGAGCGCGAACCCGCAGCGCTCCTACACGCTGCTCAACCGCGAGGATCCCGCTTACATCCGCTTCGTGAACCCGGGCGATCTTCGCGTGGCGGAGCAGACGTGCGGGACGGCGGCGTGCCACTCGCCGATCGTCGCCCGCGTGCAGAACAGCCTGATGACGCACGGCGCTTACCTGTGGGGCGCGGTGCTCTACAACAACGGCGGATTCCCGGGCAAGAACGCTCACTTCGGCGAGAGCTACGACGCGCAGGGGCGTCCACGGAAGCTGCTCACGCTGCCTCCGCCCTCGGACGAGGAGACGAAGTTCAAGGGCGTACTGCCGCAACTGTGGCCGCTGCCCGAGTTCCAGTTCACGCAGCCGGGCAACACGCTGCGCGTGTTCGAGCGCGGGGACAACCGGCTGAGCCTGCGCGGCTTCGGCACGGGGACGCGCACCGACCCGGTATTTCAAGGCATGCAGCGCACGCGGCTGTTCGACCCGATGCTCTCATTTCTGGGCACCAACGATCAGCCGGGCGACTACCGCTCCTCCGGTTGCACGGCGTGCCACGTGGTGTACGCGAACGACCGCGACCGCTTTCACTCAGCGCAGTACGCCGCGATGGGCAACGACGGACGCACGCGGAACCCGGATCCCACGATTCCGAAGAACGAACCGGGCCATCCCATTGCGCACCGGTTCACGCGCAGCATTCCCTCGAGCCAATGCGTGACCTGCCACAACCATCCGGGCACTTCGTACGCGTTTCAGTACCTGGGCTACATGTGGTGGGACAACGAGACGGACGGCGAGCACATGTATCCGGCGCACGCGAAGAAGATGACGCCGGACGAAGAGGCGGCGTCGCTGGCGCGCAATCCGGAGGCGTCTTCGCTGAAGGGGCTTTGGTCCGACCCGGAGTTTCTCAAGAACCTGACGTCCCTGAATCCGAAGTTGAAGCAGACGCAGTTCGCGGACTTCCACGGGCGCGGATGGGTGAACCGCGCGGTGTTCAAGCACGACCGCAAGGGCACGTGGCTGGACGCGGAGGACCGGCCGATCGCTTTCGACGATCCGGAGCGGTTCCGGAAGGCGGTGCACCTCAAGGACATTCACCTGGAGAAGGGCATGCACTGCATCGATTGCCATTTCGAGCAGGACGCGCACGGCAACGGCAAGCTCTACGGCGACGCGCGGGCGGCGGTCGAGATCGATTGCATGGATTGCCACGGGACGATCCGGGGGCAGGCCACGCTGCGCATGTCGGGCACGGCCGCGACCACGCCGCCGCGGGATCTTTCGCTGCTGCGAACGCCGTTCGGGACGCGCCGCTTCGAATGGGTGGAGGGCCGGCTGATGCAGCGCTCGATGGTGGAGAAGGACAAGGAGTGGGCGGTGTCGCAGGTGAAGGACTCGATCACGCCCGGCCACCCGGAATACAACGAGAAGGCGCGGCTGGCGAAGACCGTGCGCCGCGACGGGCGGACCTGGGGCGACGCGCCGGCGGACGGCGCGCTGCTGGCGCACCAGGACGAGAAGATGTCCTGCTATAGCTGCCACACGTCGTGGATGACGAGTTGTTTCGGGTGCCATCTGTCGATGAAGTCGAACGCGAAGCGGCCGGCGCTGCACAACGAAGGCGGGCCGGATACGAAGAATTTCACGACGTACAACTACCAGGTGTTGCGCGACGACGTGTTCATGCTGGGCAAGGATTCGACCACGAAGAACGGCCGCATCGCGCCGGTGCGCTCGTCGAGCGCGGTGCTGGTGAGTTCGCAGGGCGGCAACCGCGAGTGGTTCTATCAACAGCAGCAGACGATTTCCTCGGAGGGATACAGCGGGCAGGCGTTCAACCCGCACTTCCCGCACTCCGTGCGGAAGCGCGAAACGCGCACGTGCACGGACTGCCACGTTTCGGCGAAGAACGACAACAACGCGTGGATGGCGCAGGTGCTTCTGCAAGGCACGAACTTCGTCAACTTCTTCGGACGTTATGTGTATGTGGGCGAGGGGGACCACGGCTTTGAGGCGGTGGTGGTGGGCGAACGCGAAGAGCCGCAGGCGGTGATCGGCAGCTCGCTCCACAAGCTGGCGTATCCGGAAGAGTACGAGAAGCACCAGAGAACGAAACGGCTGAGCGAGGCTTACCATCACCACGGCGAGATCGAGTGCGTGCAGGTGCGCGGCGAGTATCTGTACGCGGCGAAGGGCAAGCACGGCGTGGAGATCTACGACGTGGCCAACATCGACAACAAGCAACTGGCCGAGCGCATGGTGACGGCGCCTGTTTCGCCGCTGGGGCAGCGGTTCAGCGTGAAGACGAAAGACGCGGCGTGGATCGCGGCGCCGACGACGCTGGGCGTGGATCCGGCGCGCAAGCGCGACCCGAAGAACGAAGAGCAGCCGATTCATCTGCTGTACGCGTTCCTCTATGTGGCGGACCGCGAGGAGGGGTTGATTCTGATCAACGCCGCGACGCTGCTGGACGGCGACCCGCGCAACAACTTCCTGAAACGGGCGGTGACGTTCAATCCGGGCGGCGCGCTGAAGGGGGCGCGCCACGTGGTGCTGGCGGGAACCAACGCCTATGTCTCCACGGACACGGGCGTGGCGGTGGTGGACGTGAGCAATCCAATGGAGCCGAAGATCGCAACGACGATTCCCATGAAGGGAGCGGGTACGGTGGCGGTCCAGTTCCGCTACGCGTTCGTCGTCCACCGCGAGGGGCTGGCCGTCGTTGACATCACGGACCCGCGGCGGCCGGCGGTGAAGACGAACATTCCCATCGCCGATGCGCGCGACGTGTATGTCGCCCGCACGTACGCCTACGTCGCCGCGGGCAAGCAGGGACTGGCGATCGTGGACGTGGAGAACCCCGAGAAACCGGGCGCGCCGCGGTTCTTCAACGCGGGCGGCGAGATGAATGACGCCTACTCCGTGCGGGTGGGGATGACCAACGCGAGCCTGTTCGCCTATGTCGCGGACGGCAGGAACGGGCTGCGGGTGTTGCAGATGATGTCGCCGGCGCGCACGCCGGGGCTGTGGGGCTTCAGTCCCGCGCCGGAGCCGGAGTTGATCGCGACGTACAAGACCAAAGGAACGGCGATCGCGATCGGCAAGGGTTTGGACCGCGACCGCGCGGTGGATGAAAGCGGCAACCAGGTGGCGGTGTTCGGGCGGCGGGGCTCGCGTCCGTTCACGAAACAGGAATCGGACAAATTGTTTTTGCGGGAGGGCGCGTTGTACACGGTAACGGATGCGCCGCCCGGCCCGCCGGTGGGGGGTGCGCGATGAGAGCGGTGTTGTTGCTGGCCGCGGCCGCGGCCCTCGCTGCGCCGCCACCGGTGCTGAAGACCGAGTATCGGGACGGCCTGGAGCGGGCCCTGGTGCGCCACGCCGACACCGGAGCGCCGGTGACGGAAGGGGATCCGGCGCGGCCGGGCGAACTGCTGATCCTGGCGGCGGCGGGCGTTCCGGAGCGGTGCGAGGTATGGGTTGGCGAGCACGCCGCGGCGGGCGAGCGGCTGAGCGATGAAGAGATCCAGTTCGCGATGCCGGCCGTGGCGGGGACGGCGTTCGCGGACGTGTCGATCCAGGCGGGGGAGACGCGCAGCAACATCGCGGGAATCGACGTGCAGAATGCCGGCGATCCGGTGCAACTCAGCGCCGCCGAGGTGGCGGGGTTGGTGGAGCGCGCGGCGGCGGCGATCGCCGATCCGCGGATGGCGATCGCGGTGGTGGACCGCGCGGGCCGCCCGCTGGCGGTCTATCGCAAGCCGCAGGCGACGGCGGATGCCATGGCAACGGCGCTTTCGCTGGCGCGCACCGGTGCTTTCTTCAGCAATAACCAGGCGCCTCTGTCGTCGCGCACGGTGCGCGCGATCAGCCGCGAGAACTTTCCCGATCAGTTTCCCGGCTGGCGTCCGATCAACACTCCGGCGGCGGCCCTGTTCGGGATCGAGAACACGAACCGCGGCTGTTTCCTGGCGGGCAACTACCAGCCGGGGCGGGCTGTGCCGCCCGCGCGCGATCTTTCGGGCGAGGGCGCCGGGCGGGGCATCGCCACGATTCCCGGAGGCACTCCGCTGTACCGAGCGGTGGGGGAGGGGCAGGAAGTGATCGGGGGACTGGGCGTCGCGGGCATCGACGAGAACCATGCGGAGTTTGCGGTGGCGGCGGCGACGGCGGGCACGCCGTTCTTCGTGCAGGTGCTGCCGCCCCCGTTCGCGGTCTACATCGACGGCATTCGCCTGCCGTTCCTGACGCAGACCACGCGCCCCGCGGGCACGCAGGCGGACGCGGTGTTCAACGCCGCGCTGTACGCGGTGGCGCCGCGGGGAGGCGCACCCGCGCCCGACGGTTGGCTGGTGGGCCCGAACGCGGGCACGCAACTCACGCGCGAGGAGGTGACGCGGATTGTGGAGAACGCCGTGGCGCGCGCCAACCGGACGCGGGCGCAGATCCGCCTGCCGCTGGGCTCCAGAACAAGAATGGTGATTTCCGTTTCGGACCTGGAGGGCACGATTCTGGGGCTGTTCCGGATGCCGGATGCGACGGTCTTCTCGATCGACGTGGCGGCGACCAAGTCGCGGAACGTGGTGTATTTCTCCGGGCGGGGCGTGAACCCGCAGGACTTGCCGGGCGTGCCGCCGGGAACGGCGGTGACGAACCGGACGATCGGCTTCGGATCGCAATTGTACTTCCCGTCGGGGATCAACCGATCTGCGCCGGGGCCGTTCCGGGAGCTGTATTTGCGGGACCTGGCGAACCCGTGCACGCAGGGCTCGGAGCCCACGCATCGCAACCAGAGCGGCATCGTGTTCTTCCCGGGCTCTGCGCCGCTCTATCGGGGCGGTCAGTTGATCGGCGGCCTCGGGGTTTCAGGCGACGGCGTGGAGCAGGACGACTATGTCACGGCGGCGGGCGCGCAGGGCTTTGAAGCGCCGGACGGCTCGCGCGCCGATCAGATTTTCATCCGCGACGTGCGTCTGCCGTATTGGAAGTTCCCGCGCAATCCGGAGCAGTAGAGGGGATCCCGCGGGAGAGAGGAAACCCGCCGCGGTAGGTGCGCGTCGGACAAGGAATGACGATCCGGACGGCACTCTGCTTTCTCACCTGCCATCTCACCGCGGCGCCACTGGTTCTGGCGCAGGCGCCGCCGGCACCCACCGGGCGCGTGATCCGCGAGAATGTCTCCTGGGCCGACGTTCCGGCTCGGGTGACGAATCGCCGGGTGCTTGTCGCGCTCACCGACGGGTCCTTCGCCACGGGAAGAGTTACCAATGTAACGGGTGCGGAGATCGAGCTTCGCGGACGGGATCGTCCCGTCCCGCGAGACAGCGTGAAGTTTGTCCAGTACGAAATCGCAAAGGGCAAGTCGCGCGCCCGTTGGGCAGTGGGTCTGGCGCTTGCCGGCATCGGCATCGCGGTTCTTCTCGGCGCGGGGGAGCAACTCGGCGGGGAGAACGCCGCGCACTTTGCAACGGTGGCGGTTGGACTAGCGGGCGGGGGAGCGGCAGCGGGCTACGCGATCGGCCGGCGGCGCGACCGGCTGACCTACGTGCTCACGATTCGCTGAGACATTCGGGTGGCCGCAGTCAGCGGCGCCAGTTCAGGCGGAAGCGATAGGTATCGGCGCCGCCTTTCGGGTCGTCGATGCGGACGCGCACGGTGAAACCGTTGGCGGCGCTGGGCTGCTCGGCGATGGCGACCGTGCCGCGTCCGTCGAGGCGCGTGACGGTCCAGGTTGCGGCGCCGGCGGCGGGGAGCCCGGTGATGGACACGCCGCTCACGGGCTGGCCGGCGAGGACTTCGAAGCGGGGCGCTGCCGCGGGGCCCGCGATAAAGATCGCCGAACCGTCGACCCGCGCGGCGACTTCCATCTGGCCGTTCGGCGCGGTGGATACCGCGGGCGCGGGCGCGTCGGGAGGCGGCGCGGGCTGCAGCGTTGCGGGGCCCTCGGGCGCCTGCGGCGGCGTCGCAGGGGAATCGGGCGGCAGGGCGGGCTGGAGCGAAATCGCGGGTTCGGGCTGCGCGGGCTGCGTGGGCTGTCGCGGCTGAAGGGCGGCGGCCACGGGCTGGCCGATGCCGAGATAGGGATTAAAGACGTACTCGGTGGAGAACGGTTGACCGGCGGGCAGGGTGAGAGTGCGGGAGAGAGCGTATGCCGGATCGAGCCCCCACTGTCCGACGGCAAGCACCTTGCGCTTGAGGGTCAGCGAGTCATGCCAACCCCAGAAGGGCTTGGCCGCGTTGGAGGCTTCCTTGCGGCCCAGAAACGAGCCGCCGATGGGGAACTTGGGAGCGGGTCGTTCACCGACGGGCTGATAGCGATAGTAGGCATCGAAGGTGCGGTCGCTCCACTTGCCCTGCTCGGTTTTGGTCCACCACTCGTCGTAGATGGGGAGCAGGTCGTAGCCCACCAGGCGGTCGTTCGGGTTTTTCGGCCGCTCGGCGGCGCCCTTGTAGATGAGAGTGACGCCCGTGCCCTCGGTGAACTCTCCACGCGCGAGGGTGAAGCGCGAGTGCGAGGTGAGGCTGCCGTAGATGCCGTGGCCGCCGCTTTCGATGAAGACCACGGGATGGGAGCCTTGGTAGAGTTCGATATCGCCGTCGATGTTGTGGACGTTGCCGCGGAACGAGCGGTCCGAGCAGGATGTGTAGACGTTGTTGTGGGCGAGCGTCTCCATCACTTGCAGTCTGCCGAAGCGCGAGCCGTCCTTGAGGATGGTGAGAATCAGCCCCTCGTTGTCGTTTTCATGGCAGGTGCCGACGATGCAGCGGTCGGAGTAGTCGCGCGGGTGAAAGACGTTGTAGATGAGGAACCAGTGGGTGGCGGTCTCCATGGCGGCGTAATAGACGTACGCCTGCGAACTGCCTTCCTCCAGGTTGTCCCAGTTATTGTCGCCGTGCCAGTCGCCATCGAAGTCGAAGCGCGCCGGGTAGTCGGACTTGGGTTGGAACCACGTTTCCTGTGCCAGGAAGGGCGCCCAATGTTCGGCCAGGGGGCGGTAAGGGTCCGCGCCGCGGGCGGCGGGAGGGAAGGTGATCCGTTCCGACTTGGCTCGGGACGGGGCCTCGGGCGTGACTTCGATGGCGATCTCGGCCTTCGCTCCCTCCAGGACGGCATCGATGACGTAAGCGCCCGGCGTCTCGGGCGCGGTATAGAGGACGGCGTCCTTGGTGACGAACTCGCCCTTGGCGTCGCGAATGACGTTCCAGGCGGCGTTGTTGCTCTCTTCGAAGAACTTCTCGGGCTGCTCGCCCTGAAAGGAAAACGGCTTGGAGACCCAGCCTCCGTTGGGCTGGCGGACGGTGAAACGCGCGCCGGTGCGGCGCAGGCGGACGCGCTTCTCGCCGTCCTTGCCATAGGCGAGCACCTGCACAACGGCGGTTTCGCGGGGGCGGATGCGGCGGTCGCCGGGGGTGGCGGAGAGGGCGATTTCGGTGACCGCGTTCTTCTGGCCCAGCGTTCCCAGGACCCGGCTGAGCTGGTCGAGCTGGGCCGGCAAGGGCAGGGTGAAAACGAGCGGAAGCAACAGGAGACCACGCCGCATGACCGCGACTCCTTCCACTAGCGATGTTCCTACGGCAACTGACGCGAAGCGTTCCAGAGCGCTTCGACGAAGAAATACTCGCCCCACATCACGGACTCATCGACGCCGAGGCCCTTGTGGATGTGATAGACGCCGCCCTTGAGGATGCCCTCGCACTCGGGGTCGGACTTGCCGAGGTGCTTCTGGGTGAGCGACCGCAAAATGCGGACGGCGGTGTTCCAGTAGAAGTGGCCTTTCACCGGATCGGCCAGCAGGCGGCAGAGACGAAGCATGCCGGAGGCGGCGATGGCGCCGGCCGAGGTATCGAGCAGCTTGCGAGTCTCGGCGGAGGCGTTGTAATCCCAGGGCGGAACGCCGTCGGTGGGGGTGTGGGTGATGTAGTAGTCGGCGCAGGCTTCGGCAGTTTCGAGGAAGCGGGGATCGCGGCTGTACTCGTAGCAGGTGCTGAAGCCGTAGAGGGCCCAGGCGAGGCCGCGCGACCAGCAGGAATCGCCGCGGAAGCCCTGGTGTGTGGTTTGGCGAAGGAACTCGCCGGTTTCGAGATCGAAGATGCCTTCGTGGGCGGTGGAGCCGTCGCCGCGGACCAGGTAGCGGCGGGTGGTGAGAGCGTGGCGGACGGCGATGTCGCGCAGGCGCTTATCGTTGGTTTCGCGGGCCGCGTAGAAGATGATACCGACGTTCATCATGATGTCGATGAACAGGGAGTTGTCGGCGACGAAGGAGCGCAGGTATTGGCCTTTCTCCTTGTAGCGCATGGCGAGGGTTCGGCCGGCCTGGACCAGGACGTCTTTGAGGGCGGGCTCGCCGGAGAGCGCGTACCAGCGGTAGTAGGTTGACAGGAAGATGAAGCCGAGATCGTGGACGTCGCGGTCGTGCTGGCGCGGCTCGAGGGGCTTCGAGTAGCGGATGGCCTGCTCGTGCCACCACTCGGCGTCGGGGCGGCCCGCGGCCGCGGCACGCTTGCGGAAGATCCACATCATGCCCGGGAGGAAGCCATCGCACCAGTGCGTCCAAGCCTGGCCTTCGTGCTTCCACTTTCCCTGCATCGTGTACATGGGGTAGAAGCCGGGCGAGCGTTCGATCAGGCCGCGGACTTGCGTCTCGGCGAAGTCCAGCCCATCCTCAAAGAGCAGCCTGTCGCTTTCCTGTTCGAATCCGATCAACTGAATTCTCCTTCCGGAACCAACTTCGAGTGTAATCCTACCGGATGGGGCCGGCGTCAGG
>DALYJJ010000183.1:0-10693 GCA_031969915.1 Bryobacteraceae bacterium | reverse complement strand
CCCAGCACCCCTTACTGGACTGCTACCGCAAGGAGATCCCGATGGGAAGAGAAAGCACACAGCATAAGCTCGACCGTGTGCGCAGCCCCCGAGTACAGATCACGTACGACGTGGAAGTGGGCGGCGCCATTGAAGTCAAGGAACTGCCGTTTGTGGTAGGCGTCCTTGGCGATTTCACCGGACAGCCGACGGAGCCGCTCCCGAAACTGAAGGAGCGGAAGTTCGTCGAAGTGAACCCGGACAATTTCGACACCGTTCTCGAGGGCATGAAGCCGCACCTTTCGTATGCCGTCGAGAACAAGCTGAGCGAAGACCCGAACGCGCCGCAGCTCAAGGTGGACCTCCACTTCAAGAGCATGGACGACTTCGCGCCGGAGAACGTGGCGCGCCAGGTGAAACCGCTCAAGGAACTGATGGACCTGCGGACGCGCCTGAGCGACTTGCGCGGCAAGCTCCAGGGCAACGACAAGCTGGAAGAAGCGCTCCTGGGCGCGGTGGGCGACACCGACAAGCTGGAGAAGCTGAAGAAGGAGATGGGCGACGGAGGTTCCAATGGCTGATCCTCAAGCCGCGGCAGCAGCCGCACAATCGACAACCGTCGAAAAAGGCCTACTCGATCAGATTGTCGAAGAGGGGCGGCTGGGAGCAGACCCTCGGGGCAAAGACCTGATCAAGGAGTTCGTCGGCCAGTTCCTGGAAGGTTCGATCACGCTGGGGCGGGATGCGGAGATGATGATCAACGCGCGCATCGCGCAGATCGATCACCTGCTTTCGATCCAGTTGAACGAGATCATGCACCACGAGTCGTTCCAGAAGCTGGAAGGCTCCTGGCGTGGGCTGAAGTACCTGATGGACCAGAGCGAGACGGGCACGCAGCTCAAGATCCGCGTGATGAACGTCTCGAAGAAAGAACTGCTGCGCGACCTGCAGCGGGCGCCCGAGTTCGACCAGAGCGCACTCTTCAAGAAGATCTACGAGGAAGAGTACGGCGTATTTGGCGGCGCTCCGTTCGGGGCGATGGTGGGCGACTACGACTTCGGGAAGCATCCGGAGGACGTGGAGCTGCTGGAGCGGATCTCCAACGTGGCGGCGGCGGCGCACGCGCCGTTCGTTTCCGCGGCGAAGGAAGACCTGTTCAACCTGCAGAGCTGGACGCAGTTGGACGCGCCCCGCGACCTGGCGAAGATCTTCGACACGACAGAGTACGCGAAGTGGAAGAGCTTCCGGCAGACGGAAGACTCGCGCTACGTGGCGCTGGCGCTGCCGAGGGTTTTGGGCCGGCTGCCGTATGGCAAGGACACGAAGCCGGTGGAAGCGTTCTCCTATGAGGAGGGCGTGGACGGCAGCGATCACAGCAAGTATTTGTGGATGAACGCCGCCTACGCGCTGGCGACGCGCATGACGAATTCGTTCTCGAAGTACGGCATGTGCGTGGCGATGCGCGGGGTGGAAGGCGGGGGCCTGGTGGAAGGCCTGCCGGTGCACAACTTCTACACGGACGAAGGGGACGTGGCGATGAAGTGCCCGACGGAAGTGCCCATCACGGACCGTCGCGAGAAGGAATTGGCGGACCTCGGCTTCGTGCCGCTGGTCCACTGCAAGGGAACGGACTACGCGGCGTTTTTCAGCGTGCAGTCGTGCCAGAAGCCGAAGCTGTACGATTCGGATTCGGCGAACGCCAACGCGCGGTTGTCGACGCAGCTCCCCTACATCATGGCGGTATCGCGCTTTGCGCACTACCTGAAGGTGATGATGCGGGACAAGATCGGCAGCTTCATGTCGCGCGAGCAGGCGGACACGTTCCTGAACAAGTGGATCATCAATTACGTCACGCCTGACGATAGTGCCTCGGCCGAGACGAAAGCTCGGCGCCCTCTCCGCGAGGCGCGTGTGGATGTTGTGGAGATCCCCGGGAAGCCCGGTTGCTATCGCGCCGTGGCGTTTCTGCGGCCACACTTCCAGTTGGATGAACTCACGGTTTCGCTGCGATTGGTGGCGGAACTGCCAGCTCCCGCGAAGTAGTATTCGGAGGCGCTGGGCCGGTTGGGGCGGCTCACGTGGTTCGGGCCGCTCCTGATGTTGGCAGTACCACTAACACTGTTCACGAAAGAGGAGAACGCGCATGGCGGTTAATGCATATATCATCATTTCGGAGCGTCCTGGGCCGAGCACCAGCAAGACCAACGCCACCGACATTCTGTCCTTCAGCTTCGGTGTGTCGAACCAGGCCACCTATCAGGCCGGTTCGTCGGGCAGCGAGTCCCGCACGGGCCGCGCGAACGTATCGGATGTCACGATCATGTGCGTCGCGGACAAGAACCTGCCGTTGTACTTCGACGACTGCTGCACGGGCAACAACCTGGGCACGGCGACGTTGCTGTACGACAAGCCGATGGGCGACGGGCAGGAAGACTACTTCAAGATCGAGATGGAAGACGTGATTCTCACCTCGGTCCAGATGTCCGGTTCTTCGGAGAACCCGACGGTGTCCATCAGCATGGCGTTCGAGAAGGTGAAGGTCGGTTACAACCCGGAGAGCGACGAGGGCAAGCTGCAGGGCTTCGTCGAGAAGGGCTACAACCTGGCCACGTTGAAGCCGTACTAGCGGCGGCGTGAGTTGACGCGTAGGGTGATCCACGAGGAAAAATGACGGCACGAGCGTTGTTCCAAGAGGGCAAAGTCACCGAGGCGACGCAAGCACTGGCGGCGTTCCTACGGGATCACCCTACGGACGTTCAGCAGAGAACGTTTCTGTTTGAGTTGTTGTGTTTCGCGGGTCAGTTCGACCGCGCGGAGAAGCAGTTGGCGGTCCTGGCGCAGGGTGGCGACAAGACCGAGATGGGCGCGGTGCTGTATTACTCGGCGCTGCATGCCGAGCGGCTGCGCCACGACCTGTTCCGGAATGAGAACTTTCCGCATTCGCCGGTGACCGAGTCCGGGGCGGGAACGCTGAACGGCAAGCCGTTCCAGTCGATCCGGGACATGGATCCGGACATTGGGCCGAGGCTGGAAGTGTTCGCCGCCGGAGCGTATGTGTGGATTCCGTTCGAGCACATCGAATCGGTCGAGTTCGATGAGCCGAAGCGGCTGCGCGACACGCTGTGGGCGCCGGCGCTGGTGCTCACGGGTCCGGCGTTCAAGCAGCGGGAACTGGGGCAGGTGCTGGTTCCGGTGGTGTACCCGTTTTCGTCGAATCATCCGGATGAGAACGTGTGGCTGGGGCGGCAGACGGCCTGGGGCGAAGACGAGCGCGGCCGGGCGGTACCGTCGGGCCAGAAGATGCTGCTGGTGGACGGCGAAGAGATTCCGCTTCTCGAGGTGAGAAAGATCGAGTTTGCGGCTCACCAGGCCGCGGACGAGTAGCGGGAGGCCGGGATGCCGCTCCGCGAGGACATTCTCAACCCGATTCCTGGCGACAATCCGGCGGGCGCGGACCTGCGCTACGATCCGGTCTACGACAAGCTGAAAGAGGCGCGC
Organism: Bryobacteraceae bacterium; assembly: GCA_031969915.1. Lineage (GTDB taxonomy): Bacteria > Acidobacteriota > Terriglobia > Bryobacterales > Bryobacteraceae > DALYJJ01. The sequence continues at coordinate 7,216 of DALYJJ010000183.1, read as the reverse complement.
CGCGAGGACGACGAGCTGGCGCAGGGGGTCTGGCAGACCGAGCGGAAGTCGGCGGACTGGAACCTGGTGGTGCGGCTGTGCCAGGAGACGATCGCCACCAAGAGCAAGGATCTGCAACTGGCGGCGTGGTTGACCGAGGCGCTGCTGAAGACGCGCTCATTCGGCGGGTTCCTGGAAGGGCTCCAGCTTTGCCAGGACCTACTGGAGAAGTTCTGGGATCACTGCTACCCGGTGATTGAGGACGGCGATCTGGAGATGCGCGCCGCTCCGCTGGTTCTGATCACGACGAAATTCCTGGACCCGCTCCGCGCGGCGCCGCTGGTGCGCGACGGCTACAGCTTCTTCAAGTACAAGGAATCGAGGGTGGTCGGCTACGAAGACAAGGTCCAGGGCGACGCGCAGAAGAAGGCGCGCGAGAAGATGCTGAAGGAGGGCAAGCTCACGCCGGAGGCCTTCGACAAGGCCTTCAACGAGAGCAGCAAGGCCTTCTACAAGGTGATGGTGAAGGATCTCGACGGCTGCCTGGCGCTGATCGAGCCATTCGACAAGTTCTGCTACGAGAAGTTCGGGGACGACACCGCGCCCTCGTTCAACAAGCTGAAAGAGACGCTGACCGAGATCCGTCATCTGGCGGGCGGGTTCCTGCAGAAGAAGCTGGAAACGGACCCCGATCCGGTGGAAGAAGCTCCGCCGCCGGAGCCGGAGGCGGCGGCCGAGGGTGAAGGCGCGGGCGAAGGCGAAGCGGAGGGCGGAGAAGGGCCGGCGGCGGGGGCGCCGCGGGCGACGTATTCGTTCAGCGTATCGGGAAGCGCGGAGCCGGCGGACCGGAAAGCGGCGATCGACGCGGTGGTGAACACGGCGGCGTTCTTGCGGAAGCGCGAGCCGGGGAGCCCGGCGCCGTACATGATGTTGCGGGGGCTGCGCTGGGGCGAATTGCGGGCGGGGGCGAAGAACACCGATCCGTCGCTGCTCGAAGCGCCGCCCAGCGAAGTGCGGCGGCACATCAAGCAACTGGCGCTGCAGGGCAAATGGAAAGAACTGCTGGAAGCCTCCGAAGCGGTGATGGCGCTGCCGTGCAGCCGGGCATGGCTGGATTTGCAGCGGCTGGTGGTGGAAGCGTGCGTGGCGCTGGGGAGCGAGTACGAGGCGATCGCGCTGGCCATTCGCAGCGAACTGCGGGCGCTGTTGAAGGACCTGCCGCAGTTGCTGACCTCCTCGATGATGGACGACACGCCGTGCGCGAACGCGGAGACGGTCACCTGGCTGAAAGAGGTGATGGACGAGCCGGGGGCGGCGGGCGCCGTTGGGGCGGGCCGTTCGGATGAAAACGGGGTGGGCTGGAAGAAGCGGTTCGTCGATCCCTACGATCTCGCGAAGGAACTGCAGCGGGGCGGCAAGGAAGCGCAGGCGTTCGAGGTGATGAACCGCGAGATCGAGCGCCAGAGATCGGGGCGTGGGCGGTTCGAGCGGCGATTGCAGTTGGTGCAGATGCTGGTGTCGGCGGGCAAGGACACGATCGCCCAGCCGATTCTGGAGGACCTGATCGCAGCCATCGATGCACACAAGCTGGAGGAGTGGGAGGACCGGGAGAAGATCGCGCAGGCGCTGGCGACGATCATGAAGGCGAGCAAGCGGATCCAGGGCGACGCGAAGGAGAAAGCGAAGCTGTTCGACCGTATCTGCCGGCTGGATCCCGTCCAGGCGATGAGCGTATAGGGGCGTAGCAGATGGCACGGCTGCAACCGGAATCCACCGTCACTCTCTCCGTGCTCGACCGGCTGATCGATACGGAGCCGAAGACGCAGGTGGAGGGTGCGCTCACACGGAGCCAGTCGGTGAGGGCTTTGCGGGCGTCGGTGCGGCGCGATCTGGAATGGCTGCTGAACAGCCGGCGCATTGCCGAGGAGCCGGACGATAAACTGGTGGACCTGAACAAGTCGGTCTACATTTTCGGGCTGCCGGACTTCACGACGTTCTCGAAGTCGTCCACGAAGGACCGCGCGCGGCTGCTGCGGATTCTGCAAACCGCGGTGAAGCAGTTTGAGCCGCGCATGGCCAACGTGCGGGTGGTTCCGGTGGAGACGGATGAGTTCTCAGTGCACACGCTTCGCTTTCGGATTGAGGGCCTGCTGCTGATGGACCCGGCTCCCGAGCACATCTCCTTCGACACTGTGCTGCAGTTGACGAGTGGCGAGTACGTGGTGAAGGGAGAGCAGGATGCGTGATGACCTGCTCCTGTACTACGAACGCGAACTGAGCTACCTGCGCCAGGCGGGCGTGCTGTTCGCCGAGCGCTACCCGAAGATCGCATCGCGCCTGGTGCTGGAGGCGGACAAGTGCGAAGACCCGCACGTCGAGCGGCTGTTGGAGGGGGTGGCGTTCCTGGCGGCGCGGGTCCACCTGAAGATCGACGACGAGTTTCCCGAGGTCACGGAATCGCTGTTGAACGTGATCTATCCGCATTTTCTGCGGCCGATCCCTTCGATGACCATCGTCGAGATGCACCTGGACCCGCAGGCGAAGCTGATGACCGGGTTGCCGGTGCCGCGGGATTCGACGGTTTTCTCACGGCCCGTGAATGGAGTGCCGTGCAAGTTCCGGACCTGCTACGACACGGTGCTGTGGCCGCTGCAGGTGACGGCTTCGGAGTGGCGGAGCCCGGACCGGTTGCAGCCTCCGATCAAGGCGGGCGATTCGGCGGCGGCGCTGCGGGTGGAGATGAAGTGCATCGGCGACGCCGAGTTGCCCAAGATGGGGCTGGACAAGCTGATGTTCCACCTGACGGGTGAGAACGCGCTGGTGCACACGCTGTGCGAGGTTCTGTGTTCGCGGCTGAACCGGATCCTGGTGCGCGATCCCTCGAACCCGAGGCTGAAGCCGGTGACGCTGCCGGCCTCGGCGCTGCGGCCGGTGGGAGGGCATGCTGCCGTATCCGCGGCGCTCGTTTCTGGGTTACCGCTTATTGCAGGAGTACTTCACGTTTCCGGAGAAGTTCTTCTTCGTGGAGGTCTCGGGACTGGCCAAGGCGCTGGCAGCGGGCTTTTCGAAGAGCATGGAACTGGTTTTCCTGCTGGGGGAGTTCGAAGGCGAAGAACGGCGCCTGCGACTGGAGTCGGGGATCAACACCAAGACGTTCCGGCTGGGCTGCTCGCCGGTAGTCAACCTCTTCCCGCAGACCGCCGAGCCGATCCTGCTGAACCAGCGGAAGTACGAGTACGCGGTGATTCCAGACATCCGGCGCATGGCGGCGACCGAGATCTTTTCAGTAGATGAAGTGTACAGCGTGAACCCGGACCGGAAGGACACGACGCGCTACGCGCCGTTCTTCTCCTTCCGGCAGGAAGACACGAAGGCGGAGAAGCAGGAGTGCTTCTGGCTGGCGGCGCGGCGGCCCTCGGCGCGGGTGAACGATGAGGGGACAGATATTTACCTGTCGATGGTTGACCTGTCAACCAAACCGGTGCAGCCGAACGCCGATTCGCTGACCATCCGGACCACCTGCACGAACCGCGACCTGCCGACTCGGCTGCCGTTCGGGAACGAGCAGGGGGATTTCGAACTGGAGGCCAGCTCCGCGGTCAAGCGGATCATCGCGCTGCGGAAACCCACGCCCACGCTGCGGCCGCCGCTGGGCAAGCGCGCGCTGTGGCGGCTGATTTCGCATCTTTCACTGAACTATCTGTCGTTGGTGGACGAGGGGCGCGCGTCGTTGCAGCATATCCTCAAGCTGTACAATTTCACGGAATCGCCGGTGATCCGGAACATGATCGAAGGGATCACCAAGCTGCATAGCGAACGGCACTTCGCGCGGATTATCTCCGAGCACGGCGTCTCCTTCGCGCAAGGGACGCGCATCGAGATCGAATTCGACGAGGAGCAGTTCGTGGGGGGCGGCGTGTACCTGTTCGCGAGCGTGCTCGAGAACTTCCTGGCGCTGTACACGACGCTGAACAGCTTCACCCAGCTTTCAGCGCGGACGCGGCAGAGAAAGGAGGTTGTGCGCACATGGCCACCACGGGCTGGACGGAAGATCCTGGTCTGACGCCGGACGACGAACGCGAAGTTCCCGAGCCGAAGCAACTGGCGCCGGTGCGACAACCGTTTCTCGAGGACGCGCTGCGCGACGACCACTGGAGTTTCGAGTTCTTCCAGGCGGTACGGCTGTTGGCGCGCGTGTTTCCGAGCCGCGAGCCGGTGGGCCGTTTCGCGCCTCCGGAGAAGGAAGTGGTGCGATTCGGGGCGCACAACAACGTCGCCTTTCCGGCCAGCCAGATCCAGAGTCTTCAGTTCGACCCGGACGGCGGGCAGCCCCTCATGCGGGTGAACTTCTTCGGGCTGACGGGGCCGATGGGCGTGCTGCCGATGGCGTACACGGAGTTCATCGCGGAGCGAAAGCGGGCCAAGGACGACACGCTGGAGTCCTTCTTCGACATCTTCAACCACCGGCTGCTTTCGCTGTTCTACCTGGCGTGGGAAAAATACCGGTTTCCGGTCCGTTTCGAACATCATCGGGAGGACGCTTTCTCGCGTTCTCTCATGTCGCTGATTGGAATCGGCACCACCGGCCTGCAGGACCGGCAGAAGGTGCCGGACCTGGCGCTGGTTTTTTATACGGGGCTGTTGTCGCTGGCCCCGAAGTCGGCGTTGGCGTTGGAGCAGATTCTGTCGGACTATTTCGGCGTGCCGGCGGAGGTGGAACAGTTTGTGGGGTCGTGGTACAAACTGCCGGTAAACGACCAGTGCTCGCTCGACAAGGGCCTGGAGTACTCCGAGCAGGTAGGATTGGGGGCTGTGGTTGGGGATGAAGTGTGGAGTCACGAATCGCGGGTCCGGGTGCGGTTGGGGCCGATGCCGCTGCGCCGCTACCGGCAGTTTTTGCCGGGCGGGGTGGCGTACGAACCATTGAAAGCCTTGACGAAGTTCTTCGCGGGCGGTGAAATGGAATTCGAAATCCAACTGGTGCTGGAGCGGGACGAGGTGCCGGGCCTTGAGTTGGGCGCGCCGCCGGACGACGGTCCGCTGCTGGGATGGGTTTCCTGGGTGAAGTCCCGGCCCCCGTTCGGGCGGAACCCGGAAGATACGATATTGCTGTTGACCTGAGAACGCGAGCGCGGCCCCGCGGGGCTCGCGCAGAAGAGGCAAGAGGGAGCACAATGGCTGTCAACCTGAGATCGCTGGTAGGGAAACTGAACGAGTCGTCGCGGCACGCATTGGAATCGGCCGCCGGGCTTTGTCTCTCCCGCACGCACTACGATGTGGAGATCGAGCATTACCTGATGAAGCTGCTCGATTCACCCGATGGCGATGCCGTCAAGATCCTGCAGCATTTCGGCGTGGACAAATCGCGTCTGGCCGCCGAGCTGACGCGCAGCCTGGACCGGCTGAAGACGGGGAACGCGCGCAACCCCGCGTTCAGTCCCTCGCTGGTGAAGGCCCTGACCGAGGGGTGGACACTGGGCTCCCTGGAGTACGGCGCGCCGCAGGTGCGGACCGGACTGATGATTCTGGCGCTCACGCAGAACGACGAGCTGGCGCGGATCATCCGCGACGTGAGCAAGGAATTCCAGAAGGTTCAGGGCGACGCGCTGAAGAAGGACTTCCTGACCATCGTCTCCGGCTCCTCGGAGGACGCACAGGCGGCCGCGGCGGAGGCGGCGTCGGCAGGGCCGGGCGCGCCGCGCCCGATGGGCGGCAAGACGCCGAACCTGGACCAGTTCACCGAAGACATCACGGCGAAGGCGAAGGCGGGCAAGATCGATCCCGTGCTGGCGCGCGATTTCGAGATCCGGCAGGTGGTGGACATTCTGACGCGCCGCCGGCAGAACAACCCGATTCTGGTAGGCGAGGCGGGCGTCGGCAAGACGGCGATCGTGGAAGGCTTCGCGCTGCGGGTGGTGAGCGGGGACGTACCGCCGCCGCTGAAGAACGTCAGCGTGCGGTCGCTCGACCTGGCGCTGCTGCAAGCGGGCGCGGGCGTGAAGGGCGAATTTGAGAACCGCCTGAAGAGTCTGATCAACGAGGTGAAATCCTCGCCCACGCCGATCATTCTGTTCATCGACGAGGCGCACACGATGATCGGAGCGGGCGGCACGGCAGGGCAGGGCGACGCGGCGAACCTGTTGAAGCCGGCTTTGGCGCGCGGAGAACTGCGCACTCTGGCGGCGACCACCTGGGCGGAGTACAAGAAGTACTTCGAGAAGGACCCGGCGCTGACCCGGCGGTTCCAACTGGTGAAGGTGGAAGAGCCGACCGAGGAAGCCTGCAACCTGATGATGCGCGGTGTGGTGCAGATGCTGGAGAAGCACCACAAGGTGCGCATCCTCGACGAAGGGCTGACGGCGGCGGTGAAGCTGTCGCACCGGTACCTGGCGGACCGGCAGTTACCGGACAAAGCGGTGAGCGTGCTGGACACGGCGTGCGCGCGCCTGGCGCTGAGCCAAAGCGCGACGCCGCCGCCGATCGAGCATTGCCAGCGCACGCTCGAGGATCTGGCGGTACAGGAGCGAGTGCTGTCGCGCGAAGCGGCGCTGGGCACGGATCACTCGGAACGCCTGGACGCGATCGCGTCGAAGCGCGAGGCGACGGAGACGGAGTTGAAGGCGCTGCGCGAGCGCTTCGACAAAGAGATCGGGATGGCGAAGCAGATCCTGGAGATCCGGGACAAGATCGAATCCGGCGGCGCGGCGCCCGCGGCGCCCGCGGCAGGCGATGGCCAGGCGGCAGCGGCGGCGCCGGCGGTGGATGTGGCCCAGCTTCGCGAACAGTTGCAGGCGGTGAGCGGCGAGCTTGCGGCGCTCCAGGGCGACGAGCCGCTGGTGGGCGTGACCGTCGACGCGCACCTGATCGGGGACGTGATTTCGGGCTGGACGGGGATTCCGGTCGGCAAGATGCTGAAGGACGAGATCCAGATGGTGCTGGAGCTGGAGAAGCACCTGACGGCGCGGGTGATCGGGCAGGATCATGCGATCCACGAAATCAGCAAGCGCATTCGCACGTCGAAGGCGGGCATGGACGACCCGGTGAAGCCGGTAGGCGTGTTTCTGCTGGTGGGACCGAGCGGCGTGGGCAAGACGGAAACGGCGATTTCGCTGGCCGACATGCTGTTCGGGGGTGAGGACAACATGGTGACGATCGCCATGTCGGAGTTCCAGGAAGCGCACACGGTATCCACGCTGAAGGGCTCGCCTCCGGGATACGTCGGCTACGGCAAAGGCGG
>DALYJJ010000182.1:0-10711 GCA_031969915.1 Bryobacteraceae bacterium | reverse complement strand
CTTCTGATGCCCCCCAAGCCCGAAGAGGCCATCGACGCGGTCGTCCGCGCCGTCAGGTCCGGCCGCCTCAAGCCCCAGCGCATTGACGAAAGCCTCCGCCGCGTGCTCCTCGCCAAGTCGCGCCTCGGCTTGTTCCGCCAGCGTCTGGTCGACCTCGAAGAGATCGCCGAAACCCTCGATTCCGAAGCGGCCGCCAGCGACGCACAGGCCGTCGCCCGCCGCGCCCTCACCCTGGTCAGGAACGAGCACGGTCTTCTGCCCCTAGCCCATCCCGAAACAGGCTGCTACTACGTGCTCACCGAAAGCCGCTACGGTACCCAGGGCCGCATCGCCGAAGAGGCCTTCCTCAAACGCGCCCCCAAAGACCGCGTCTTCCACCTCGACCCCGCCGACCGCCCTGTCGAACTCCGCGAAGCCGCCGAGAAGATCCTCTCCTGCGACGCCGCCGTCGTCGTCGCCTTCGTCACCACCGGCGCCAACCGCGGCGATGTCGCTCTTCCCGGTGAGTTCCCCGCGCTGGTCGACCGGCTGCTCGAATCCGGCAAACCCGTCGCCCTCGTCGCCATGGGCAGCCCCTACACGCTTCGCGCGTTTCCCAAAGCGCGTGCGGCGCTCGCCACCTTCACCACGATAGAATCCTCGGAGGCGGCTGCCGTCGAGGCGGTGTTCGGAGAGATCCCGGTGGTCGGGCGCTCGCCCGTCACCATCCCCGGCATTGCACGGTTGGGCGATGGGATTTCCTTGCGGGGCCGCTAAGGAGCGCGTTCCAACATGCTAGAGATCACGTGGCTCGGACACGGTACGTTCCAGTTCCGCCTGGATCGCGGTGAAGTGATCGTGATGGACCCCTGGGTCGCCGCCAACCCCGCCGCGCCCGCCCATCACACCTTCGATCGCATCGACGTCATCGCCATCACGCACGGGCATTTCGATCACATCCACGACGCCGTGCCGCTGGCGAAGAAGTTCTCACCCGCCGTCATCGGCATCTACGAGACCTGCCACTGGCTCGAATCGAAGGGCGTCTCGAACACCAGCGCGATGAACAAGGGCGGATCCCAAACCGCCGCCGGCGTCACCTTCACCATGACTCACGCCGTCCATAGCTGCGGCATCCTCGACGACGGCAAGATCGTCTACGGCGGCGAAGCGGCCGGCTATGTCCTCACCCTGCCCGACGGCCGCCGCCTCTATTTCGCGGGCGACACCAACGTCTTCTCCGACATGGCGCTCATCCGCGAGCTCTACCAGCCGGAGTTGGCGTTTCTGCCCATCGGCGACCTGTTCACCATGAGCCCGCGTGAAGCCGCCGCGGCCTGCCGCCTGCTGCAAGCGCCGAAGGTCGTCCCGATGCACTTCGGCACGTTCCCGCCGCTCTCCGGTTCTCCTGCCAGCCTTGCCGCGCTGCTGGGCGATCAGCCCGGGACCACCGTCTGGGAACTGAAGCCCGGCGTGCCGGTGCAGTGGTAACGCAAGAACGGGCGCCGCGCCTCGCCGCCGCGGCCATCGCCTGCTGGTTCCTGGTGTCCACCTGGCAAAGCCTGCTCGGCGGCTTCAACCAGGACGACCTCATGAACATGTACCGGGGCTTCCTGCGGCCCTGGGGCGAATTGATCTTCGATCACGCCGCCATCTGGAAATTCTCGCCCACCTACCGCCCCTTCGGCGCGCTGTTCTACAAGGCGGTGCACGAAGTCTTCGGTTTTTCCCCGCTTCCGTTCCGCGTCGTCTGCCTCTCGGTCATCGCCGTGAACCTGGCGCTCGTCTATCGGTTCTCGGCCATCGTCTCCGGCGCGCGATTCACGGGCGCGCTCGCCGCGCTGCTGCTCACCTTCCACGGATCCCTCTTCTGGCTCTACTACGGAACCGGACTCTGCTACGACATTTTCTGCTTCACCTGGTACTTCGCGGCCTTCACGCTCTACGTCCGCGCGAGAAACGAGCAGCGGTTCCTCCGCGCCTGGGAGATGGCCCTCTGGATCGTTTGCTATCTGCTCTGCCTCAACTCGAAAGAGATGGCTGTTTCACTTCCAGTGACGATCCTCGCCTACGAGTGGCTTTTCCATCCCCCGCGTTCCTGGCGCCCCGGCGCCCTGCTGATCTGGCTGCTCCGCGAAGGACGCATCGCCCTGGCCGGCGCGCTCCTCACCGCGATCTACATCGTCGGCCGCGTGCTGTCGCCGGAGGTCGTGAGCAATGCCGCGTACGCTCCCGTGCTCACGCCGCAGCGCTATCTGGAGAGCGGCCGCCACTACTGGGGTGAGTTCCTGTACCATCACGCCGGTACGCTCCCCGGTTGGATCGCCGTGGCCGCGACCCTCACCGTCCTGTTCGCCGCCCTCCGCGGCGGCCGCGCCGCCCGCCTCGGCGCCGTGATCCTCTTCGCCGGCTCGCTGCCCCTGATCTTCATTCCCCCGCGGGGACTCGACGGCATGTACATCCCGCTCGCCGGGCTGGCCTTGCTCACTGCCACAACCGTAGCGGACATGAAAGACCGCCTCCGCGTTCCGCCCGCCGTGGCGTTTGTTGCTTTGTTTGCGCTCCTCCTCGCCCTCCACGGCCGCCGGACCGTCAAGCACGAGCCCCACGGGGCCGAAGGCGACGCCCTCTGGAGCGTGTACCAGCAGATGAAAGCCAATTTCCCGAAGGTCGCCCCCAACACTCGCATCCTCTGGGTCCGCGACCCCTTCCCCGAGTTCGGCTGGGGCAGCCACTTCCTCACCCGCCTCGCCTACAGCGAACGCAACATCGAGGTGGCCCGTCTCGACAACGTGACCCCCGCGCCCACTCCCGGCCGCCTAGCCGAATTCGACCTCTACTGGTGGTACGAAGACGGCCGCCTGACCGCCATCCCCGCCCCCCGCTTCCGCAAAGAGTGCCTCTCCGCCCCCACCACCTGCCCCGGCGAATAAACCGGGGACGGACGAGACGTTCCCGGGTTTTTCCCAATTGCGCACACCCGCCCCACGGGCGCCGCTCCGGCAGCCGCGCACGCCCGGCGACGCCGCTCAAGGCGCGAACACGAGGTTGACGCGGCGCGTCCATCGCTGCGTTTCGACGACGGCTCCGCGGTCTCGGAGCTCAGCGCTCGCCGAGACCTCCACAGGGCCGGCGGCGAAGGACCCCGGTCCGTTCAAGGGAACCGTTGCGGGTAAGCGCGCCAAGCCGCCGGTGCACTCGCCGGTGACCTGTCCTCTTCCACTGACCGCCCCTTGGGAGACGACCACATCGGCGAAGAGGCGTTGGCCCTCCTCGCACACGGCGAGCACGGTGGCGGTGGCCACGCGGCGGTTGGCTTTCGCGACTACCGACGGATCGATGTTCAGGGTGAACGAGGGTACGGTGACGGCCCAGAACTGGTCGATCGCGGAATTGAGGCCCAACTGGCCGGCCGCGCCCTCACCCCAACAGGAGACGCCGCCAAAGGCGGTGGACGCGCAGGTGTGCTGCGCGCCGGCGGCGACGGTGACGGCCCCGGCAAAAGGCTTCGGCGTGCTGAACACGTTCAGGACAGCGGGGGGCGCGAGGACTTGCACCGGGAGCGCCGAAAACGAGATCCCGCTCCTGCCCAACTGGCCCGAGGCGTTGGCACCCCAGCAGAGGACGCCACCGGTGGCGATGACAGCGCAGGTGTGGCTACCGCCGGCCGAGAGCGCCACAGCTCGTCCCTTCAAGTCCGGCACGACGGGCCCGGCAAGGCGCCGGTCGATTGTGGTCCCGTCGCCGAGTTGCCCCGTTTGATTCGCTCCCCAGCACTTCACTTCACCGTCCGCCAACAGGGCGCAGGAGTGGCGGTCGCCGGCCGCAACGCCCACCGCGCTCAGAGCGAAAGTGAGACTGGGAACACTGGTAAATCCAAACACGTTCAAGGCCCCTACCTGCCCGCTGCTGCTGTCCCCCCAACACGCGACATTGGCGGACCGCGTCAGGGCGCATGTATGGTCGCCGCCCGCCGCAATCGCCGTCACTCCGCTCATGACGGGCACGGGGGTGGTGCGCGCGACCGTCGTGCGGTCGCCAAGCTGGCCACGATGGTTCGCGCCCCAGCACCGGACGCTTCCGTCGGCGAGCAGCGCGCAGGAGTGCGATGTGCCCGCGACGATGGAGATGGCTTCGGCCGGAAGGCTTGGCGTGGTTGGCGTCGAAGAAGGGGCAGTGGAACCGTTGCCGAGCTGGCCGGACGCATTCGACCCCCAGCAACGGACAGCGCCGTCGAGCAGCAGAGCGCACGTGTGTTCAGCGCCGGCGGCGAGGGCGGCGACACCCGAGATGCCGTCTACGGCGAGCGGGGACAGGATCACCCTCGCGGCCGTGGATCCGCCCGCGGCCTGGCCCGCAAGATTGCTTCCCCAGCAGGCCACCGAGCCATTCGACCTGGCCGCGCAGGTGTGCTGGCTCCCGGCTGCCAGGTCGCGAGCCGAGAACGTTCCTCCGCTGTTGAGAACGGCGATCGGGGTGGACTTCGGGATGGTGGTGCCGTCGCCCAGTTGGCCGAAGGCATTGGCGCCCCAACAGCGCACCGAGCCGTCACCCAGGAGGGCGCAGGTGTGCGAACGTCCTTCGGCGTCTCCGCCCCCGACAATCGCGGCGAAACGGGTGCTGCCGGCAACCGGGACGGGAGTCGGCTGTCTGGTGACAGTGGACCCATCGCCCAACTGCCCCGCGCGTCCGTCGCCCCAACACACCGCGTTGCCGGCTGCCAGGACGGCGCAACTATGATTGGGTCCCACGCCGACCGCCACAGCGCGCGTAACGCCGGCCACCGGGGAGAACGGAGGCCCGCCGAGCTGACCCTGGGAATCGTCGCCCCAACAGGTAACGGTTCCGTCGGAAATCAGGGCGCACATGTGACGGCTACCCGCAGCGATGTCGATTGCATTGCCGTAAAAGACTTCTTTCGAGCGGCCCCAGCACAACACGGTGCCTTGATCTGACAGGATGCAGGAGTACCGGTATCCCGAGCGGATGGCGACGGCGGGGAAGGTAGGGAACAGGTTCAAGACCGAAACCGGCGCCGATGAGAACTGAGGGGCGCTGGGGTCGCCCAGCTCACCCTCGAAGTTATAGCCCAGGCAGCGGACGAAACCTGGCGAGATGATGGCGCAGACGTGGGCGTCACCCGCCGAGATCGCAACGACGCTGAACAAGCCGGGTATCTTCGTCGGGCCGCCCAGGCGGAGGCCACCGCCCCAGCACCGCACCGTCTCGTCGACGATCAGCGCGCACGCAAACCCCGTGCCGGCGGTGACGGCGATCGCCCCGGTGACTCCGGGCACCAGAGCGGGTGTTGAGCGGAACGCCGTCCGAGCATCGCCCAACTGGCCCAAGTAGTTATTGCCCCAACACTGCACCGTGCCGTCGTCGTTGACCTGACACGCATAGTCGGGGCCTGCGGCGATGCGGACGACGGGATCGTTGAGAATGGTCTCCGCGCGGAAGCGAGCGCGAGGGGCTGCCGAAGCGACAACCTGGAAAGCCAGACCAATGAGAACGGCTGCAAGAGCCTTCGTGGGCGCCGTCATGTGCGATCCTCCGTTGAGCAATACGAGCGAAATTCAGATCAGTATAGCGGTCACGGGTTCATTGCGCACGCGACGCGATCGAAGGAACCTCTCCGCCGCGGTGCCCCACGAATTCATCAATCCGCAGCACGCCCCGGCCTATACTGAAGAACCTTGACTCTCCGTTCCCTTGCCGCTCTGTGCTGCATACCGTCCCTGTTCGCCGCCGATCTTCTCCTCGTCAACGCGAACATCATTACCGCCGACCCCGCCCGCCCCAGCGCACAGGCGCTCCTGGTCCGCCACGGCCGCATCGCCGCCGTCGGCGCCGCCGCCCCGCTCCGCCGCCTCGCCTCCCCCGATGCCCGCGTCCTCGACCTTCAAGGCAAAACCATCATCCCCGGTGTCAACGACGCCCACCTCCACCCCCGCCCCGTCTTCCCCGAAACCTCGCCTTATTTCACCCCCTCCCTGGGCCCGGACTCTGTCCGCACCATGGCCGAGTTGATCGACGCCCTCAGAAAGAAGGCCGCCGTCACCCCCAAGGGCCGCGTCGTCCGCGGCAATCGCTATCAGGACACCCGGCTCGGCCGCCATCCCACCCGCCTCGATCTCGACCAGGCCTCCACCGAACACCCCATCGTCATCACACACTCCTCCGGCCACATCACCGTCGTCAATACCTTCGCCCTCCGCGCTGCCGCCATCACAAAGGACACCCCCGATCCCCCCGGCGGCGCGCTCGACCGCGACCCCGATGGCTCTCCCAACGGCATCGTCCGCGAGTCCGCCCGCCGCCTCCTGGCGAAAGCAACCGCCGCCGCGGAAGACCCCGTGCCCTATCAGGAGCAGGTCGAAGGGATGCTCCGCTGCCTCCGCCAATACGCCGCCCGCGGCATCACCAGCGTCTCCGCCGCCGGCATCAGCCCCGATTCCGTGCGCCTCTTTCAGGACGTCGTCAAAGCCGGAAGTCCCGTACGACTCGGCCTCATGCTCTCCGAGTCCCACTTCCCCGCCGCCGCCGCCCTCGGCCTCACCAGCGGCTTCGGCAACGACATGCTCCGCCTCACCTCCATCAAGGCCTTCCACGGCAACTCTCTCAGCGGCCGTACCTGCTGGCTCTCCGAAGAGTACTCCGATCGCCCCGGCTACTTCGGCATCCCGCCCGCCCGCTCTCAGGAGGAATTCGACCGCGCGTTTCAGAAGATGCACGACGCCGGCTGGCAGGTCGCCACTCACTCGAACGGCGACCGCGAAATCGACATGGTCCTTACCGCCATCGAACGCGCCCAGGCTAGGAACCCCCGCCCCGACCCTCGCCATCGCATCGAGCACGCCTCTGTCATGACCATGCCGCTGCTCGAGCGAGCCAAGCGCGCCGGCGTCATCCTCGTCTTCCATTCCTACATGTGGGAGCATGGCGACAAACTCGAAGCCTATGGCGAAAAGCGCCTCGCCATGATGCACCCTCACCGCACCGCCCTCGATCTCGGCATCCGCCTCGCCGGCCATTCCGACGATCCCGTCTCCGTCGCCGACGCTATGCTCCGCATCCAGGACATGGTCGCCCGCCAGGGCTACAACGGCAAGAAATACGGCGCCAACCAGGCAGTCAGCGTTGAGGAGGCCATCGACGTCTTCACCCAGGGCGGCGCCTTCGCCACTTTCGAAGAGCACAGCAAAGGCTCCCTCACCCCCGGCAAACTCGCCGACTTCGTCGTCCTCTCCCGCGACCCCCGCAAGGTCGCTCCCACCGCTATCCGCGAGATCGCCGTCGAATCCACCTGGCTCGGCGGCGTACAGGTCTACCCGGCCCCCGCATCCCCCCGCGGCCGACAGTAGCCGGCGTCGCTTCGCCCTCCTCCTCGCCCGCATAGGCGCCGGAGATCACGCCGCCCATCGAGCGCGACTACTCCAGACACACCGCATTGCTGATCCTCCCAACCGTTGGCACGCCTTGACATACGCAGCGGCCTACCGCAAGTTGACACTCCCCGAGGCGCCCTCTACCATCTGGGTATGCACTCCGTCTCCCAGAGCTACCGCTACATCGTCCGCACCGCCGGCGTGCGCGGCGGCAACGCCGCGGTCGAAGGTACGCGTATCGGGGTGCATGACGTGATCGGCCTGCTCCAAAACGGCGAGACCGTCGACTCGCTCAGACAGAACTGCTTTCCGCAACTTACGCGCGCCCAGATTTTTGAGTGCCTCGCGTATTATGAAGACCACCGCGGCGAAATCGACCTCCTGGTCGCCCGCCAAATGGCCTCCGCCGCGGAATGAAATTCCTGTTGGATCACGACGTCCCAAATGACCTCAGTTTTCTACTGATACAACTGGGCCACGAAGTAACTCTCCTCCGTCAAGCCCTTCCAGTGGACAGTCCCGACGACGCAGTTCTTGGCCTTTCCTGCGACCGGGGCTGCATTCTCACTACCTGCAATAGAGATGATTTCCTCCGGCTCGCGGAGGCCAAGCCGCATCGCGGAATCGTCGTTGTCATCCGGCGCCGGACCCGCGCCGCCGAGCGCGCCGCCCTTTTCAGCCTGATTGAGCGCGCAGGCGAGTCAGGGCTTACTGCCAACATCAACTTCGCGTAAGCGGAGCGGCGCAAGTTCGGTCAGAATGGCGTCCGATGCCGTGCCCGATCGCAAATTACCGAGGCTGACGGCGGCCCAAGGGAAACGCGCCGTCATTTCGGGTGATACTGGAAGAGTGCCGACCGTACTGGTGTCGGGTCCGTATCGTATGTACTTGGATTCGCTCCGCCAGAACTGAGGCGGGTTCAGCGGCTGGTCGTCGAGAATCAGGCTCTCTTGCTGGAGAAATGGCATGAACGCTTCGAATCCTAAGGCCGGAGAACGAGTCCGCGACGTTCATGTTACCGAGGACACGCTCGCCGTTGACCTTGCAGATGGTAGAACGATCATAGTTCCACTCGCCTGGTACCCGCGCCTTCTCAGCGCCACCCCTGAGCAGCGATCGCACTGGAAGATTGCCGGCGCAGGTTATGGGATTCACTGGCCAGATCCGGATGAAGACTTGAGCACCGAAGGTCTGCTGCGTGGTGCGCCTGCAGCATCTGAACCGGCGCACTTCATGCGATAGCCGCGATACCACTCGGAGCAGACCCGCGGACAGTGCAGTGGCCCGCTGATACACCCCGCGCTTCGTTCACAATAGACACAATGACCGCCCCTCCCGCACTGGAGGATCTCCTCGCCCGCGTCTACCGCCGCCGCCTCCCCCGGGACCCCGCATGCTGACCCCAAACCAACAGGCCCGCGCCAAAGACCTCTTCGTCCAGGCGCTCGAGCGCCCCCCACAACACCGCGCTTCCTTCATCGCCGCCTCCGGGGAAGACCCCGCCATTCAGGCCGAAGCGCTCTCCCTCCTCAATCAACAGCCCTCGCCCCCCGTCACCACCGAATCCATCACCGAAGCCGGCCCTGGGTCCCTCCTCGCCGGCCAGTACCGCGTCCTCCGGAAGCTCGGCCAGGGCGGCTTCGGCGTCGCCTTCCTCGCCGAAGACCTGCAAACACACGGGCAGAAAGTCGTCGTCAAAATCCTCCTCCGCGACGCCACCAGTTCCGCCGCCTGGGCCGCGCGAAAGTTCGAAGAGGAGGCCGCCGCCCTCGCCCGCATCAGTCATCCCAACGTCGTCGGCCTCATTCGCATCGGCAACCTCGAACTCCTCCGCCTCCGCGACGGCCGCCGTGAGCAGGTCACCTCCCCCTTCCTCGTCATGCCCTACGCCGAAGGCGAACCCCTCGACAGACTCATCGCCGCCGGCCCCCTTGCGCTCCCCTCCGCCGCCGGCATCCTCCGGCAGCTCGGCGGCGCCCTCGAAGCCGCCCACGCCCTGCGCATCCTCCATCGCGATATCAAACCCTCCAACGTCCTGCTCCGCCGCCTCCCCGATGGCGAATTCCACGTCCAGTTAATCGACTTCGGGATCGCCGGCCTCATGCCCGAGGACAAGAACGAAGCTGTCACCTCTCACGTCGCCGGCACGTTCCATTACATGGCCCCCGAACAAATGCTCGGCCGCACTTCCCCCGCCTCGGACCTCTACTCCTTCGCCGTCCTCGCCTATCGCCTGCTCACCGGCGAAGCGCCCTTCCCACCCGGCGCCCCCGTCGCCCGCGCCGAACTGCCCTGGAAGAGCGCCCGCCTCCTCCGGCCTGACCTTCCCGAGCCCGTCGACCGCCTCCTCGCCGCCGGCCTCTCCTATCGCCCTGAAAACCGTCCCGCCGAAATCGGCCGCTATGCGCGCGATATCGCCACCGCCCTCACCCCCAACGGCCCGCCACCCATCCCCGTCCCCCGGCCACCCCGTTCCCGCCGCCTCCTGCTCGCCTTGGCCCTCCTCTTCGCCGCCGCCCTCATCGGCTGGATCCTGCCCCTCGAACGCCCCCAGCCGCAGCCTTCCGCTCCGCCCTCTCCCCAAGCCTCCCTCCCGCGCCTGCGCCTGCGCCTCCTCGACCGCGCCTCCGGCTCCTGGCTCACTCCGCCCTCCATCTCGCTCCGCGCCGGCGCCGGCTTTCGTCTCGAGGCCACGCCCTCCCACGACGGCCGCCTGTTCGTCATCGCCGAAGACCTCTCCGCACAGACCATGAATGTCCTCTTCCCATCCCCCACCAGCAACGCCGGTTCCAGCCGCGTCCAGGGCGGCCGCCCGCTCACCTTCCCCGATACAACGTGGTTCGAACCCGATCCCGGCGCCAACCGCGTCTGGGTTGCGTGGGTCAAAGACACCGAACCCGTCTTCGAAAACGCCGGCCGCCTGTCCAACCCCAAGGACCAGGGCGTCGTCGCCAATCCCCAGGAACGCCAAGCCATCCGCGCCACCCTCGAACGCATGACCCGCGCCGCCGCCCCCGCGTCCCCCGGTGCCTGGGAACTCACGGCCGCGGCACCCGCACTTGCCGGTTGGGTCGAAATCGTTACAAAGTAGACCCGAGTGCGCGCTTCGCTCGCCCCGTTTGCGCTAGTACCTTTGAGAACCGCCTCGCCGCGGTGCAGGAGGAACCTTCACCATGCCTCGCACCACCATCACCCGCCGGCGCTATCTCGGCGCCTGCGCGGCTGCCGCCCTCGCCCGCGCCCAGGACAGCGAAGACCGCTATCGCGCCATCTGGGATTCCGGCCTCCGCAGCAAACGACCCCCCGCCCCATCGGCGGCCCCCGCGCCGCGCCCCCCTCGGCCT
>DALYJJ010000181.1:0-10747 GCA_031969915.1 Bryobacteraceae bacterium | reverse complement strand
GCCGAACAGCCTGCAATGGTCGGGTTCTGTCCCGGCGGCGGAGGCGGCGGCGGGGGCGGAGGCGGAGGCTCGGTCACGGTGACCGTGGCCGTCGCGTTGGTCTGCCCGAAGCGGTTGCGCGCGGTCAGTGTGTAGGTGGTGGTCTGGGAGGGCCGTACCTCCCGGACACCGACGTTCTCCACGGAGCCGATGGTCGAGATCGAGACTTCGGTCGCACCCTCCGCCGACCAGATCAGGTTCGAGGCGTTGCCCCGCTCGATGGAGGCCGGTTGGGCGCGGAACGTCGTGATGCGCGGCACTTCACCCTGGGTCACGGTGATGGTCTGCGCCGCGGTGGTTTGACCGAACTCGTTGGTCACGGTCAGCGTGTAGGTGGTGGTTTGCTCGGGGCACACCTGGCGGGCGCCATTCAGCGAAACCGCGCCAAGGCCGGAGATCTCGGCGCTCTGTGCGTTCTCCGTGGCCCAGGCCAGGGTCGCGCACTGCCCGGCGACGATCGACGGCGGCGTCGCGGTGAAGCTTCCGATGCGCGCCTGCGGCCGCTCCACGGTCACGGTCGCGGTCTGCGTCACCTCGCCATTGGCGTTGCGCGCGGTGAGCGTGTAGGTGGTGGTGTTCTGAGGCGACACGCTGGTGGAGCCGGCTCGCGGATCCACGGTTCCGATGCCGCTGATGCTCACCGTGTCGGCGTTCTCCACCGTCCAGGTGAGCGTGGAAGACTGGCCGGCGCGAATGGTGGCGGGGTTCGCGCTGAACCGGCCGATGGCCACGCGGAGCGCCGCGCGCGTGCTGACCGTAACCCGGCCCAGAGACCGGGCGCCGCGGTTGTCGCTCACGGTGACGCGGAAGCTGTAGGTCTGTCCCTCGGCCGAGGTAAAGGTCGTCCGGGCCGCGGTGGGGGCCGCCAGTGCTACCGAGGGGCCCGCGATCTGATCCCACACGAAGGTGATCGGGTCGCCGTCGGGATCGAACGAGCGCGATGCGTCGAGGGTGATCTGTCCCGCCGCTACGCCGATCTGATCAGCGCCGGCATCCACCACCGGCGGGGCGTTGCCGTTCCGGATGGTACGCGTGAGCATTTCATAGCGCACGCGCGGGATGTCCATGGGCACGGGATGATCGACGCCCTGGAATTCCTTGGGCGTCTGGAAATTGCCGAACTGCAGACCGGCCACGACGCGGCCGTTCGCGTTGTTGCCGACCATCGTTTCGTTGAAGCCGCCCTCCAGGGTGAAGGCCACGCGCTCGCTGATCGGCTGCACGAACCGAAGCGTGCCGCCCGGCTTGTCGTCGCCGCCGAAGCGCGAGAGGAGCCCGATGTTCCCTTCGAGGTACGAGTTCTTCCACAGGCCGATCGCCGCGCTGGCGCCCGCCTGGTCCACGGCGCGCAGGTAGGTTTCGAGGATCACGTTCCCGGACGCCGAAGCCACGGCGCGATTCACCACGCCCTCGCGCATGAAGCTCTTGGTCCCGAAGAAGCCCACCCGGCCGCCGCGGAAGATGTAATCGAGCATCAGCGCGCCCTGGCCCAGCGTCGCGCCCTGTTGCATGTTTCGCAGACTGACGTGCTTGAAGCTGGTCGCCAGCCCCGCCTGGAAGCGCGGCGCCACGCGCGTCACCAGGCCCAGGTCGAACTGGCCCTCGTGACGGTCCTGCCACTTCATGTACTCGCCCTGAGCCTGGACGGCGAAGCGGTCCTTGAAGGGCGCGAAATAGCGCCCGCGGCCGGTCATGGTGAAGCTGCCGTTGTTATCCGCGCCGGCGTTAATACCCAAGATCGAGAAGCGCTTCATGCGCGCCGTTTCGATGGCGTCGGTGGTGGCGGCTTTGGCGATCTCAGTGGTCTCCTGGCGGGAAAGCGGTTTGGGTGCCTCAGCCACCTGCTTGGTGAGACCGGACTGGGCGGCGCGCAGTTCGTCCACGTCTTTGCGCAGGCGATCGTTTTCGCCCTTCAGATCGCGTAGCATGGCGGCAATCTCGTCGAGCTTGTCGAGCCGCTTCAGAATCGCGTCGCAGCAATTCGCGGCGCCACCCGCAGCCGGGCCCGCGGCGGCCGTCTGCTCCTGAGCCCCCAGGCTGCGCACGGCGTCGCCGACGCCGCCCGAGCCCACCGTGCGGCCTTGTCCGTCGGTGACGGTCATCGTCACCCGCCGGTTCATCCAGCGCTGCAGCTTGGCGGACTCGCTTCCGCCCCGTCCATCGCCGTACTTCGGCTGCTCCTCACCGCGCGTGGCGGCGGTCACCTGGCCCGGCTGCGCGCCGTACTTGAGCAAAAAGTCCCGGACCGCGTTGGCTCTCGACATCCCCAAACGGTCGTTATACCCGTTGTTGCCGATCCAATCTGCGTGCCCTTCCACGCGGACGCGAAAAGCCGGGTTCTTCTGCAGCAACTCGCCCAGCCGCAACAGGCTCGGATACCCGTCGGTGAGCACCGAGGAATTGAACTCGAAATTAATCTCTTCCCAATCATCCGGTTTCGCCGCAGTGTTGAGCCCCTGCGCGCCAAGAAGTGCCGCCAGCGAAAGGGAGAGAACCAGGACCCGAATCATTCTCAACGTATACATGACGTTTTTCTCCTCTCATCTCCGGCCTCATACGGCCATCATCGAAACCACCCCCGAAACGATGGCTGTTGCCAGCATAACACCGCCCTTGGGAGACGCCGGTTGGCTGAAAACCGTGTCAAACTTCGGCATCAGTGCAATACTTTTTAGAGAGGCTGCCGGACAGGCGGTCGCCCGGCTTGCCGCACGGCAGGCGCGGGAGGAAAGTCCGGTCTCCACAGGGCAGCGTGCCGGCTAACGGCCGGGAGGGTTCGCTCACAAGCGGGCTTTACGGAAAGTGCCACAGAAAACGTACCGCCACGGGCGAGCGATCGCTCGGGGTAAGGGTGAAAAGGTGCGGTAAGAGCGCACCGCGGCCGGAGCAATCCGCGCCGGCAGGGCAAACCCCACGCGGAGCAAGACCAAATAGGGGAGGAGGGACGGCCCGTCCCGTTCGACTTCCGGGTAGGTCGCTTGAGCCGGGCAGCAATGCCCGGTCTAGAGGAATGACCGCCGCCCCGGCGTGCCGGGGAGACAGAAACCGGCTTATCGTCCGGCAGCCTCGACTTGAACCGCTGGCCTGAGCCCGCTAAGATGGCAAAGAAACAGCGAAGCGGTTCGCATGCACGCCGACTGGCAGGCCCAACTCGACCAACTTCGAAAGCGGATGGCGCGGATCAACCGTAAGTATGCCGGGCCGCCGCGGCCCGCACCGGATCGCCGCCCCGTCCGGCTGGAGCCCGGCGAGGCGTGGCCAGGCGGGCGCGAAGTGGAAACGCCCTTGGGCCGCCACTTCGAAATCGAGCGGCTGTACGAACGCCACAAGCGCCACGGTTCGGTTTCCATCCACGAACTGGAAGAGATCGGGGCGGCGGCGCTGGATGACCTGACGGGCGCGCCCGTCCCGGCCGCACCGCCGGAGAAACTCGCCTTCCTCGACACCGAGACCACGGGGTTGGCGGGCGGCACGGGCACGTGTGCGTTTCTGGTGGGCGTGGGCCAGGTGTGCGAGGACGGCTTTCGGGTCCGCCAGTTCTTTATGCGCGACTACGGCGAGGAGCCGAGCCTGCTGCACGCTCTGGATCGCCATCTTTCGCAGTTCGAGGTCCTGGTCACTTACAACGGCAAGATCTACGATCAACCGCTGCTCGAAACGCGCTACCGGTTGCAGCGAGCCGCGCCGCCGTTCGAACGGCTCCCCCACCTGGACCTGCTCTACGCCGCGCGCCGGCTGTGGAAGCTGCGCTTCGATTCCTGCCGGCTGGTGGAACTGGAAACCCAGGTGCTGGGCGTCGAGCGCCAGGGCGACGTGCCCGGCGAGATGATCCCCTTCCTCTATTTCGACTTCCTGCGGACGCGCGAGGCGGAGACCCTCGCGCCGGTGATCCACCACAACGCCAGCGACATCCTGACCCTGGCGTGTCTGACGAAGATCGTCCCCGCGGTCTTCCGCGAACCGGGCCATGGCGCGGAGATGGTTGGCCTGGCCCGCTGGCTGCGGCGGCAGGAGAAGTACGAAGAGGCCCTGGAACTGCTGCGGCGGGCTATGGACAGCGGCTTGAAAGACGAACTGCTGTTCCGGACGCTGTGGGACACGGCCGCGCTGGAACGTAAGTGCGGGCGCCCCGACGCCGCCCTGGCCGTGCTGACGGAACTGGCCGCCGCGCGGAGCCCGTTCCGCGCGGCGGCGCTTGAGGAGTTGGCCAAGCACTACGAGCACCGGGAGAAGAATCACGCCATGGCGCTCGAGATGACGCGCGCCGCGCTCGAGCAAACCGGGTCGGAAGCGCTGCGCCGCCGCGAGGCCCGCCTGGCCCGGCGGGTCGAGCGGCCCCGGTTGCTCCTGTGAGCCCGGCGGTCCGCTTCATCGTTCTCCTCGGCGGAGTGAGTCTGTTCGCCGACATCACCTATGAAGGCGCCCGCGGCGCGATCGGTCCCTACCTCGCTCTGCTGGGCGCGGGGCCCGCCGCGGTGGCGCTGATCGCGGGCTGCGGCGAGTTCCTCGGCCACGCTTTGCGGCTGGGTTCCGGTTGGCTCGCCGACCGCACCAAGGCCTACTGGGCTCTCACCATCCTGGGCTACGCCGTGAATCTACTGGCCGTACCGATGCTCGCGTTCGCGGGCGATTGGCGAATGGCGGCCGCGCTGGTGATCCTGGAACGTTCCGGCAAGGCGCTACGGACACCCGCGCGGGATGCGATGCTGTCGCGCGCCACCGAGCAGACCGGGCACGGCTGGGGCTTCGGACTCCACGAGGCGATGGACCAGGTGGGTGCGGTCGCCGGGCCGCTGCTGGTGGCCGCCGCGGTGGCCTCGCGCGGCGTGCGCGAGGGCTTCCTGTGGCTCGCGATTCCCGCCGGCGGCGCGCTGCTGCTGCTGCTGCTCGCCCGGCGCGAATTCCCGGCGCCGCCCGGACTGCCCATCCGGGTTCAGAGCCTGGATGGACAGGGCCTGCCAAGGCGCTTCTGGCTGTACCTGGCCGGGGCGTCGCTGATGGCCGCCGGGTTCCTCGACTTCCCGATCGTGGCCTGGCGGCTTTCGCAATCGCAGCTCTTCGAACCGGCTTGGATCCCCGCTCTCTACGCGCTGGCGATGGGCGTCGACGCCGCCGCCGCGCTGCTCTTCGGCCGCCTCTTCGACCGGCATGGTTTTCGAGTTCTCGCCGCCGGCGCGGGCCTCGCCGCCGCCGGAGCGCCGCTGGTGCTGCTGGGCGGCCGAACGGGCGTCGTCGCCGGCGTCATCCTGTGGGGTGCGGCGCTGGGTGCGCAGGAGTCGATCGTGAAGGCGGCCGTGGCGGCGATGGTCCCCGCCGAAAGGCGTGCTTCTGCGTTCGGCATTTTCCACGCCGTGTTCGGCGGCGCGTGGTTCGCGGGAAGTCTTGCGGCCGGCTGGTTGCTGAGTCAATCGGCGGCCACGGCGGCGGCGCTGGCGGCGCTTTTGTCGCTGTTGGCGATCCCGGTGTTGCTGAGGAGCGGGGATTCGCGAGGGGAGTGAGTGAGGCCCGGGGCGGCTCCAGCGCGCCGTCACGCCTCGTCACGCTCCGTCACGCTCCGTCACGCTCCATCAGAGGCTGCGCAGGAAGGCCAGCAGAGCAGCTTTCTCTCCCGCCTTCAGGCTCAGCCCGAACGGGTGGCCGGGAATCGCCCGCAAGGTCCCCTCGGGACCTTTCCAGCCACCACGAACATGGTCGCTGCGCAGCCTCGCCGGATGGAACATCTCCTCCAGGCTGGCCACGGAACCGTCGTGCAGCAGTCTCGGCCGATACCACACGCCGCGCAGGCTGGGAATCTTGTAGAAGCCCGTCCCCTTGCGCGTCTTGAGCGCGAGCCCAGGGTCGGTGCCCGCCGTCAGGGGAGCGATGTTGTCCCGATCCGGATGGTCGCCGGGCGGTGTGTAGCCCAGCGCCGGCGTCAGTTTGCCGCTCGTGTAGTTCGGGGCCGAGTGGCAGTTCAGGCAGCCCTCCCGGTGGAAGATCTTCTGCCCGGCGGCGATCTGAGCAGGGGAACCCGGATTGGGGTTCTTCGGAGGCTCAAGCGACATCAGGTAGAGGCCGATGGCGGAAAGGACTTCGTCGGCGACGCGATAGATCACCTTTCGCTGATGGCTGGCCAGGAAGCGATGCTTGCCGAATTCCATCGAGTCCGCGGAGAGGACCAGGGCGGCGTAGCGGGCGACGTCCTCCGGGCCGCGGAGGCGGTGAGTGCCCGTGGCGTCGATGTAGCGGCTATAGCGGAGGACGTGCAGATCGGGGATCTTGGTTTGATACCAGGGGCTGCCGTTGAAGCGGGCGAACACGGTGGTGTCGCCGGAATTGAAGAGGTGATTCACTTCGTCGCGGCTCCGCTGCCGGATGCTCTCGACGCGCGGATCGGGCGCCCAGGGGGTGGTGAACGTGCGCCAGTTGGCGACCTGGAACGTGTCGCCGGGAAATAGCCTTTCGTAGAGCAACTCCAGCAGCAAAGTGCCTTTGGGTCCGATGTCCTCAATGCCGGGCGGAAAGAGGTTGCCCGGACCTGCCTGCTGGAAGCTGCCGTCGGCTTCCACCCTGGCATGGCAGCCGAGGCAGGCGCTGCTTGAGATCTCGATGCCGCCGGGGGTGACCACCCACATCCGATCGAGCACATAGCCCTGCGAAGTGAGGTGAACGCCTTTGAAGTTCGCAGGGTCCCGCGCCATGGCGATGTGCCTGGGATCGGAGGACCTGAAAAGCGCGTCGTCGAGTTCGCGGAAAGCACGTTCGCCCGCCCGAATCCAATCGGGCCGGGAACGGAGGGCGGAGGCATCGACGAGAGGCTTCGGCTTCTGCTTCCGGAGCCAGTCCCAATAGCCTTTGGGCTCGCGGTCCGGGTGGTAGACGGGATAGGTCTGATAGTTGTCCGCCGGGACGGCGTAATACTCGCGCTCGCTGAAGTGGCCGGGACGGACGCCGAGCGCCGCAATGGGCGTAGCCCAGTCCTTCAGAGCCTCATCGCTCCAGATTTTCGAGGGGGCGCTCTGTGCGAAGCCGGATCCACACAGGCACAGCGCGAGGATCCCGGCCCGGATTGCCATAGGGCTCAGTGTAACGCGAGGGGCTCGCCACGGTGTGGACGGAGGCCGCTAGTGCCCGGCGCCCGCGGTTTCCAACTGGACCAGCGGAGGTTTGGCCCCGGCGGGAATCGCGGTCAACATCTGTTCCTTGCGATAGATCAAGGTGGAGGTGTTGTAGCTCGCGATCTCGAAGCCGTGCCCGTGGGTGATGGCGTCGGTGGGGCAGGCTTCCACACAGTACCCGCAGAAGATGCAGCGCGAGTAATCGATGTTGTACACCTCGGCGTAGCGTTCGCCGCCGCTGATCCGAACCTGGTCCGTGTTCTCCGCCGCTTCGATATAGATGCAGTCGGTGGGACACGCCGCGGCGCACAAAAAGCAGGCCACGCACTTCTCCATGCCGTTCTCATCGCGCTGCAGGACGTGAACGCCGCGGAAGCGCTCCTGGAACTGGGGAGGCGCGTCCGGGTAATCCTCCGTGATCGCGGGATTGAGCATTTCCTTGAAAGTGATGCTCATGCCCTTGGCAATGGCAGCCGCCGAACCGAGAATCTCGTTGATCTTGGAAGTCATGTGGCTCTTTGTGGCTCTCAGTGGACCAGATGCTGGAAAGCCCCCGACGGGAGCTTAGTTCTTCGACCCTCAACCCGACTTCCATTCTGGCACGAACTCGCGCTCCCTGACCACCCGAACACCCGCCTTCTTCTCTAATTCCTCAATGGCTTGGCGCGACCATCCGGTACCGGACCAGGAGATCCTCCCGTCGGTCTCGACGACGAAGAGCGAAGGGACGTGCGTGATGCGAAAGGCATCGCTCACGGCGTAGGCCGGGGCATCGATGAGGGTTGGGAAGGAAACGCCGAACTCCTGGTTGAATTCGCGCGTCGACTCCGGATCATCCTGAGAGATGCCCACCACGGCGAGCGCGCCGGCCTTCATCCGATCGAGAAAGGGGAGGGTGAACTGGCAGGTGGGGCAAGCGATCTTGAACAGGACGACGAGCGAGGCTTTGGCGCCGGAGAGCGCGGCAAGCGACCGTGGCTGCCCTTCGAGGTCCGGCAGACGGATCTCCGGGGCCCGGTCCCCCGGTGAAAGCATCTTGGCGGGCATACGCTTAGTGTACCGTTTCGTTGTGCGAACTCTGGCCACTCACGTGCACTTTCTCTCTGGATTGGCCCTGTATCAGGGGGATTTCGCGCACCTATGAGCCAGCAGCAGCCCGTGATCAAACGAACGCCCAAGGCCCCGAGGCAGGTCTTGCCCGTGCTCCCCGCCGACCTGCGGGCGACGACCGCGCAGGAGGTGGCGCTGGGCTTCACGGAGCCGCAGGCGCACGCCGAGGCGCTGCGGTGCCTGGATTGCAAAGACCCGAAGTGCGTCAACGCCTGTCCGCTGCACATCGACATCAAGGCGTTCATTTACCGGATGGCGATGGGCGATTACAGGGGCGCCTACGACAAGATCAGCGAGCAAAGCCCCTTCCCCGGCGTGTGCGGGCGGGTGTGCCAGCATGAGTTGTTCTGCGAAGACGCGTGTTTGCTGGGTAAGAAGCTGGAGCCGGTGGCCATCGGCTCGCTGGAGCGTTTCGCGGCGGATTACAACCGGGCGCGGCGCGAGGGAGCGGAGCACGGCTCGTGGCCGGCGCCCACCGGGCCGAAGGTGGCGCTGGTGGGGAGCGGACCGGCATCGCTGATCGCGGCGTTCGACCTGGTCCGCAAGAACTACCGCGTCACGGTCTTCGAAGCTCTGCACCGGCTGGGCGGGGTGCTGGCCTACGGCATCCCGGCGTTCCGCCTGCCGCGCGAGATCCTGTTTGAAGAGATCGCGCGCCTGCAACGCATGGGAGTGGTGTTCGAAACCGACTTCATCGTCGGGCGCACGGCCACGGTGGAAGAGCTGTTCGAAGAGGGCTACGAGGCGATCTTCGTGGGCACGGGCGCGGGGCTGCCGCACATGATGCACATCCCCGGCGAGAACCTGACCGGCGTCTACACGGCGAACGAATTCCTCACCCGCATCAACCTGATGCAGGCCTACCAGTTTCCGACGGCGGATACGCCGGTGCGGTGCGGGCGGCGAACGGTGGTGATCGGGGGCGGGAACTCGGCGATGGACGCCGCGCGGTGGGCCAAGCGCATGGGAAGCGAGACGACGATCCTGTTCCGCCGCGGGCGCGCCGAGCTGCGCGCGCGCCTGGAAGAGATCGAACACGCCGAGGAAGAGGGCGTGCACTTCGAGTTTCTGGCCGCGCCGGTGGCGCTGTACGGCGACGATCAGGGCAACGTGCGGGAGATGGAGTGCATCCGGATGAAGCTGGGCGAACCGGATTCGAGCGGCCGGCCCTCGCCCGTCCCGATCGAAGGATCGGAGTACCGGGTGGAGGTGGACACGGTAGTGGCGGCGATCGGGCAGAGCCCGAATCCGACCCTGCAGAAGGCCACGCCCCAACTGATCACCAACCGCGGCAAGATCGTGATCGACACCGCGGGACAGACGAGCCTGCCGATGGTCTTCGCGGGCGGCGACGTGGTGCGCGGCGGCTCCACCGTGATTCTGGCGATGAAGGATGGGAGGGCCGCGGCGGAGGCCATCGACAAAGCGTTGAGCGCCCGCCACGGCGAGGAGGTGACCGCATGAACCGCGTAGTGGCCAAACGGATGCTCACTCCTGAGATCGCCATGCTCGTGGTGGAGGCGCCGCGCATCGCCAGGCGTTGGAAGGCCGGCCAGTTTCTCATCATCCGGCCCACCGAAGACAGCGAGCGCATCCCGCTCACTCTTGTCGACGGCGATGCCGCCGCGGGTACCATCACCATCGTCGTGCAGGCGATCGGGAAAACCACGCGCATCACCGCCGGGCTCGCCGCGGGCGATTCGCTCGCCGACGTCGTCGGACCGCTGGGAGAACCGGCCAGCGTCGAAAAGATCGGCCGCGTACTCTGCGCCGGCGGCGGCGTCGGCGTGGCCGAGCTGCTCCCCGTGGCGAAGGCGTTTCGCGCCTCCGGCAACCACGTCACCGCGCTCTGCGGAGCGCGCGGGCAAGCCCAGATCATCCTCGACGAGGAACTTCGCCAGGCCTGCGACGACGTGCAATGGGCCACCGACGACGGCAGCGTTGGCTTCCATGGCAACGTTGTGCAGTTGATGAAAGCCTGGCTTCCCACCCAGCCCGGCAAGCCCGATGCCGCCCACGTCATCGGGCCCATTCCGATGATGAAGTTCTCCGCGGCGCTGACCAAAGAGTGGGGCGTAAAGACCTACGCCAGTTTGAACCCGGTGATGATCGACGGCACCGGCATGTGCGGCGGCTGCCGCGTCACGGTGGGAGACCAGGTGAAGTTCGCCTGCGTCGACGGCCCCGAGTTCGACGCGCACAAAGTGGACTTCGAGGAACTGGCGCGTCGCAACCGCGCCTACGCCGCGCAGGAGCGGCAGGTGCTGGACGCTCACGTCTGCCGCCTCACCGGCGAATCGCGCTAGTCAGAGCAACGCGGCGATCTTCGCCATCAGGTGGCGCGCGGCATCGGCCGCGCGGGCCAGCTCCTCCGCGGGCACGGCATCCCCGAAGCGGATCACGAACCGCCCGGCCTCAGAGATCCCGACCGGCACCGCCGGCATCCCGGACTTCGCGAGATGCGCGATCAGGCGTTCCACGCCGGGCAGCGGGTCAGTGAG
>DALYJJ010000180.1:0-10808 GCA_031969915.1 Bryobacteraceae bacterium | reverse complement strand
CTCCTATTTTGCATCCCAGGACGATCAGCGTTTACACAGATCCTTTTACACCCTCACTTCTGCGCCACCAATGGCTGCTGATCTTCACTCAGGTGATCCAGCACGTTCCGGCGCTTGTGAACCTGGCAGCGCTGAATCACCGCGGAGGCTCCGGCATGGTTTCTCACCGCGGCCGACAACGCTTTGGCTCCATCCAGAACATACAATCGCGACGCCGTGAAATCGAACCCGCGTCCGGCCAGATCCTCCAGCAACTCGCCCACCACGGTGGCGTTTTCCGTGGCTCCTTGCCGCAGGCCCAAGATCGTTTTTCGCCCGTCCTGGCCGATGCCCAACGCAACTACCATGTGCTGGCCTTCGAACGGCGTGGCATCAATCAGCAGCGCACAGAACTTCATCTGCTCCAGACGCCGTTCCATCAACTGCTTCAACTTCGCGCGGCTGGCTTCAATGAAGTGCTCGCTGATCGCGCTCTTCTCCAGCCCGTAGGCTTCCGCGAACTGGCGCACCGCTTGACCGTAGCGGCGCGTGCTCAGGCCCAGCAGCAACTTCTCCCACACCGTTTCCGTTAACGGCTCGCCGCGATGGAACAGTTCGTAACTCCCCAACCGGACTTCCCGAGCCTCGGTGCTCCGCACGCGGGGCCGCTCGATCGGCACCTTCTGGCCCATCACCACGCAGTAGCCGCGCTCGCGTCCCCAGCGGTTCGCCTTACGATCGGCTTGCGGTTGATTGCGTTCGCCCACCAAGCCGCGGACTTCTTCTTCCATCAGCAGGCTGATCAGCTGCAGGCCGGCTTGACGGATCAACTCGCCCACGCCCTGCTTCAGCCAGCCCACCGCCTCGGCCATCGGCAGCACCATCTGCACCGCCGGGTTCCCTTCCGCTGCCAGTTCCTCCAGACGCTTCACGGCCCGGTACGATTCAATCTGATATGGTTTCTTCATAGCGACTCTCCTTTTTCTCGCGAAAGAAAATGTGCTCTCAGCCTAACAAGGCTGAGGGCGAGAGTCGCTACTTTCTACGATCTACCGGGCATTCCCGTCGAGGCTGGCGGCGAGGGCGGTGATGCTCATGTTCTTCTCCTTCACCTTCCGGTACAGTGCGATCCTGCCGCGAGTGAGTGCCGGAAACGCATTTTCAAAAGTGAGAATTTTCGCCGGTTCCAGGAATTCCCCGCGTTCGAGCTTTTTGGCGCGTTCCTGCGAGCGCCGCCGGAAGCCTTCGAATCCGTCGGTGCGAACGATGAGTTTCTTCATGGCTTGCCCTTCTTCCGCAATGTGGCGACTTCCGTTTCCAGGGTACACAGAAATGATCTATCGAGTCACACCTGCAAGACCAAGGCATCCCGTTGGGGTGCGTGGCGGCGCAAGCGCCTTCCCGTTCAGCGCCTAGCTGGCTTCGATACGACGTGTCGCAAGGGGATGCACTCGATCTGCTGCTCCGGAGTGAAGCGGCGGAGGAGGAACCCCTGCTCGGTCTCATCGGTCAGGCTGGTCGCAGCCGCCGGGCGGACGCTTCGTTCCGCCACGATCGGATTCTGGCCGGCTCTGAACGAGCGCGGAATCGCCCGCGATGACGCCTCGGCGAGCGTTTGTTGACGGCGGCGCGTGGTTTGCCGCTCAGGTCGTCGGAGATGCGCATCACGGGGAGGCCGCCGGCACCCTCGTGGGCGAGACATACACGCTGCTGGGTGTGACACGCGGCTATGGCGCCTGCCGGAGATTCCTGGATTCTGTCGACCAGACGCGGCGCTTGGAGCGCATATTCGTCAGCCGGGATCCGGAGCGGCGCGCCTTTGCGATCCTCGACCGATACCGTGACCATGACTTTGGCTTCGTGGACGCCACCAGCTTTGCGTTCATGCGGGCCGAGCGTATCCGCCACGCGTTTGCGTTCGACTCGCGCTTCGCCGCCGCCGGATTTCTGCGTGTGCCCGCGGAAGTAGGCATTGGACAACTCGGGGACTCACGCGGCGTCGCGGACTTCAACAGTCATCTGTTTGCCCAGGACGGCGAGGGCGGCCTGGATCTTCTCCGCCTTCGTAGCGTGTTCGGGATCGAGCATGCGGCGGACCACCCGCTCGTGCAGCCCCAAGCGGCGGGCGAGTTCGGAGTTGTTGACGCGCTGGTCGCGCATGGCCAGGTAGAGCGCGAGCTTCGGCGCCAGCCAGAGCGGCACGGGCACCTGGCGCTGGCCGCGCTTCGCCGGTGAGGGCGTGGGGATCTCCTCCCGGCGGGACAGGCGGATGGAGAGATCGGAGCCGAGAGCATCCATGGCTTCTTCCATGGCCTCACGCTCGTCCTTGCCGTCGGTCGCTACACGAGGCAGATCGACAAACTCAACCAACAGGCGGCCGTCACTGCCGGCCGTGAACTTCGCGGGATAGCTAAACATTGACATGCGTTCGCCTCCTACAGCTCGTGCGGATCGATCTTCAGATCGGCGCACATCTTGGCCAGCAGGTCGCGGCCAATCTCCTTCTTGCGATCCTTGAGCGTTGTGAACTCGTCGCCGAGGTAGAGGCGGCCGTGGCTTCCCTTTCCCTTGTCGGCAACGAACTGGCAGGTGACCTTCCGGTTTCGTGCCAGCTTCCGGACTCTCCGCTCGAACTCCGCGCCCCGCACCACTCCAGTCTCGGACAGTTCTGTCCGAGTGTCAACCGTCTCAGCCGCATTCAAGCAGTTTTAGGGCGCCGTGGCTGGGGACAGGCAGCGGTTTCGCTACGATGCGCTGAACCGGCTGGCGTATGCGCCGGGCGGGCGAGACGACCGCTGGGCGGTAGGGCGGCAGTGACGCGATCACGTCGAAGTCTCCAGCGCGGCCTTCATCCCGCCTTACGGACGCGCCTCCTCGATCACGGCCGCACCCCACGGCGGGAGGGAGAGCCTGGAGGCCTTGGGGGCGGGGCTCCCCGAGGTCAGGTCGCGGCCGTCGCCGTACGGGTAGACGAACGTTTGCGGCTCAGGGGAGAAGTTCAGGTAGTAATGCAATGCTCGCCCGGCGGCGCTTCGGGCATGACGCACCTTCACGGCCGGGGGCAGCGGTTGATCGGGGCCCGTGAGGCCGGCGCGCTTGAGCGCGTCCGCGATGACCGCTCGCTGCAGGGCCGCGCTGACGTTGGTTCCTTCATAGGTCAAGGTCCCCTTGCCGAACGCGTTCCGCGTGATGGCGGGGAACTTCCAGACCGGATGATCGTAGGAGGCGAGCACTTGCGCGGTTTCGGGAATCAGGAACTCGGCCCACACCGAGCCCGTGTTTTCCGGGCCGGCGGCGAAGGGGTCGGGGGTCAGCGGCACTGCGCGCGGCAGGCTGGTGAACTCCTGATACCGGAAACCGGCGGCGGCGCGGAGCGGACCGGGCGCCATCTCCCAACGGACGGTGGAATGCTCGTTCGCAAAGCCGCTCTTGAAGGAGACGACGGCGTGTCCGCCGGCGCGGACGTATTCGGCGAGTTTCTTCAGCGTGGCGTCGGAGGCGGCGTAGAGCGGCGGCACGAGAAGGACGGGATAGCGGCCCCAGTCGCCGTGCTCGGGCGTGACGAAGTCGGGTTCAATGTTGAGATCGTAGAGCGCGCCGTACATCTGATCGAGCACCGACATGTGATCGACGCGGTCGCCGACGGGCATCGCGCGCAGGGCGTGGTAGGAATCGCTCGAATAGAGAATCGCAACCCGGTTCAGCTTGGTGGCATTGGCCAGCACCGGTCCAAGGCGGCGCAACTCCGCGCCGATCCGCGAGACCTCCTCATAGACACGGTTCGGCTCCAGATCATGCGAGAGCACACCGCGCCAGTACGTCTCCTGGCCGTAGTGAAGGGAGTGCCAGTGCCAGTAGGCGATGAGGTTTGCGCCGGCCGCGACATGAGCGAGCGCCGCCAGGCGCAGTTGGCCCGGGTAGGGCGGGTATTGAGTCCGTGAATCCCAGCCGATGGATTGCGCGTTGGTCTCGGTGATCAGGTAGTTGGTTCCCTTGATCGAACGGGCGAGGTCGCCGGAGAGCCAGATGGCGCGGGCGTCGAGGCGGTCCTGGGTGGCGTGATAGGGATTCACGCCGACCACGTCGAGCGGCTTCGCGATGGCCCATTGATCGAGATTGGTGCGAATGCCGCCGACGAAGTTGTGGGTCACCCATTGGTCCGGGCGCTTCAGTTCGCGGACGATTCGGGCCTGCCAGGAGAGGAAATCGGTGACGATCCACTGCTGGAAGCGCTCCCATTCCAGTTTGTAGCCCGGGTTGAGGATGCCTTCACTGTTCGGAAACTCGTCCCAGTTGTCCACCAGTTGTCCCCAATAGACGAAGCCCCACAACTTATTGAGCGTCTGCGGTGTGCCGTATTTCTCTTTTAAACGGTCGACGAACAGGCGGTGGATGCGCGGGGAAGTGAGGCCGTTGGGGCCGGTTTCGTTGTCCACCTGAAAGCCGATCACGGCGGGGTGCTTCGCGGTGTGGCCGACGACGGAGCGAATCACGCGTTCGGCGTGGCGCCGGTATTCGGGGTGGGTGAGATCCATGTTCTGGCGCGGCCCGTAGGCGCCGGGCGTGGTGGAGCCGCGGTAGGTGGGATGGTACGGATCGCCGAGCGGCGGAGCGCTGGTGAAGCGCGTGACCAGGATGTCGGGGTATTTGCGATAGAGCCAGGGCGGGATGGAGTAGGTGGGCGTGCCCATGATCACCTTGATGCCCGCGGCGTGGAGTTTGTCGAGAGCGCGATCCATCCAGGCGAACTCGAACTGGCCGTCGCGCGGCTCCCAACTGGACCAGGTGGACTCGCCCATGCGAACCACCGAGATGCCGGCCTTCTTCATCAGATCGACGTCGCGATCGAGGCGCTCGTAGGGCATGTACTCGGGATAGTACGAGGCGCCGTAGAGCACGGTGGAAAGAGGCGCCTGGGCGGAGAGCGAAAGAGCAAAGGAGAAAAAGACCGCGAGGTAGCGCATACCGATGCGATCCTATCGCACTCCGGGCGGATCACGAGGGCAGGCGGGAAACAGCAGACCGCGGGCCGCCCTTCGGTGCGGTGGAGGATTACAATGTCACACCATGGCCCCCGCGGCGCGCGGAGTTTATTTGACATACGCCGAGCGTGACGCCGCATTCGCGCGGCGGCTGGAGGCCAGCCTGCAGGCACAGGGCATTCCGATTTCCGCCACGCTGTTGAGGGACGACGTCCAACTGCTGGTGGTCTATTCGCGCGCGGCGGCGGGTTCGGCGCGGGTTGAGAACGATGTTGCACAAGCGCAGATTACGGGCCAGCCGGTGTTCACTCTTCTTTACGGCGCCGCCTACCCGCCCGTGTCGCTGATAGCTTCCACCGTGATCCGGTTCGGCGGCGAAGGCGGTTACGAGGAGGCGGTGGACCAGCTCGTGCGCGCGCTCCGGCCGCCGGATACAGCGGTCCCGCGGCCGTCCCCCGGGCCGCCCGCCCCCGTTCTATCGGAACCGGCGGCCCGGTATGAGGCCGATCAACCGGCGGCCTCCGCGGCCCCGAATTGGGATTCCCCGACCGGCGCGCACCCGGTTCCCCGCTCCACCGGCGAACCTGCGTACCAAGCCAGGCCCTTGCTGCTCTCCAGAGCGTTTTCCCTGGTCTCGCTGCTCGCCGCGGCGGGGCGTCTGCTCGCCCGGTTCCGGCCCGCCTTGCCGCGCGAGACGGCACCCGCGGCGTTACGCACGGACAACGTCCACTTCTCCGTCACCACGCACACGCCGCTCGCGCCCGGCCGGGACTCCGAACTCATCGTCTGGGTCCATCTCGCGGAACACGAACCGCTGATCGTCGCGAAGGCGATGGCGGCTTTGGGCATCCATGCGTTGCACCGCATGTTGTTTCGTTCGGCCGGTCCGGCGCCCGTCGCGCGGGGCACGGTCCTCACCCTCACCCTGAGCGCGGAGCGAATCCACATCGCCAAACCAACGCACCGTCTAGTCTGGACGGGCGACGCGGGCAACGCGAACTTCGTCCTCTCCGTCCCGGGCGACGCCGAGGAAGGCACGCGGCGGGCCTCCTGCGCGATCGGCGCCGGGGGTTTCGAGATCGCGCGCCTGGATTTCGTGCTGACGATCGGCCGCGCCCGGCGGCACCGCGACACGATCCCGGCGCGGCTCACCGCCTACCGTACCGCCTTTGCGTCCTACGCGAGCGAGGACCGCGACGCTGTGCTGATGACGGTGCGCGGTATGCAGAAGATCGCCCCGTCACTCGACGTTTTTGTGGACGTCATGAGCCTGCGCTCAAACGAGGACTGGCAGGAGCGAATCGCCGCGGCGATCGCCAGCTCCGAGGTCTTCTATCTGTTCTGGTGCAGCCACGCCGCCCATTCGGAGTGGGTGGGCCGGGAATGGCGATACGCGCTCGAAACGAAGGGTCTGGACTTCATCAATCCCGTTCCCCTGCAAGCGCCGGACATCGCGCCTCCTCCCGAGGAATTGAAAGCCCACAAGCACTTCAACGACCCGGTCCTCGCCTTCGTCCGGCAGCATACTCTCTGATCGAATCGGAACGGCGGTTATGATAGCGTAGGCGGCGCGGGAGGCGCATCGGACGATGGCTTGCAGAAGCAGACGGGATTTCCTGAGACTGGCCGGGGCGGCGGGCGCGGCCACGGTGGTGGGAGGCGGCGCGGGGGTGGGACTGGTTTCGGCGCAGACCAAGCGGTCTGCGACGGACTGGGTGACGCTGGGCAACTCGGGCGTGAAGGTGACGCGGCTCGCCTTCGGCACCGGGACCTTCGGCGGCCGAGTGCAGCGCGAACTCGGGCAGAAGGAGTTCACGAAGCTGGTGCGGCATGCCTATGACCGCGGGATCCGGTTCTTCGAATCGGCCGACGCCTATAACGAAATGCACGAGATGCTGGCGGAGGCTTTGAGGGGCGTGCCTCGCGACACCTACAAACTGATGACCAAGTACCGTCTGCGCGAGACGGCGCCGCCGCAGGAGACCATCGACCGGTTCCGGCGCGAGCTGAACTCCGAGTATTTCGACATCCTGCTGCTGCACTGTGTGCGGACGCACGATTGGCCGGAGCGGTTCAAGCCGCTGGAAGACGCCTTCGCCGGCGCCAAGGCGAAGAAGACGATCCTCTCGCATGGGGCGAGTGTGCACGGTCTGCTGCCGCTGCGGCAGTTCCCCACGATGACCAAGTGGCTGGACGTGGCCCTGATGCGCATCAATCACGACGGCACGCGGATGGACAACCTGGAAAGCGAAACCGATCAGAAGGGCGTGGTTCCGGAGGTGGTGTCGCACATCCAAACGGTGCGCAAGGCGGGCGTCGGAGTGCTCGGGATGAAGTTGATCGGCGAGGGGCAGTTCAAGGATCCGGCGCAGCGGGACGCCTCGCTGCGATACGTGATGAAGCTGGGCACGGTGGACGCGGTGACCATCGGATTCAAGAGCACGGCGGAGATCGACGAAGCGATCGAGCGCATCAACACGCATCTGAATTCGTAAGGGAGGAAAGGCCATGGACAGCCGGAGAACGTTCTTACAGGGGGCGGCGGCCGCCTTCGCGATTCTGAAACCTGAGACCATGCGCGGCGCGGCGAAGGAGAAGCTGAAGGCGGGCCTGGTGGGCTGCGGCGGGCGGGGTTCGCAGGCGGCGATCGATCTGTTGACGGCGGCGCCGAACGTGGAACTGGCGGCGATGGGCGATGTCTTCGAAGACAAGCTGACGCAGAGCGTGGAACGAATGAAGCGAGACCGGCGGTACGGGCCGGTTGCGGATCGGATCAAGGTGACGCCGGAGATGCGGTTCACGGGCTTCGACGCGTTCAAGAAGATCGCGGCGAGCGATGTGGACATCGTCATGCTGTGCACGCCTCCGGGCTACCGGCCGGAACATTTCGAGGCCGCGGTGAAAGCGGGCAAGCACGTGTTCTGCGAGAAACCGATCGCCACGGACCCCGCCGGGGTGCGGCGGTTCCTGGCGGCCAACGAAACGGCGAAACAGAAGAAGCTGACCGTGGTTTCCGGGGCGCAGAACCGGTTCACGCCCTGGCGCATGGAGGCGGTGGAGCAGATACGCAAGGGCGAGATCGGCGAGATCGTGGCGACGTACGCTTCCTACATCGTCGACAGCCCGGTGTTCCATGCCCAGGCGCGGGACACGAAGTGGGGCGACATGGAGTGGCAGCATCGCAACTGGTATTCCTTCGTGTGGATCTGCGGCGACCAGATTGTGGAACAGCACTTCCACAACATTGACTTCGTGAACTGGGCGATGGGCACGCATCCGGTGAAGGTGGTGGCTTCGGGCGGCGCGATCTGGCGGCCTCGGGAGGAGCTGTACGGCAACATTTACGACCACATGGCGTGCGACTTCGAATACGCCAACGGGGTGCGGTTGACCAGCCACTGCCGCCAGTATCCGCGCGGCGTGGGGCCGCGGAAGGTGGGCGAGTCGATCGTGGGATCGAAGGGCAGGAAGGATTTCTATGCGGCGCCGCGCCAGCCGGGGATGCCGAATCCGCAGGAACTGGAGCACGCGGCGCTGGTGAAGAGCATTACCGGCGACGGGCCGTACATCAACCATGGGCGCGAGGTGGCGGAGAGCACGCTGACCTGCATCATGGGCCGGGAGTCGGCGTATTCGGGCATCGAGATCACCTGGGAGATGATCATGAACTCGAAGCAGGACCTGCAGCCGAAGGCCTTCGACTACGAGTTGAAGATGGAAGACGCGCCGCTGCCGGTACCGGGCAAATACAAGTTCGTTTGACCTTACCGTCCGGAGGCCATTCCGTGATCGTAGCGGCCTTCGAGGACGTACTCAATATTCATCGCGAGCGAGATGCGATCGGGCTTGCCGAGCAGGCCGTAGACGTGCCGTGTGTATTCGTACTCGGGGGGCATGTGTCCGAAGAAGATCAACCGGCGCGGGGCGAGCAGGGCGGCGGCTTCGGGGAGATCGGTGTGGCGGAGGATATTCAGGAAGATCGGGCCCTGGCGGTGGGAGACGGGGGGATCGAGTAAGAGCACCTGCCAGACCGAGGGTTCAAGAATGGCGGCGTAGAGGCCGAGCGCGCCGGACACACCCCTGCCTGCGATCATGATGCGCGCGGGATCCACTTCGGGCATCTCGCGCAGCCGGCGATAGGCGGCGCGGATATCGTGGAGCCGGAGCGAGTCAATGGTCTCGCCAACGTGCATGGCGTTGCGCAGCGTGTCGCGCGCGAAGATGTTCGACCAGGGAACCTCATTCACGCCGCGGGGCCAGACCACCATGCGCACGGCGCTGTTGCGTCCGTTCACGCCGGCCAGCAACTGGCGGTGGAGTTCGCGGTCGTCGCCATCGGCGGCAATGTAGAGGAGCGCTGGAACCTTCGCGGGGCCGGGCTTCGGCTTGTAGAGATCGGTTCGCACGGGCGGCTGATCCGGGGGCGCCGCGAGAAGGCCGGCGATGGCCGCAGAGAGCGCCGCACTGCGCGTCTGCCACGCCGCCGGGCTCTGGTACCGGGGCGAGGGCGGCCGGGCGGTAAAGGTTTCGTGCAAGGTGTGGTTCCGCGCGCCCGCGGGCGGGTTCCCGCCGAACACGGCGAGTTGTTCGGGCGGTGCGTTGCTGTAGTCCAGGTCGAGCTTGCGCTCGGAGACACCCATCAGGTGCGTGTCGAACCAGCGGATGGCCTGCTCGCGCAGGAAGTCGGAATCGGTGTGGCCGGTGGGGACGACGATATTGCGGAAGCGATCGGCGTGGCCGTAGCCGGTGTACAGGCGGGCCATGGATTGTTCGAAGGCGGTGTAGCCGGGCACGGGGAACAACACGTCCTTCTCGCCGTGCATCATGAGCAGCGGGCGCGGAGCGATGAGCGCGCCCTGGTGGGTCATGTCGTGCCGGTAGACGTTGATGCAGAACATGCAGTCGCAGTGGTGCTGCTGGGTGTTGGCTTCGAGATTCGCGGCGTAGGTGCTGTTGCCCATGACGGGGACCGCGACGCGGATGCGGGGCTCGACGGCGGCGGTGAACCAGGTCATGGCGGCGCCGCCGGAGCGGCCCGTCATGCCGATGCGGTCCCGGTCGATTTCGGGGCGCGTCTCGAGATAGTCGATGGCCCGGATGGCGTTCCAGACCTCGACGCCCGCGGGCGTGTAGCCGCGCGCGTACCAATCGGGCATCTGTTGCGAATGGACGCCGTGGTGGAGCGCGAAGGTCTCGGCGATCTGGATGGAGTCGAGGATCAGCGCGGCATAGCCGTTCTTCGCGAACGAGATGCCGTGGCGCTGGTACTGGGTCTTGTTCCCCTGGGGCGAGTTGGCGTGGCCGCACACGTAGACGATGGCGGGCAGGGGCTTCGCGCGCGCCTTGGGCACCGCGCCGCGCGAGTTCGGCCGTGACATAGATCCGCGGCAGGCTCTCAAAGGCGATGGTCTCGACGGTATAGGAGCCCTTGTCGAGCGTGGCGGCAACACGGACGTTGAGGGGCGTGCGAGCGGGCCAGGGGAGCAGGCCGAGCATGTCGCGAAGCTCTTCGAGGCGGCGGGCGCGCACCGGTTCCCAGGCGGCGGGCGACGCGATCTCGGCGGCGGCGCGGGCGGTGATTTCGCGAGCCCGGTTTTGCAGGTACTCCGTGACGGCGCGCTTCGATTCGATCATTCGCTCCCAAGGCTCTTGCGGAGTCGGCTGGGCGGCGGCGGCGCCGGCCGCGAGGAGGACAGCGAGAGCGGAACGCATGCGGGGATTATATGGGAGGGGATGGCGAAGCTGGGGCGCGCTTAGCGTTGGGGCGGGATCTCGCGCGGACCGTCTTCCAGTCCGGAGATGCGGATGGTGGGCCGGGCGGCGGTGGTGCGCGGGGCTGGTTCAACG
>DALYJJ010000179.1:6493-10861 GCA_031969915.1 Bryobacteraceae bacterium | reverse complement strand
GCCAGTACCGGTCGAAGGCGCCCTGCGGTGTCAGGCCCACGAAGCGCAGCGGGCGGTTGCGCAGGAAATCGGCCAGCGAAGCGAAATTGTAGATGCCCAGGCTGAACGTCGGGTTCACCATGTTGTTGCGGTAGCGTTCGATGAGGCCGCCGAACTTCAGGGTGTGCCGCCCGCGGATGTGAGTCGCCTGGGGCTCGAAATTGAAGATGTTCTGGGTGAGGCGCAGGTTCGCCGAACTCTGCGGGCCGAAGCGCGGAATGCCTGTGATGTCGATGTTGCCCAGGTACGGACGGCCCGGAACGAACGGAGTCAGCGGCCGGGAGGTGTTCGCCTCCACGTTCTGTCCGGTGCGTGTGCGGCTGAAGCCCGCCCGAAAGGTGGCGAAGGTGGATGCACCGAGAATCCGTTTCCACTCCACTGTGGCGAACTGGTTCTGCGAGATGAAATTCCGCGGGAACTGCGGGAAGTCCATGGGCAGGCGCTGGTCGGCATCGTCCAGGGTGTAGCGCGCGAACACATCGTTGCTCGCGTTGAACCGGTGATCCAAGCGGCCTTGCACGAACGTCTGGTCGATGGCCTGGTTGAATCCGAACAGGTACGCCGCGGTGCCGCCGCCCAGGCTGGGCCCGTTAGGCTGCGGGAATTCGTCGAGATAGGGACGGATGATGGGATCGACTGCGATGGGAGCAACGCCCGGCAGAATCCCCTGCCGCGCCTGCAGGTCGGGAACGATCGTGTTGACGGTGCGGCCCAGGCGCTCGCGCAGCGATTCGTAGCCCGCGAAGAAAAACGTTTTGTCTTTGCGAATCGGGCCGCCGGCCGCGCCCCCGAACTGGTTTCGCTTGAACTCGGGGATGCGCTGGTCGAAGAAATTCCGGGCGTCGAAGTTGTCGTTGCGCAGGTAGTGGTACACGCTGCCGTGGAAGTCGTTGCTGCCGGACTTGGTCAGCACGTTGATCTGCCCGCCCGCGTTGCGCCCGAACTCGGCGCTGTAATTGTTCACTTCCACGCGAAACTCGCGGATCGTTTCCATGCCCAGCGACGTCCCCGCGGCGCTGCCCGCCGGGCCGTTGGTGAAGTTGTTCTGGGGCGTGCCGTCGAGCAGATACACATTGGAGCGCGGGTCCAGACCGTTCACGGTCATGCCCACGCCCGCCGCCACCACGCTGCCGCCGTCGCGGTGTGGATAGGCGATGACGCCGGGCTGCAGGAACGCGAGGTCGGTGTAGTTCCGCCCGTTCAGCGGAAGGTCCCGCAGTTCTGCGCCCTCCACCAGGTAGCTCAGATCGGAACTCGTCGTGTTGATCTGCGGTGGGCGGCCCACCACGGTGATCGCTTCCTCCACCGGTCCCACCCGCAAGGTGATGCTCAGAGCCAGGGTCTCGCCCACCGAGATGTCGAGATCGCTCTGCAGAAATGGGCGGAATCCGGCCCGTTCCACACGCACCTGGTACCGGCCCGGGTTCAGGCTTGGGACCACGAATCGGCCCCCTGCGTCGGTCTCGGTCAGGCGCAGCAACCCGGTCTCCGTCCGGCGCACGGTCACCGTCGCGCCCTTCAGCGCGCCGCCGCTTTCGTCTTCGATCAATCCCGCGATGGTGGCCGAGGTCTGGCCGGTGCACGCCGGAACCAGCGCCAGCAGGCACACCAGGAACACTGCGGTCCGTGGCGATGGAATCAAATCGGCAAAGCCTCCCGAGGCTGGAATCTTCTTTGAGTTTAACAGAGGCGTGCGGCGCGCCTTCCCGCCGTGCGATAGTACGGGCAGACTGCCGCCCCTATGACTCGCCTCGTTCTCATCCTCGCCGTGGCGCTGCTCTACGTGCTTCATCAGGACACCTGGTTCTGGCGTTCCGCGCGCCCGCTGGCATTCGGCTTCCTTCCGATTGGTCTCTTCTACCACGCCTGTTATTGCCTGGCGGCCTCGGCGCTGCTGTGGCTGCTGGTTCGCCTCGCATGGCCCGGTCATTTAGAGGAAGACGTTACCCGGGAGCGAAACGTTAGCGGCGCGCGGGCGGAGGACCGCACTTGATCCCGGCCGCCGTCGTTTTTGTCTACCTGGCGGTGGTGGTTTACATCGGGGTCTTCGCCTTCCGGCGGGCCTCCGGGCGGGCGGAAGACTATTTCCTGGCCAGCCGCTCGCTGGGGCCCTACGTGTTTCTGCTGTCGCTATTCGGCACGAACATGACCGCCTTCGCCATCCTCGGCTCCTCTGGGCACGCTTTCGGCAACGGCATCGTCACCTTCGGCCTGATGGCTTCGTCTTCGGCGCTGATCATCCCGCTCACCCTGTTCCTGATCGGCACTCGCCTGTGGGCGCTGG
This sequence comes from Bryobacteraceae bacterium, assembly GCA_031969915.1. Classification (GTDB taxonomy): domain Bacteria; phylum Acidobacteriota; class Terriglobia; order Bryobacterales; family Bryobacteraceae; genus DALYJJ01. The sequence continues at coordinate 8,538 of DALYJJ010000179.1, read as the reverse complement.
GGAAGAAATACGGTTTCATCACCCCCGTGCAGATCTTTCGTGACCGCTGGGAGTGCGGCCATATCGGCACCGCGATCTTTGTCATCCAGGCAGCGCTGCTGTTCCCCTACATTGTCATTGGCGTGATGGGCGGCGGCGCCACGCTGGAGACCATCAGCGGCGGCGCCGTCCCGTTCTGGGCGGGTGGCGCGGTGGTGGCGCTGGTGGTGATGAGCTACGTGTTCTTCGGCGGCATGCGAGGCACTGCGTGGGTGAACACGCTGCAGACCACGCTGTTCCTTTGTTTCGGCGCGGTCGCCCTCGGCGTGATCGGCGCCGGCATGGGCGGCTTCGGCAAGACCGTGAACGCCATGCTCGAGTCGCCGTCCCTGGCGCCGCTCCTCACGCGGGAGCGTGTTTCGCCCCTCTACTTCTTCAGCTACACGTTCATCCCCCTGTCGAGCATCGCCTTCCCGCACATCGCCATCTTCTGTCTGACCGCCCGCAAGATGGCGGCGTTCAAGAAGACCGTCATTTTGTATCCGCTTTGCATGCTGGCCATCTGGCTTCCCGCCGTGTTCCTGGGCGTAACCGCGAACGGCGCGAGCGGCGTGCCGCAGATCCAGGCGAAGATCGAGGCGCGCCGTACGCTCGCCGTGGAGGGCGCGAAGATGGAGCCCGCCGCGCGCGATGAGCTGAGAGCCCGGGCCGCGGGCGACGACGTCCTGCTGCTGCTCCTGAACCAGTACGCCCCATTGTGGCTGGCCGGCCTGCTGGGCGCGGGTATCATGGCGGCCGTGATGGCCAGCGATTCGCAGATCCTCGCCCTCTCCACTATGTTCACTGAGGACGTATTCGCCTACTACGGCGGAAAGGCGCGATTCGGCGAAGGCGTGCAGATCCTGACCGGCCGCGTGTTCGTGGTCGCGTTTACGGTGCTGGCCTATGCCGCCGCGCTCAACGCCCCCCAGCGGATCTTCGATACCGCCGTGCAGTACGGCTTTACCGGATACTCGGCGCTCTCGCCGCTTCTGGTGGCCGCGCTCTTCTGGAAACGGAGCACCAAGTGGGGCGCGCTCGCGGTGGTTCTGTGGACGCCGCTCGCGGTGGCGGCCGTGGCTGCCTTTCAAGCCCTGGTGCCCGCTCCCACGCCGGGTCCGCCGGTGGTGGTCTGGCGCGCCTTCGGCGTCGATATGCTCACCCGCACTGCCGGCGGCACCGGCGTGCTGGGCGGCTTCATGCCCGTCGTGCCGGTCACGTTGGTCTCGGCTCTCTTGATGTGGTTGGTTTCGTCGGTCACCGCCGCGCCATCGCAGCGGACCCTGGCGCGCTACTTCCGCTGAGCCTCGTATACTGGGATCTATGCGAGCGTGGCTCATCGCCCTCACCCTACTCTCCTCCGCCTGCGCGCAGCAAAAGGCGGCCAAGGAGATCAGCGCCGACGAACTGGCGCAACTGCTGGAGCGCAAGGAAGTCTACTTCCTCGACGTGCGCGACCCGGAAGAGATCGCCAAGCTGGGCAGCGTGAAAGGCTACGTGAACATCCCGATCACACAACTGGAGCGGCGCATGGGCGAGATCCCCAAGGATAAGCTCATCGTCACCATTTGAACGAAGGGAATCCGTTCCGCGCGTGCCGCGGAAATCCTGAGTAAGGCCGGCTACAAGACGTTGGGCTCCTGCGGGCTGGAGGAGTATCGGAAGAAGAACAAGCCGATGGTGTATCCGAAGAAGGACTGATCGGCCGGCCAGTCTTCAACTCCCGAAACAGTAGAGCTTGCCGTCCTGCGTCCCGATCACCAGCCGCCCCTCCCCGATCGCCGGGCTCGCCGAGATCGGCCCGCCGGCGTCGAACTCCCACACCTTCTTCCCGTCGGCAAGCTGCACCGCGTACAAGCGCCCATCGTTCGAGCCGAACCACACGCGGCCGCCGGCCACGGCGGGCGAGGAATCGACGCGCGCGCGGGTCATGTAGGTCCACAGCGCCTTTCCCGTCTGGCCATCCAGGCAGTGCACCATCTTGTCGCGCCCGCCGATGAGAACCTTGCCGTTCGCGTAAGCGGCGG
>DALYJJ010000179.1:0-6452 GCA_031969915.1 Bryobacteraceae bacterium | reverse complement strand
CGCTGCGGATGCTCATAGCGCCAGGCGATCTTCTTCGCCTTCAAATCCAGCCCGATCACCTGGTTGTCGTAGGTGCCGAAATAGGCCCCGATGCCCGCCATCACGGGCGATGAGCCCATGTAGGAGCCGATCCGGAGCTCGGCCGCCTCTTTGCCGTCCGAAACGCGAATGCCACGAAATGTTCCGTCGCAGCCGGAAATGTACGCCACGCCGTTGATCACCGCGGCAGTGGCGTGCACCGGCCCGTTGGTCTTGAATCGCCACGCCAGTTCGCCCTTGGCGGCGTTCACGGCGTAGAGATGTCCGTCGTACGACCCGATGATCACTTTGCCGTCCACGATCACCGGCGACGACTTCACTTCCGAGCCCAGCGGAAACGTCCAAAGCCCCTTTCCGTCCTTGGCGCTCACCGCGTGTAGCGTGCCGTTGAGGTCCGCGACGTACACCGCGCCTCCGGCCACGGCGGGCGACGATTCGCCGATCGGCTCCTTCGTCTTATAGCGCCAGCGGATCTTGCCCGACGCGAGGTCGATCGCGAGCAACTCCGACGAACCCGTGCCCACGTACACCGCGCCTTCGGCGATCGCCGCCGACGACTCGATGATTTCTCCCGCCTCGATGGACCAGAGCAGCCTGGGCTCTGCGGGCAGCGTGGCGGCGGTGACTCCGGTCAGCGCCGGATCGTTGCGAAACTGCGGCCAGCTTTGCGCCGAGGCAAGGGCCGCGGTGAGAAAGAAGGCTAGAACGCGCATCGGTAGATCTCCAAAGCGCCGGCGGCGTCGAAGGAACGCGGGTTGAACTGCCCGGTCCACTGCTGCGCCGCGTCGGTCGCGAGTTGTGGCAGCGATGCCTGCGGCACGCCGAGTTCGCGCAGCGTCGCGGGGAATCCGCCGGCCCGCGCCAGCCCGTCCAATCGCCCGGCGAGATCCCCTTCGAGCGACCGGTACAGGTCCCCCGCCACGCTCTCATTCCATCGCACCACATGAGGCAACAGCACCGCCAGCGCGATGCCGTGCGTCACCCCATAGCGCGCGGTCAACGGATTCGCGCAGGCATGTGTCGCGCCGAGCATCGAAGCCTCGATCGCCGCACCCGCCAGATGCGCGCCGAGCTGCATCGCGGCCTGCGCTTCGATGTCTTCCGGCGCCTCCAGCACCCGCGCGTAGTGGGCCGAAAGCAGCCGCCACGCTTCGCGGGAGAACAGCTCGGAGAACGGCGTGCGCTTCAACGTCACCAGCGTTTCCACGGCGTGCGCAATCGCGTCGAAGCCGGCGTTCGCCCGCACAGTGCGGGGCGCGGTCGCCGGCAATCGCGGATCGAGAATCGCAATCCGCACCGCGGCGCTCGGGTCGCCGCACGCCATCTTCACGTGCGTTTCCGCCTCGGAGACCACGGCGTAACTTTGCGCTTCGCTGCCGGTTCCGGCGGTGGTGGTTACGCTGATCATCGGCAACAGCGGGCGCCGCGCCTTGCCGTACCCGCGGTAGTCGCGCATCGTTCCGCCATTGGTCAACAGAAAGTTGATCGCCTTGGCGCAGTCCAGCGACGACCCGCCGCCCAGGCCGATCACCGAATCCACGTCCAGCGGCGCGGCGAACTGGCGGCCCGTCTCGGCCATCGCCGAGTCGGGATTCTCGCCGAAGCCGTGAAACGGAAACACCGCGATGCCCGCTGTTTCCAGAAGCCGCGCGGCGCGCGCCACCAGACCTATGGCGGCCACCCCGGCGTCGGATACCAGCAGCACCCGGCGAAAGGCGAGCGAACGCGCCAGATCGCCCAGTTGCTCAAACGAGCCCGCGCCGAAAACGACGCGCGTACGGGGACTCCACTCGAACGAGGTCACTTGGCGTTTGGACGCGCCGCGCGCGCCTTCGTCACGATACCCCGCAGGTCTTCCAGCAGCACCGGCACATGGTACGGGATGCCGTCTTTGATCGTCCACTCAATGCCGTTCTGGCGGCCGGGCAAAATCCCTCGCGGATAGAGGACGCGCAGATCCTCCAGCGGGTTGCCGTTGACGACGATCAGGTCCGCGGTCCAACCCGCGCGGACCCGGCCCAACTCGGTCTCCTTGCCCAGCGCCTTGGCCCCGTTGTAGGTTGCGTGTTGAATCACCTTGAGCGTCGGGAATCCGGCCTCCTGGTGCAGTTCGAGTTCCTGCAGCAGGCCGAAGCCATACACCTGCCAGATGAAGCCGGCGTCCTCGCCCGTGGTCACCAGCCCGCCGCGCCGCGCGAAGTCCCGTACCGCGGCCATCCAGATGCGGTAGTTCTCTTTCCAGAACGCTTCGTCGGTGGAGGTCCACTCGGTGAAGTACGAACCGTGGTTCTCCAGGTTCGGCTGAAAAAACGCTTCGAGCGAGGGGTGCAGGTAGTCCTTGTACCAGGGTACGGTCTGCGCGCGCTGCAGGTCGCGGCTAGCGACGTAGATGGAGAGCGTGGGGTCCCAGCCGACGTTGTTGTCCACCATGGCCTGTAGAACTTTGCCCAGCCGCTCCGGATTCGCTTCGCGCCACAGGCGCCCGGCGTAGCGGAAGCGGTCGAGCTCGTTCTGATAGTTGTACGAAGGCGGAAAGCCCTGGACACCGTTTTCCAAAGCGGCGTCCGGAACGCCGTACCAATGCTCAATCGTAGTGGTGCCCAACCGGATGTCGTCCCAGGCGTTCGTTTCTTCAACGCCCACGTGATGAGCGCGCCGGAGTCCGAGTTTCTTGGCCTCGTCGTAGGCGGCCTCAATCACGTCGCGATAGGTGCCCAGAAACTTCAGCCCGTCCGCGCCGCCGGCATGGAACTCCTGCACGCGCTTGCGCGCCGCCTCCGGATTCGCGGCGCCGAAGAACGGGTAGAGAAACAGGCGCGGCGCGGCGATCTCGCCCTTGGCGCTGCGCTCCCGCAGCGCCTTGGACTTCTCAAAGCTGCTTCCGACGTCGCGGCTGGTGGTGATGCCGCACGCCAGCCACAGCTTCAAACAGTAGTTGACGTCCATCGGTCTGCCGGCCCGCTCGTCCTGCACGTGGCCGTGCATGTTGATCAGCCCGGGCAGAACGTACTTTCCGGCGGCGTCGATCTCCACGCCTTCCGCCGGGGACTTCGCGCGCGATGGCACGATGCGTACGATCCGATTGCCCTCGATCACAATGTCGCGCGGCCCGGAAGCGGGCGTGCCCACGCCTTCGACGATCATCGCGTTGCGCACGATCAGCCGCTGCGGACGCTGGCCGTGCGTGGGGCCCGGCGGCTGCGCCGAGGCCAGCGACAGCGCGAGTAAGGTGGCTGCGAGCAGTCTCATGTCAGTCGGATGGCCGCTCCTTCGGCGGCAGATACGCCCAGAAGTCCTGGCGGACGCGTTCGGCGTATTGGGCCAGAAGCTGGTCCACGCGCGCCAGGCTTGGCGATTTCACGATGAAACCGGCGTGGTGCTTCTTCTGCATGCGCCAGCAGATTTCAGGGTCGTTGTAGTTCGACATGTCGGGCCACTCCTGTCTCGCCAACGAAACCAGGAGCGCGGCGTATTCCGACCGCGTGGGCGCAACCCGATACGGGGCCGCGCCGCCCGCCAACTCGATCTTGGCCCACTCGGCCCACAAGTTCAGGCCGCTCGCCGCTTCCACCAGGTCGGCGATGTGCGCACCGCCCACGCGAGCCGCGGTCTCCAGGAAATACAGCTTGCCGCCGTCGTGCGCGCGAATGTACTCGGTATGCGACACGCCGCGCACCAGCCCCATCGCCGCCAGCACGCGCGCGTTGAACTCGAGCAGCGTGCCTTCCAACTCCGTGCCGTGCTCGAGAATCGCCGTTGTGAACACGTCGCCTTCGTGCGAGACCTGCATCGGCGGCTTGCCGTACTTGCTCGCGATGGCGAACAGCACCTCGCGCTCGTAAACGATCGAATCCACGTGCAGCACGTCGCCCGGGATGAACTGCTCGAGGACGTAATACGACTGTTCGTCGCCCAAGCCGTTGGCGATCTCCCAGAAGTGGTCGCGGTTGTGGACCTTCTTGATGCCGATCGCGCCCGCCATCAGCCTCGGCTTCAGCACCCAGGGCGGCGCTACGCGGTCCATAAAATCGTTCACCCGGGCGTGATTCAACACGTGAATGAAGTCCGGGACGGCGATGCCCGCCCCGGCGGCCTTCATGCGGTTGGCCAGCTTGTCGCGAAAGTAGCGAGTGGTGCTTTCGCCCATGCCCGGAAGGCGCAGATGTTCGCGGAGCGTGGCCGCAAGTTCCAGGTCGAAGTCGTCGAGCGGCACCAGCCGTTCGATCTGCTCCGTGCGCGCCAGGTGGCTCACCGCCTTGATGGTGTCGGCGGTGTTCCACTTCTTGTCGGTATCCGGCATGTAGAAGATGTCGTCCAACGCCTCGCGCGGGAACCCGTTGTCGTCCTTGAGTGAAAGCGAGGTCAGCAACAGCGTGCGGGCGCCCTGGCGCTTGCATTCGCGCAGGAACTCGTGCCCCTTCTCATAGCTGGCGATGCAAAGGATGGTCATGGGGAACCCCAAGTTTAGCGCTTCGCCAGTTCCGCGAGAATCTCCAGAGCGAGCGCGTCGAGGTCTTTCTCCGAAAGGCGCTTGTTGGCGGTCATCTCGATGCACGACTTGCCGGAGCGGTTCTTGCCCAGCCGCGCGTCGAACCGGTCCAGCAGGCCGGAGTCCATGGCGTAGAACATCACCCCTTTTTTCCGCGAAGCGAATCCCGCGGTCCACGTGTCGCCGACCTTGTAAACGGGCATGTTGGACTCGAACGACTCGGTTGCGATCGGGAGTGCCTTGCGGACCGCCCGGCGCAGAAAGTTCAGCCGGGGGCGCTGTTCGGCGGGGGCGGCCGCGATGTAGGCCTCGACGTCCGGGTTCTTCTTCATTCGTGCATTGTAACCGAGGCGAGGCGCAAGACCATGGCCCGCGTTCCAGCCGCGCGCTATTCTCTACCTCAGAGGTTCCCCATGCGCCTTCTCAGTGTTCTGCTCGCCGCCGCCCTGGCCGCGCTCTCCCAGTCCCCTTCGGATTCAGACGCGCCTTCTCTCTTCCGCAATCCCGCTATCAGCAGGACCGAAGTGGTCTTCGAGTACGGTGGCGATCTGTGGATCGCCTCGCGCACCGGCGGGGTGGGGCGCCAACTCACCTCCGGCCCGGGCGCCGAGACCCAGCCTGTGTTCTCTCCCGATGGCTCGAAGATCGCGTTTACCGGACAGTACGACGGCAGCGTCGACGTCTTCGTGGTACCCGCCGCGGGCGGCGTCCCGAAGCGTCTCACCTGGCATCCCGGCGCCGATCAGGCCGTCGCCTGGACCCCCGACTCGCAGCGCGTCGTCTTTGCGTCCAACCGCACTGCCAACTCACCGCGCTACGCCGAGCTCTTCACGATCTCCATCGATGGCGGCCCCGAATCGAAGCTGCCCGTGCCGGTCGGCTATGAAGCCGCGTTTTCGCCCGACGGCAAGAAGATGGCCTACGTCCCGATGGGCCGCGCCTTCGCCGCATGGAAGCGGTATCGCGGCGGCATGACCACGCCGGTCTGGATCGCCGATCTCGAGACCTCGAAGGTGGACAAGATCCCGCGCGACAATTCGAACGACTACTGCCCGATGTGGGCCGCCGGCAAAGTCTGGTTCCTCTCCGACCGCGAAGGCGCCGTCAACCTCTTCAGCTACGATCCGCAGTCCAGGAAAGTCGCCCGAGCCGTCGACAACAAGTCCGCCGACTTCAAGTCCGCGTCGGCCGGCCCGGACGCCATCGTTCTCGAGCAACTCGGCGCGCTCAGCCTTTTCGATCCGAAGACGGCGAAACTGACGCCGTTGAAAATCACCGTCGCCGCCGACCTCGCCGAGATCCGCGAACGCTTCATCAAAATCGGCACGCGCCTGTCGAGCCCAGCCCTTTCCCCCTCGGCCGCGCGGGCGGTCTTCGAAGGCCGCGGCGAGATCCTCACCGTGCCCGCGGAAAAAGGCGACCCCCGCAACCTCACCAACACCCCCGGCGTGATGGAGCGCTATCCCGCCTGGTCGCCCGACGGCCGTTGGATCGCCTACTTTTCCGACGCCTCCGGCGAGTACGAACTCCACCTTGCCCCGCACGACGGCAAAGGCGAAGTAAAGAAGTTTCGGGTCGAAGAGAAACCGTCGTTCTATACCGGGACTACCTGGTCGCCCGACAGCAAGAAGATCGCTTTCACCGACGCGCACCTCAACCTGTGGAGTCTGGATGTCGAGTCCGGCAAGGCCACCCTCGCCGCCAAGAACCGCTATTGGGGCCGCCCGGTGAGCCCTTCGTGGTCGCCCGACTCCAAGTGGATCGCCTACACGAACACACTGCGGAACTACATGGGCGCGGTCTTCGTGTACGACCTCGCGGGCGGCAAGAGCACACAGATCACGGACGGGATGAGCGACGCCCGCAACCCGGTGTGGGATCGCGACGGCAAGCATCTCTACTTCACCGCCTCCACCGATTCCGG
>DALYJJ010000178.1:0-10904 GCA_031969915.1 Bryobacteraceae bacterium | reverse complement strand
GCGGAGGTTCGCGCCCTCGTGCTGCGCGCCTCCGAGCCACCCGACGCGCCGCCGCTCCTTCGCGCTGAACGCCTGACGGTGGGGCTGCACTTCCCGTCCTTCATCGATCGCAAGGTGAATGTCGAGAGCCTGACTCTGGTGAAGCCGGCCGCGAATATCATCGTGGGCCCCGACGGCCGGACGAATCTGCCGGTGCCGCCGGCGGCGCGCCGGTCCTCCGGCGATGTGATGCAGCAGGTGCTCGATCTCGCCCTCGGTTCGCTGGAGATCCAGGACGCAACCCTGCGTTACGACTCGCGCGAGATCCCGCTCTCCCTCCAGACGGGTGCGTTTCGCGCGTCGCTGCGCTATGAGCCCGCCGGTCCCCGCTATATCGGCGACCTCGCGGTGTCCGCGCTGCGGCTCTCCACCACCGGCGTCGACGATCTGGAACTCAGCCGCCTGGAATCCGCGTTGGTACTCGAGAAGGGGATGATCGCCATTCCCGGCGCGCGCGTCACCTCCGGCCCCTCCACGCTCATCGCGCGCGGCGAACTCCGCGACTTCAAGGCGCTCCGGGCGGTGTTCGACGTGAACGTCGACCTGGCCATCGCCGAACTGTCGCGGCGCGTCTCGCTGCCCATCGAGCCGGTCGGCACGGTTCGTTTTCAGGGCACCGTGGAGGCCGCGCGCGAAAGGCCGCTCGCCATCCTGGGCGCCATTCAAACCCGCGGCATCGCCTGGAAGTATCGCGGCGTGCTTGTCCCCGGCATTCACCTGGAATCGAAGGTTCGTTGGAGCGGAGGCTCGGCGGACTTCGAGCAGCTACGCCTGCAGGCGTTGGACGGCGAAATGGACGGCGCGGCGCGCTTCGGCAACGGGCGCTTTTCGGTGGAGGGCGAACTGAACGGGCTCTCGCTCCAACGCGTCGTGCAATTCGGCGCGGGCAAGGCGCTGCCGTGGTCGAGCAGCGTCACCGGGACTGTGAAGGCGGAGGGCCGCGTCGAAAACGGCCAGGTGCACGACGCCGTCGCCGACGCCGCCTTACGCCTCACCGCGGAGCAGGGCGCCCGCCCGCTCGATGGCGGCGTCAACGTCAACTACCGGCAGCGGGAGGGACGCCTCTACCTGGGGCAATCGTTCCTGTCCACGCCCGTCACGCGCATCAACTTCGACGGCACACTGGGCGAAACACTCAAAGTCGTTCTCCTCACGAGCGACGTCGAGGACCTGCTTCCCGCGGCCTCGCTGTTCACGCCCAACCCGCCCCCGGCGCTGCCCGTCGCCCTCCGTCACGGTGAACTGCGCTTCGACGGCGCCGTGACCGGATCGCTCGAGAAACCCCGAATCGCCGGAAAGGCGTCCGCGCGCCGGCTGTTCTACCGCGATCGGGAGTTCGAAACCGTCGAGGCGGTGGTGGAGGCCTCGGCCACCGGGCTCACCGTGCGCTCTCTCACGGCCCGCCAAGGCTCGGCGCACCTCGAAGGGAGCGCGCACGCCGTCTTGTCCGATTGGAGGCTCCCCGGCAGCGCCTCGCTCGACGGCCGGTTCCGGCTGCGCTCGGTGGACATCCGGCAGTGGGCCGACGCGTACGGCATCCTCGCGGCAACGGGCCGCATCGAGGGCACCGTGGGTGGGCCCGTCGTGCGGGCCGATGTCGATGTCGACGCGCCCGGTTACGGAAACGACCGCCTGGACGGGGCGGAGGCCAAGGTCATCGCGACGCGCGATCGCATCGAGGTGACCGAAGGTTCGGTGAGGTTGGGCGGCGCGCGATTCGCCGTGAGCGGGGTCCATGAGCCGCCCAGGACGCGCTTCCGGATCAAGGGCGAGGGCGCACCGCTCTCGCGCATCAGCGCTGTGCGCGATTGGAACCAGAGCTTCTCCGCGCTGCTCGACCTGGACCTCAGCGGGGAGGCCCGCATCGCGGAGAAGAGCACGGAGCTGCTGTCGATCGAGGGCCGCGCCGCGCTGCGCGAAGTGGAGGCCGCAAAGAAGCGCTTCGGCTCCGCCGCGGTGGAGGCCAGCACCGCGAACGGTACGGTCACGCTCGCCGTCACCGCGAACCTGCTCGGCAGCGAAGCCCGGGGCGGCGGCCAGGTACGGCTCGCCGAGGGCTTCCCATCAAAGCTCCGGCTCTCGCTCGGAAAGTTCCCGTTCGCGGCGCTCGAACCGCTGCTCGAATCGAAGTCCCTCCCCTTCGCGGGCCACGTGTCGGCGGAGGCCACGTTGGACGGCCCGCTCCTCGACGCCCCCGCTCGAATCCGCGCCGGCGATTTCGAGCTTCGTCCCAAACTCGAGAGCTCCACCCTGGTGGTGCGCAACCAGGGCCCGCTTGTGTTGTCGCTCGATCGCAGGGGCCTCCGTTTCGAACAGGCCGTCTTCGTGGCCCCGGAAACCAATCTCACCGCGGTGGGCACGCTCGCCTTCGGACAGCGCAATCCCTGGGATCTGCGGCTGAACGGCCGCATGAACCTGGCCGTGTTGAACAGCTTCAACCCGGACTTGATCGCCGCCGGCCGCTCGACGCTCGACGCCGCCGTTCGCGGATCGTTTCTCGATCCCCAGTTCGGCGGCCGGATGGAACTCGCCGACGCGTCATTCTATCTGCGCGGCGTGCCGAACGGCGTTGAGAAGGCCAACGGTCTGGTGCTCTTCGACCGCAATCGCGCCAACATCCAGCGCATCACCGCGCAAACGGGCGGCGGCCAGATTCAACTGGGCGGCTTCGTCGGCCTGTCCGGCGGCGAGCTGTTCTACCGCCTGCTAGGCACCCTGGCCAAGGTACGCGTGCGCTACCCCGAGGGCGTCAGCACGACGGTGGACGCCGACTTGAACCTGAGCGGAACGCCCGCGCGCAGCCTCCTGGGCGGCACGTTGACCATCGTCCGCAGCGGCATCACGCCCCGCACCGACCTGGCGAGCCTGCTGGCCGACACCTCGCGCGCCGTGCAGGCGCCACCCACGCAGAACGAGTTTCTGCAGGGGCTCCAGCTCGATGTCCGCATCGACACCGCACCCAACGTGCAGGTGCAGACCACGCTGACTCGCGACATCCAGCTCGATGCGCGCCTCCACCTGCGCGGCAGCCCCGCCAAGCCCGTGCTGCTCGGCGACGTCACCGTGGACCGCGGCGAAATCCAGTTCTTCGGCACCAAGTACACCATCAACCGCGGCGAAATTTCGTTCTTCAACCCGGCCAAGATTGAACCCGTGCTCGACATGGACGTCGAGACGCGCGTGCGCGCCGTCACCGTGAACATCAACTTCGCAGGTCCGATGGACAAGCTGAACGTGAACTACCGCGCCGACCCGCCCCTGCAGTTGAACGAGATCATCGCCCTGCTCACCGTGGGCCGCTCGCCGGTCTCCGCCGACCCGAATTCCGAAGTACGGCAAACCGCTTCCACCGCCGGGCAGGGCGGAGCGAACTCTCTGCTTGGTGCGGCGGTATCGGCGCCGGTCACGGGCCGCCTCCAGCGCTTCTTCGGCGTCAGCCGGCTGAAGATCGACCCGCAGCTCAACGGGCTCGACAACACGCCGCAGGCGCGCCTGACGCTGGAGCAGCAGATCTCAAAGGACGTGACGCTCACCTATGTCACCAACCTCTCCCGCACCCAGCAGCAACTCGTGCGTCTGGAGTGGAATCTGACCGGACGCTTCAGCGTCATCGCCGTGCGCGATGAAAACGGCGTGCTGGGCGTCGATTTCCAGGTACGGAGGCGCTTCCGATGAAGCTTCGCGCGGAGAAGGGCAAGCTCAAGATCGAGCACAGCATCATCGACGGCGTGCGCGATATGTGCTCCCGCCTGCTGCGCGACAACCCGGAAGTGCGGAGCGTCATTCCAGGCGTGATCAAGCCTGTTCGCGACGCGCGCGGCGAGGTGAAGGTGCGCGTCACCGTGCCCACCACCAACGGTTGGAAGGCCATTGCGCTGAGCGCGGGCGCGCGCCAGGAACTCTTCATCAGCACCGCCTGGGGTAAGGATGAGCTTGAAAAAGCACTCGAGCGCGCTAGGATAAAAGACTAAAGAACTCCTATGAAACTCATCAGCCATACCATCACGCAGGGACGCGATCGCGCGCCGGCGCGCTCCATGCTCAAGGCCATCGGGTTCACGGACGAAGACCTGAAGAAGCCGATCATCGGGGTCGCCAACACGTGGATCGAAACGATGCCCTGCAACTACAACCTGCGGGACCTCGCCGTGAAGGTGAAGGACGGGATTCGCGCAGCGGGTGGAACCCCGATGGAGTTCAATACCGTCGCCATCAGCGACGGCGTCACCATGGGCACCGAAGGGATGAAGGCCTCCCTGGTGAGCCGCGACATCATCGCCGATTCGATCGAGTTGGTGGGCCGCGGCCACATGTTCGACGGCATCGTTGCACTGGTGGCCTGCGATAAGACCATCCCCGGCGCGGCGATGGCGTTGCTCCGTCTGGACGTGCCCGGCATGATCCTCTACGGCGGCTCCATCATGCCCGGCCGCTACAAAGACCGCGATCTCACCATTCAGGACGTCTTCGAGGCCGTGGGCGCGCACGCCGCCGGCCGCATCAGCGACGAGGAGTTTCACGCCATCGAGGACGCCGCCTGCCCCGGCGCCGGCGCCTGCGGCGGGCAGTTCACCGCCAATACCATGGCCACAGTCATGGAGTTGATCGGCCTCTCGCCCTTCGGTACCGCGAGCGTGCCCCAGGTGGATCCGCGCAAGAACGACGTCTCTTACCGCTGCGGCCGGTTGATTGTGGAAGCGGTGAAGAACGACCTGAAGCCCAGCCGGATCGTCACTCGAAAGGCGCTTGAAAACGCCATCGCTTCAGTGGCCGCCACGGGCGGCTCCACGAACGCCGTGTTGCACTTGCTCGCCATGGCGCGCGAAGCGGGCGTGGAACTCGTCATCGACGACTTCCAGCACATCAGCGAACGCACGCCCCTGCTCGTCGACCTGAAGCCCGCCGGCAAGTTCGTCGCCGCCGATGTCGACAAGGCGGGCGGCATTCCGGTCATCGCGCAGCGGCTGGTGCAAGGCGGCTACATCGACCCGAGTGCGCTCACCATCACCGGCCGCACCATTGCCGAGGAAGCGGCCGAAGCCAGGGAGACGCCCGGACAGGAAGTGATCCATCCGCTCTCGAATCCCATCGAGGCCTCCGGCGGCCTGGTGATCCTGAAAGGCAACCTGGCGCCCGAGGGGTGCGTGATCAAGGTTACCGGCATCGATCGCAAGATACACACCGGCCCGGCGCGCGTCTTCAACTGCGAAGAGGAAGCGATGGCCGCGGTGACGGCGGGCTCCATCAAGGCGGGCGACGTGGTGGTGATCCGCTATGAAGGCCCGCGCGGCGGCCCGGGCATGCGCGAGATGCTCGGCGTCACGAGCGCGATCATGGGCGCAGGGCTCGGCGACAGCGTCGCGCTATTGACCGACGGCCGGTTCAGCGGCGCGACACGCGGCTTCATGGTCGGTCATGTGGCGCCGGAGGCGGCCAACGGCGGGACGATCGCGGCGGTGGTGGAGGGAGATTCGATCACCATCGATATCGCCAACCGGAGGATCGACGTGGCCCTGACCGCCGAAGAGATCACAGCGCGCCTGGCGGCCTGGCAGCCGCCGGCGCCCCGCTACCGGACGGGCGTCTTCGCCAAGTACACCGCGCTCGTGGAATCGGCCTCGGAAGGCGCCATCACCTCGCGGATTCGAACCCGATAAATACGACAAATAAATGCAACAAGGGCCGGATGCGCTTGGCACCCGGCCCCGTTGCCCCAGCTAAAACTGTTGCGGCGAAACTTACTTCACGCCGGCTTCGACGTGCGTCTCCACCATGCGCTGCAATTCGGACTTGCCCACCGCTCCGACGCGCTGCTCCACCACTTTGCCGCCCTTGAACAGCAGCAACGTGGGTATGCCGCGGATGTTGTAGCGGGCCGCCGTGCCCGAGTTGTCATCCACGTTCAGCTTGCCAACCTTCACCTTCCCCGTGGTCTCGTCGGCGAACTGATCGATGGTCGGCGACATCATGCGGCAGGGACCGCACCATTCCGCCCAGAAATCGACGAGGACGGGAACTTCCGAGTTCAGCACGTCCTGGTCGAAAGAAGCATCGTTGAAAGTGAGCGTGTTTGCACCAGCCATATCGTTAGAACCTAATCTCCAAACGCTTGGATGAACTTGCCGCCCGAAAGATTCAGGGGATTCCGCCGGATCTCAGGCCACGGCGCGGCCGCCCCGCGGCTGCATCAGTTTCCGGTACAGTTCCGAATACCGCCTGGCGGAGACGTCCCAGGAGAAGTCCTCGGCCATCGCCCGCCGCATCATTCCGGTCCAGGCCTCGCGATCCTGATACTGAGCGAGCGCGTAGCGGATCATCTGCAGCATTGAGTATCCGGAGTAATCCCAGAACTTGAAGCCCGTGCCTTCCCCGATCGTATCATCCAGCCCGCCTGTGGCCCGGACCAGCGGAATGGTCCCGTAGCGGAGGCTGTAGATCTGGTTCAATCCGCAGGGCTCGTACCGGCTCGGCATCAGGAACATGTCCGCGCCCGCTTCAATCAGGTGAGCCACGCGGTTGTCGTAGGCGATGCGCGCCGAAATCTTGTACGGGTTGTGCCAGGCCAGCGCCCGGAACAGATTCTCATAGGCCGGATCTCCCGTGCCGAGCACCACCAGTTTCATGTCCAGCGCGGCCAGTTCGTAGGCCGCGTGGGCGATCAGGTCGAAGCCCTTCTGGTCGGCGAAGCGGGAAACGATTCCGATCACCGGCGTTTCCAGGTCTTCTGAGGGCAGCCCGAATTCCTTCAGCAGTTCGCGTTTGCAGACCGCTTTCCCGTCCAGGTTCTTCGCCGCGTAGTTCGCCGGGATCAGCTTGTCCGTCTCCGGGTTCCACTCCGCGTAATCCACTCCGTTCAAAATGCCCGTCAGGTCCGCGCCGCGGTTCCGCAGCAGGCCGTCCATGCCGAAGCCGTATTCGGGCGTCTGAATCTCCTGCGCGTACCGGGGGCTCACCGTGTTCAGCGCATCGGACAGCACAATGCCCGCCTTGAGAAAGCTGATGTCGCCCCAGAACTCCAGCGGCCCCGGCTGCCACGGATCCAGACCGCAATAGCGGAGGTAACTGGCATGGTAGCGGCCCTGGTAGCCGAGGTTATGGATGGTCAGCAACGAGCGAATGCCGATCAACGTCGGATCGTTGCGGAACCGGCCGTTCTGGTAGACGGGCACCAGCGACGCCTGCCAGTCATGGAGGTGGAACACGTCGGGCCGGAAGATGTGGCGGGCCACGGCCAGCGCCCCCAGGGCCAGCACGGCGAATCGCTGTGGGTTGTCGGCGTAGTCCCAGTTGTTCTCGCCATACAGGCCGGGGCGGTCGAAAAACTCCGGCGAATCGAGCAGGTAGATGGGGACGTCGCCGATGTTGATCTGAAAAACCGACGTTTGCACCGGGCGGTCGCCGAGCGAAACCGGCAGATCGTTATAAATGCGGCGTGCGCCCTGGAGCCCGATCCGGCCATAGCGCGGCAGCACCACCGCTACTTCGTCGCCCAGTTTGCGCAACGCCGGCGGCAGCGCGCCCACCACGTCCGCCAGACCGCCGGTCTTCGCGAGGGGCGCGGCTTCGGAGGAGACCATGAGGATCTTCGCCATCGAAACCATTGTGCCGCACCCCCCGCTGAGGAGGCTACACGGACACGTACCGCGCGAAATGAACCGTCTTGGGCTTTACCATCTTCACGAAGTCGGCGTAGCTCAGAATCACGACGTCCCGATGCGTGCCGCCGTTGAACGCGATGCTGTCAATGTGCCCCAGCGCGGAATCGACATAGACCGGCATGCCGAACAGCCCGCCGAGGGGCGGCATCGCCCCCAGTTCGCAGTCCGGAAACAGATCGGCGAGTTCCTTCTCCGTGGCCAGCCGCACGCGCGTCAGGTCCAGCGCGGCGCGCAACTCGCTGAGGTCCACCAGGAAGTCGGCCGGCAACACCGCCATGCCGTAGCCGTTGTCTCCAAAAAAGACAATGGTTTTTGCCATCTCACGCGGCGGTATGTGCTCCGCCGCCGCCACCTCGCGCGCCGTGAAGGCCAGCGGATGGACGTGATGTGTGTAGCCGATCTTGCCATCGTCCAGCAGTCTCTGAAGGGCCGGCAACAGGGCCATGATGTCCTCCTTTCGAAAAAGTCAGAAGGAGGGAAGTCCGCGGACACTATACCGCCGGCCGCCCCGCGCGACAAGGGGGAACGTGGGGGGGACCGCCGTCCTGATGTACGATGAACTCCATGAATCGCCGGGATGCCCTTCGGCTGAGCGCGGGCGCGGTGACGCTGCCCGTCCTCGCCCAGACCGCCGCGCCGTGGAAGCCGCAGGTCTTCGACGCCCACCAGAACGAAACGGTTGTCGTCCTCACGGAGCTCATCATCCCGGCCACCGATACGCCCGGCGCCAAGGCCGCCCTGGTGAACCGGTACCTTGACCTGCTGCTCGCCGACGGTCCGGCTCCCCAGCGTGAATCGTTCCTCGCCGGTCTGGCCTGGCTCGACGGCTATGCGCTCAGGCAGCATGCAAAGCCTTTCGTGCGGTGCACCGCGGTGGAACAAGCCGGACTTCTCGAGGCGCTCGACACGGCCCGCGGCGGCGCACTCGCTCCCGGCGCCCGGTTCTTCCGGCTGGCCAAAGGCATGACCGCGCGGATTTACTACTCCACGGAAATCGGCTTCCGGGAACTCAACAAAGGCGGCCGCGTTCCCGCCACCTTCGGCTGCAAGCATCCGGAGCATGCCTGAGGACGGTGCGGCGCTTCCCCGCCAGCTCGGCCTCCGCGATCTCGTCTTCTTCAACATCTCCGCGACCATCAGTTTTCGCTGGCTCGCCGTCGCCGCCCATAACGGGCCCGGTTCGCTCACGCTCTGGGCCGCGGGCGCCGCATTCTTCTTCGTTCCCCTCGCCCTGGTCGTCGCACGCCTGACGGAGCGCTTTCCCAACGAAGGCGGTATGTATGTCTGGACGCGCGAGGCGTTCGGCGACGGTCACGGCTTCCTCTGCGGCTGGGCGTACTGGCTCGCCAACTTCATCTATTTTCCAAGCCTGATGCTCTTCGCGGCGGCGATGGTGCTCGGGGAATCCGGAGCGCCGGTCTTCGCTCTCGGCCTGGCTGTCTTTTGGGGGGCCAGCCTCGCGTTGATGGTTTCCCCCTCCGCCGTCCGGTGGATCGCAGCCGCGGGCGGCGCGGCCACCTATCTGAGCGCGGCGCTGCTCCTCGTGCTCGCCGCCGCCGCGGCCTGGCGGCAATACTCCGGCACCGAATTCCACTTGTTGCCCTCACTCGCCCTCGCGAAGCTCGCCCTCTGGCCCCAACTCGCCTTCGGCTTTCAGGGCATCGAATTGGGTGCCGTGCTCGCCGGCGAAATCCGCGACCCCCGCCGAACCATCGCCCGCGCCGCCTGGCTCGCCGGCCTCGCCATCGCCGCCTTCTACATCGCGGGCACGGCCGCCGTGCTCGGCGTCCTCCGGCCCGAGCAGATCAGCCCGGTCTCCGGTCTTTCGCAAATCGCCGCCGCGATCGGCCAGACCCTCCAGGCGCCGCTTCTCGGCACGGCCCTGTTGTGGCTCATGCTCGCCGCGCTGTTCGGACAGCTCTGCTCCTGGATCCTCGGCAATTCCCGTTTGCCGTTCGTGATCGGTCTCGACCGCTATCTGCCTCCCGTCTTCGGCGAACTCCATCCGCGCTTTCGCACCCCCTGGGTCTCTTTGCTCACGCAAGCCGCCGGCGGCACGCTGCTCGCCCTGGCCCTCTCAGCGGGCGAGACGCTGCGCGGCACATACTATCTCTTGGTAGACATGACGGCGTTGCTCGTTTTCCTCCCGTTCCTGTATATGTTCGCTTCCGGTTGGCGTTTCGGCGTGCGCTGGCCCGCCGCCTGCGGCCTCGCCGTCACCTCCCTCGCCATCGCGCTTTCGCTCGTACCGCCGCCCGAAACGCGCGCCGTCTGGCTGTTTGAAACCAAGCTCCTCGGCGGTTGCGCCGCGGTGCTGCTCGCCGGCTACCTGAACTACCGCTACGCCCGTTCCCTCCCCGCGCGATGAACTACCCAGACTCGGTCCATTACCTCTACGCGCTGGGCAACGAACAGAAGACCATCAAGTTCGGGCTCGAACGGATCTCCGCCCTGCTCGCCGAACTCGGCAATCCGCAGGATGCCTCCCGCTTCATTCACGTGGCCGGCACCAACGGCAAGGGATCGACGTGTGCGTTCATCGAATCCGCCCTGCGCACCGCCGGTCTCCGCACCGGGCTCTTCACGTCTCCTCACCTGGTGGAGCCCACCGAGCGGGTTCAGATCGGCGGGCAGGCCGTGACGCGCGAGGTCTTCACCGCCGCCTTCGATCGCGTGCATGAAGCCGCCGAGCGCCTGCTCGCCGCGGGCGCATTGGACATGCACCCCACGTACTTCGAAACCATCACCGCCATGGCCTTCCTCTTGTTTCAGGAGGCCGCGTGCGACCGTGTGGTGCTCGAAGTGGGCATGGGCGGCCGCTTGGACGCCACCAACGTCGTGCACCCCGAACTCTGCGTGATCACGCCGGTTGACTTCGACCACGAGAAGTTCCTGGGCGACACCATTCCCAAGATCGCCTTCGAGAAGGCGGGCATTCTCAAGCCCGGCGTGCCCGCCGTCTTCGCCCGGCAGCGAACGGAAGCACAGGAAGTGCTCGCCGCGCGGGCCGCCGAACTGAGGATCGCGCCGATTCCCGCCGCCGCCGCGCTCTGGGTCGAAGAGCACGAACGCGGCGCCATCTGGATCACCGTGGACCGCGCGGCGTGGCGCGAGGCGGCGCCCCGGCGGCTTTTGGCGCGGCTCCGCTGAAGGGGCGCGCTCACCGCCGCTGATCGCCCACGGCGTTCGAAGGTGCCGCTCGTGCTG
>DALYJJ010000177.1:0-11137 GCA_031969915.1 Bryobacteraceae bacterium | reverse complement strand
CGGCGACCCGGCCCGCTTCGCCGCCGTGTGGGCCGGGCTCTACCTGCTGCTCAACAAGCCCAAGGGCTACCTGACGACGTACAGGGACCCGGAGGGGCGGGCGACGGTGTACGACCTGCTGGAAGGCGTGGACGCATTCGTGTCGCCGGTGGGGCGGCTGGACAAAGACACGAGCGGGCTGCTGATCTTGACCAACGACACGCAACTGGCCGAGCGGTTGACGAACCCCGAGCACAAGGCGCCGAAGACGTACCTGGTGAAGGCGTCGAGCCGGTTGAGCGATGAGCAACTGGAGCAGCTCCGGCGCGGGGTGACGTTAAAGGACGGCCCGACGCGGCCGGCGGTGGTGGAGCGTCTGCGGGACTCGGCGAACAAGAGCTTTTTCGAGATCACGATCACCGAGGGGCGGAACCGGCAGGTGCGCCGGATGGTGGAGGCGATCGGGAGCACGGTGTCGAAGCTGGTGCGGACGCGGATCGGGGACCTCGAGATCGGGGGGCTCGAGATCGGCAAGCACCGGGCGCTGACGGCGGAGGAGGTCCGGCGGCTGAAGGGCGTGTTGTAAATTCAGTTCATGACGCGATCTTCGTGGTTCTGGGTCCTGGCCTGCTTTGCCTTGCCGCTCACGGCGCAGACGGTGAAGTTCAATCGCGACATCCGGCCGATCATGTCGGACACCTGCTTCCGCTGCCACGGGCCGGACCGTGGTTCTCGGATGGCGGGGCTGCGGCTGGACATTCGCGAGAACGCGTTACAGAAGACCCGCACGGGCGTGATCCCGATCGTGCCGGGCGACCCGGACCAGAGCGCGATCGTGCAGCGGGTTTTCGCAACGGCGCCGGCGAAGATCATGCCGCCGCCGCACGCGCATAAGGAACTGAAGCCCGCGCAAAAAGAGAAGATCCGGCAGTGGGTGAAGGAAGGCGCGGTGTACGAAGGGCACTGGTCGTACTTGCCGGTGAAGCGGCCCGCCGTGCCCGGGGGCGCGCCGCATCCCGTTGACGCCTTCGTGCAGGAGCGGCTCGCGCGCGAAGGTCTGAAGGCGTCGCCGGAGGCGGACCGGCGAACGCTGCTGCGGCGAGTGACGTTCGACCTGTCCGGGCTGCCGCCGTCGGCGGAAGAGGCGGCGGCGTTCCTGAAGGACACCTCGCCGGACGCGTATGAAAAAGCCGTGGACCGGCTGCTGGCTTCGCCGCGTTACGCGGAGACGATGGCGCTGCGGTGGCTCGACGCGGTGCGGTACGCCGACAGCGCGGGCTTCCACGGGGACAACCTGGTGCCCGCCTGGCCGTATCGCGATTACGTCCTGCGCGCCTTCCGCGACAACAAGCCGTTCGACGAGTTCACGCGCGAGCAACTGGCGGGGGACCTGATTCCGAACGCGACGCGCGAGCAGTTGATCGCCTCGGCGTTCAACCGGATGAGCCGGATGTCGGCCGAGGGCGGGATTCAGCCGAAGGAGTACCTGGCGAAGTACGGCGCGGACCGCGTGCGCACGACGAGCACGGTGTGGCTGGGGGCGACTACCGGTTGCGCGGAATGCCACGACCATAAGTTCGACCCCATTCTGGCGAAGGACTTCTACGCGATGAAGGCGTTCTTCGCGGACATCAAGGAGACCGGGCTGGTGTCGGATCGCGGGCCGCGGGCGTGGGGCTCGAAGCTCGCGCTGCCGTCGGAAGAGCAGGCGGCGCGGTTGAAGGCGCTCGAGGAGAAGATCGAGGCGGCGAGCGAAGCGCTGGCGAAGCGGGCCGGACTGCTGGACGAGCGGCGCTGGCAGTGGGAAGAGGCGGCGCTCAAGGACCACGCCGCGGGGAAGCTGGCGTGGCGATATCAGCGGCCCGTGTCGGCGAAGGCGGAGAACGGCGCGAACCTGACCGTGTACAACGACGAGGAGATGGACGCCAACTTCTATCTGAACGGTTCGCTGGCCTCGCAGCGGAAGCAGGGCGAAGGTCTGGTGGTGGCGTCGGGGGCGAGCCCGGACAACGAGACCTACACGGTGGAGTTCAAGCCCGGCGCGGGGACGTGGACGGCGCTGGGCATCGACGTTCATCAGGACGAGAGCCTGCCAGGAAACCGGCTGGCGCGGGGCGCGGACCGTTTTCTGCTGACCGAAGTGGAAATGGACGGCGCGGAGTTCGCGCTCGCCACGTCGCACGGATTTGGCGAGATGCCGGAGAACGGGGCCATGATGGCGATCGACGGCAATCCGAAGACGGGCTGGGGCGCGTCGTTCGGCGAGGCGCGGAATCCGTTCCTCGCGCTGCGCTTCGCGAAGCCGGTGACGACGGCGGCGGACACCGTGCTCCGGGTGCGGCTGAGGCACGACAGCGACCTGCGCCGGGCAACCATTGGGCGCTTCCGGGTGGCGCTCTCCGAGGGGTGGCATTCGTGGCCGGAGTCCGGGGAATCGGGACGGAAGAACCGGCTGATGCTCTCGCAGAAGCTGACGCAGTTCATGCTCAACATCCCGACCGATCTGGGGCTGCCGCCGAACGTTCAGCGGGCGCTCGAAACGGAAGAGGGCGAGCGCAGCGACGATCAGAAGAAAACGGTGCTCGATCACTTCGTGTGGGCGGCGCCGGAGTTCACCGAAGAGCTCGCGGCGCTGCGGAAACTGGAGGCGGAGTTTGCGCTGCTGGACGCGTCGATTCCCCGCGTGCTGGTGACGGAGCGCATGCGCCCGCGTGTGACGCGGGTGCTGAAGCGGGGCAATTTTCTGGACGAGACGGGCGAGATCGTGGAGCCGGCGATTCCGGAGTTCCTCGGTTCGCTGAAGCCGGAAGGCGGGCGGCGGGCGAACCGGCTGGACCTGGCGAACTGGCTGGTCTCACCGGAGAACCCGCTCACGCCGCGCACCTTTGCCAACCGCCTGTGGCGGCAGTTCTTCGGCACGGGGCTTTCGAAGGTGTTGGAGGACTTGGGGTCGCAGGGCGAGTTGCCGGCGCATCCGGAACTGCTCGACTGGCTGGCGGCGGAGTTCGTGAAGCCGGAGTGGAAGGCGGACGGCGCGCATGCCTGGGACGTGAAGCACCTGGTGAAGACGATCGTGACCAGCCACACCTACAAACAGTCGTCGCTCAGCACGGCGCAGCTTGACGAGAAGGATCCGGACAACCGGCTGCTGGCGCGGCAGAGCCGCTTCCGCGTGGAGGCGGAGAACGTGCGCGACACGGCGCTGGCGATCGCTGGCCTGCTGGTGGACCAGTTCGGCGGCCCGAGCGTGAAGCCCGCGCAGCCGGAAGGATATCTGGCGGCGATGAACTTTCCGAAGCGCGAATACTCGGCGGGGAAGGGCGGCGACCTGTACCGGCGTTCGCTCTACACGCAGTGGCTGCGGACGTTTCTTCATCCGAGCCTGCTGACCTTCGACGCGCCTTCGCGCGAGGAGTGCACCGTCAACCGGGTGAACTCGAACACGCCGTTGCAGGCGCTGGTGTTGTTGAACGATCCGATCTTCGTCGAAGCGGCGCGAGTGTTCGGGCAGTCGATCCTGCAGGCGGGCGCGAAGACGTTCGACGACCGGCTGACGTGGGCCTTCGAGCGGGCGTTGAACCGCGCGCCGGATAAGGAAGAGCGGAAGCTGATGTCCGCGCTGTACAAGCGCACACTGGCGCAGTATAAGGCGGCGCCGGGCGACGCGGCGAAGCTGGCCGCTGCGGGTGAAGCGCCCGCCCCGGCGAACCTGGACCGAGTGGAGCTGGCGGCGATGACCACCCTGGCGCGCGCGATCCTGAACCTGCACGAGACGATCACGAGGAACTGAGCGATGAAGAACGAGATCTTGAGACGGGCTTTTCTGCGCCAGGGCCTCGGCGGGCTCGGGATGGTGGCGCTGAACCAGTTGCTGGCCGCGGATTCCACCGCGGCGAAGGGCGTGGTGAACCCGCTGCATCATGCGGCGAAGGCGAAGCGGGTGATTTTTCTCTACCAGGCGGGCGGGCCGTCGCACCTGGAGACGTTCGACCACAAGCCGAAGCTGGCCGAGATGCACGGCAAGCCGATGCCGGAATCGTTCACCAAGGGCCAGCAGATCGCGCAACTGCAGGGCGCTCAACTGGTCTGCTACGGGCCGCAGTACCAGTTTCGGAAGTTCGGGAAGTCGGGGCAGGAGATGTGCGAGCTGTTCCCGCACATCGGGAGCGTGGCAGACGAGATCTGCATTGTGCGTTCCATGTGGACCGAACAGATCAACCACGATCCGGCGCACACGCTGATGAACACGGGTTCGATCATCGCGGGGCGGCCGAGCATGGGCTCGTGGCTGCTGTACGGACTGGGGGCGGAGACCGAAACATTGCCGGGCTTCATTGTTCTGGTGAGTTCAGGCAAGGGCGGTCAGATGCAGCCCATCGCGGCGCGCCAATGGTCGGCCGGTTTCCTGCCCAGCCGGTTTCAGGGGGTGAAGCTGAACTCGTTCGGCGACCCGGTGCTCCACATCCAGAATCCGCCGGGCATGCCGGCGGGCGTGCAGAGGGACTCGATCGAAACGATCAACGCGTTGAACCGAAGGCAGCACGCGGCGTTGGCGGACCCGGAGATCCTCACGCGGGTGAGCCAGTACGAGATGGCGTTCAAGATGCAATCGAGCGTGCCGGACCTGGTGGACATGAGCAAGGAGCCGGCGCAGGTGCTGGAAATGTACGGGGCGAGGCCGGGCGACGGCTCGTTCGCGTCAAACTGTCTGCTGGCGCGGCGGCTGGCGGAGCGGGGCGTGCGGTTCATTCAGCTCTATCACCGAGATTGGGATCACCACAGCGGCGTGAAGTCGAACGTGGCGATCAAGGCGGAGGAGACGGACCGGCCGACGGCGGCGCTGATCAAGGATCTGCGGCAGCGCGGGATGCTGGAGGATACGCTGGTGGTGTGGGGCGGCGAGTTTGGGCGCACGCCGATGTCGCAGGGCGGCGATGGGCGCGATCACCACATCAAGGGCTTCTCATTCCTGCTGGCGGGCGGGGGCGTAAAGGGCGGAATAACGTATGGTGCGACGGACGAACTGGGCTACGCGGCGGAAGAGAACCCGGTGGCGGTTCCGGATTTCCACGCGACGATGCTGCACCTGTTGGGGATCGACCACAAGCGCCTGACCGTGAAGTTCCAGGGGCTCGACGCGCGGCTCACCGGTATCGCCGGGGACGTGGTGAAGGACATCCTGGCCTAAGTCCCGGCGAGTTAACATTCGCGGCTCACGGGCGTTCCCCGGGAACCTCTATACTGAAGAGGCCAATGCGTTTTTCCGTCGATGCCCACGCGATTGGACGCCACCAGACCGGGAACGAAGTTTACGTTCGCAACCTGTTGAGCGGGTTCGCGGCGCTCGACAAGGAATCCGAGTTTTTCGCCTATTATTCAGCGGTGGACGCGCCGGGCGGAATCCCGGAGCGGTTTCACGCGCGCCGCGTATCGTCGAACCCGTTTGTGCGGCTGGGAGCGCACCTGGGACATCGAGTACGGCAGGACCGGCCGGACCTGCTGCACGTCCAATACACGGCACCTCTGCATTGCGCGGCGCCCGTGGTGGCGACGGTGCACGACGTGAGCTTCCTGGAACGGCCCGAGTATTTTCCGCCCGCGCAGGCCATGCAGCTGCGTTGGACGGTGAAGCGCACGGTAGCGCGAGCGGCGTGGGTGGTGACGGTGAGCGAGTTCTCGCGGCGCTGCATCGAGAACGCGTACGGCCCGCTCGAGGGGCGGATTTCGGTGATTCCGAACGGAGGTTCGACGCTCTACCGGCCGATGGCGCGGGAAGTAGCCGCGGCATGGGTGGCACGGCGGATGAACGTGCAGGCGCCGTTTCTGCTGACCGTGGGCGACCTGCAGCGGAGGAAGAACCAGATCGGTTTGATCGAGGCCTTCGCGGATCTGGTTCGGACGCACCCGGAGTTGCCGCATCACCTGGTGCTGGCGGGCAAAGACACGTGGCACAGCGCGGCGGTGCATCAGGCAGCGGCACGGTCGGGCGCGGGCGAACGGATCCGGTTCACGGGTCTGGTGACGGACGAGGAACTGCGGCACCTGTACGGGGCCTGCGACCTGTTCGTCTTTCCGTCCTTTTATGAGGGCTTCGGCCTGCCGATTCTGGAGGCCATGGGATGCGGGCGCGCCGTGGCCTGCTCGAACACGTCGGCCATGCCGGAGGTGGCGAACGCGGCGGGCATTCTGTTTGACCCGCATTCGAAGGAAGAGATGGCGCGGGCGCTGCTGGACCTGCTGCTGAATCCGGAACTGCGCATGCGCATGGAGCGGCTGGGTCTGAAGCGCGCGGCGCAATTCACCTGGGAGCGCACGGCGCGGCAGACGCTGGACGTTTATTACCGGGTGGCCGGGGCAAGGCGCGAGCGGGCGCGCGCGAAGAGGGAGAAGTCGCTGCCGGTATGAAGTATCTTACGGCTCTGCTGGTGGGACTGGCCACGGCCGCGGCGGCCGACACGACGGCGAAGTTCCACGAAGAGACGCTCCGCTACAACGTGAATTGGCCGAGCGGGCTGAGCCTGGGCGAAGCGCAAGTGCGGGCGGTCCGGCTGAAGGACTCCGACCGCTGGAGGTTCGAATTCGAACTGGAAGCGGCGGTGCCGGGGTTCCGGGTGGTGGACCGGTACCGTTCCCTGGCGGACAAGGGTTTTTGCACCGCGGAGTTCGAGAAGGACACGACGCGGGGCGCGAAGATCACGAAAGAGAAGACGGCCGTGGACGGCGCGTCGGGCGCGGCGAAGCGGGAGACCCTGGGCGGGGGAGGGTCGAGCGAGATGCGCGTTGCGGCCTGCGTTCACGACGCGCTGGCGTTCTTGTATTTCGTGCGGAGCGAACTGGCGCAGGGGCGCATCGCGCCGGCGCAGACGATTCTGTTCGGAGCGCCCTACAGTGCGCGGCTGGAATTCAAGGGGGCCGAGCAGGTGACGATCGCCGGCGCGGCGGAGCCCGCCGACCGGGTGGTGACGTTGCTCAAAGGGCCGGCGTCGCAGATCAGCTTCGAGATCTTCTTCAGCAGGGACGCGGCGCGCACGCCGGTGCTGGTGCGGGTGCCCCTGGCGATGGGCGTGTTCTCGATGGAGATCGCCCGATAGCGAATGCGGATCGCGGTCTTCTCTCCCCTTCCTCCCGCCAAGAGCGGCATTGCGGACTACACCGCGGCCTTGCTGGAACCGCTGGGCGCGATGGCCGAGGTGGAGGTGTTCGACGCCGCGCCTCCGGATTTCGAAGCATCGCGATATGACGCGTTGCTCTATCAATTGGGGAACAACGCGTTTCACGCGGGGGCCTATGAAGCGGCTCTGCGGCATCCGGGGATTGTGGTGCTGCACGAGGCGAACCTGCATCACCTGATCGCGGACCTGACCATCAAGCGCGGCGATTGGGACCGATATCTGCGAGAAGTGGAATTCGAGAGCGGCGGCGCGGCGCTGGCTCATGCGCGGCGGGTCCGGGCCCTGGAAGTGGGGCCGGACTATGAGGGGCTGCCGATGCTGCGGCGTGTGCTGCGCGGGGCGCGCGGCGTGATCGTGCACAGCCGCGCGGTGCGCGACGACGTTCGGGCCGCGGGATACGCGGGTCCAGTGGGCATCATTCCGCATGGGGCGTGGATTTCCGAAGCGGACCGCAACGCCTGCCGGCATCGATTGGGCTTGGATGAGACCACGCCGCTGGTGGGAGTGTTCGGCTTCCTGAAGCCCTATAAGCGGATCGCCGAATCGCTGCGTGCGTTCCGGCGGCTGATTCGCGTGGAGCCGAGGGCGAAGATGATCCTGGTGGGGGAGGCGCATCCGGACTTCCCCGTGGCGTCGATCGTTCAATCGCTCGGGCTTCAGCCGCATGTGCGCCTGACGGGTTTCGTTCCCACTGAGGATCTGCCCGGCTACATCGCGGCCTCCGACGTGGTGTTGAACCTGCGATTTCCAACGGTGGGCGAGAGTTCGGGAACGCTGTTGCGCGCGTTGGGGCTGGGACGGGCAGTGGTGGTTTCCGACGTCGGTTCGTTTCGCGAGTATCCCGGCGACGTGTGCCTCAAGGTGCCCGTGGACGGGCGCGAAGAGGACCTGCTCTACGAGTACCTGAATCTGCTGGTCTCGCGGCAGGACGTGGCCAGGAGGCTGGGCGCGCGGGCGAAGGAATGGGTGGCGTCGGAGTGCAATTGGGAGAGCGTGGCGCGGCGGTATCTGGCGTTTGCGCGCGAGCCCGTTTCGACGATCGATCCCGCGCCGGAGCCGGCGGCGCCGGCGGTACCGCCACCCACGCCAGCCGAGCCGCCGGCCGCCGTTCAGCCCGAGGAGATCAGCACCTGGACGGAGCCCGGATCGAGCGATCGCGCCTACGTCCAGACTCACATCACTCGGCTCACCCGGACGCTGCGCATCACGCCGCCGGGCACGGAGGCGGACCGCATTCTCGAAATGGGCGCGTACCTCCAGATCACTCCTTCGTTGCGCCGGCAGCTCGGCTACGGGTACGTGCGCGGCTGCTATTACGGGCCTGCGGGACAGGTGGACCATAAGCGCGTGACGTCCGAGGAAGGCGAGGTCTTCGAGTGCGACGTGGACCTGTTCGACGCGGAGAAGGACCGCTTTCCCTATGACGACGGGTGCTTCGCCACGGTGCTGTGCTGCGAGTTGATTGAGCATCTGCCGAATGACCCGATGCACATGATGTCCGAGATCAACCGCATTCTGCGCCCCGGCGGGCACGTGGTGCTCACCACGCCCAACATCGGTTCGCTGCGCGCGATTTCGGCGATCCTGCAGGGCTACCATCCGGGCTTCTTTCCCGCGTACATCCGCCCGCGGAAGCAGGGGGAAGCTCCCGAGGCGCGGCACAATCGCGAGTACACGCCCAAGGAGGCGCACCGGCTGTTGACGGCCGCGGGCTTCGAAGTGACGCTGCTCGAGACGGGCGAGTTCCTGGACGAGCCGCATCCGGAGTTCGCGTGGGTGACGCACATGCTCGACCGGTATCAACTGTCGGTGGACCTGCGTGGCGACGGGATCTTCATCGTGGGCCGCAAGACGGGCGCGGTGCGCGAGCGCTATCCGGACTGGCTGTACGATTAGTCGATGGCCGCTTACGACAAGCCGAGCGCGGAGGTGCAGGGGCGCGGCGTGACGCTGCGCTTCGGCCTGCGCGCGGCCGGCGCGGACGCGGTGGGGTGCCAGATCCTGGACGCCGAAACGGGCCGGTACGTGGGCGAGAGCGAGTGGGCGCCGGCAACGGAGGACGTCGAACTCACGTTGGAACTACCGGAGCGGAGCGGGCGCTACCGGCTGCTCGTATCGCCCGTGGACGAGGAGCGCGGCTGGCTGTACTTGCAGCGGCAGCCGGCGCTGGTGGTGGACGCGGAGGTGGTCGAGGGAAGCGCGCGGCTGGGACCGGCGCGGGTGGCCACGGCCCGGCGTCTGGCGTGGGAGGCGCTGCCGCGGAGCCTGTGGCGCGCGGTCTGGTACCCGTTCCGGACCGTCGCACGGCACGGTCCGTTGATGCGGACCATGGTGGAGCGCGACGTGCGCGCGCGGTATCGGGGCTCGCTCGGCGACACGCTGTGGACGGTGCTCCATCCGCTGCTGCTGATGGCGGTGTACTTCTTCGTGTTCGCGATCGTGCTGCGGGCGCGATTCGCGGGGGACCCGAGTCCGCATGGCTTCGCGCTCTACTTTTTGTGCGGGATGTTGCCCTGGCTGGCGTTCAGTGAGGCGGTGGGACGCGCGCCTTCGGTGTTGCCCGAACATCGCAATTTCATCAAGAAGCTGGTGTTTCCGGTGGAGATCCTGCCGGTGAACCTGGCGGTGTCGGGACTGGTGACGCAAGCCTTCGCGGCGGGCGTGTTCGTGGTGGGACTCATCGTGCTGCGGGGCGGCGTGCCGGCGGCGGTGCTGTGGCTTCCGGTGTACCTGGTCCCGCAAGTGCTGTTCACCCTGGGGCTGTGCTGGTTCCTGGCGGCGCTGGGGGCCTACGTGCGGGATCTCGGGCAGATCATCGGCTTCGCGTTAACGCTCTGGTTTTTCCTCACGCCCATTTGCTACCCGGAAGCGTCGGTCCCGGAGCAGATCGCGCCGTGGCTGCGACTGAACCCGATGTATCACCTGGTGGCGGGCTACCGGATGTTGTTTCTGGAGGGCCGCATGCCGGACTGGGGAGCGGCGGCGAAGTTGTGGGCCGGCGCGTGCGCGGCAGTGATCGCCGGACACGCGTGGTTCTATAAGCTTCGCCGGAGTTTCGTGGATGTGATTTGAGCGCGCAGGCCCCGAAATTGCACTAGAGCATCCAGTTTGTCATGATTAGGTCATCCGAACAGCCAACCAGAACCTGATTCTCGTCACGCTGGCGTTTGCCATGTGCTTCGCGGCCTGGGGCCTGATGAGTGGCTTTGCGCCTTACTTCCGAAGCCAATTCGGGCTTTCGGCGCAGCAGACGGCGCTCCTGGTAGCAATTCCGGTCCTGGCGGGCTCGTTGGCGTGACTGCCGATGGGGGTGCTCACGGACCGGTATGGCGGGCGGGCGGTATTCCCGATCGTGTTCGTGACGGTGGGGCTGGCGGCGGGGGTGCTGGCGAAGGTGGGGAGTTTCGAGTGGGCCATGGGATGGGCCCTGCTGCTCGGACTGGGCGGATCCTCGTTCGCGGTGGGGGCGGGATTCATTGCACGTTGGTATCCGCGGTCGAAACAAGGGGCGGCTCTGGGCTTGTACGGGCTGGGGAACATGGGTTACTCGGCCACGGTGTACCTGGGGCCGCTGGCGGCGGAGAGCCTGGGGCGGGAGGCGGTTTTCGAGGGGATGGCGGTGTTCTGCCTGGTCGCGGCGCCGCTGTTTTTCGCACTGGCGCGCAATGCTCCCGAGGAACGGCGGAAGGCGGCGCCGGGCTTGCGGCTGAGGGAACTGGCTCGGGAGCCGATGGCGTGGCTGCTGTCGGCGTACTACGCGCTGACGTTCGGCAGTTTCGTGGCGTTCTCGGTCTACCTCCCGACGTTACTGCGAGACGAGTTCGGCCAAACCCCCGCCGAGGCGGGCTTGCGCACGGCGGGCTTCGTGATCCTGGCGACGCTGGCCCGGCCGTTCGGAGGCCTGCTCGCCGACCGAATGGGAGGGGCGCGGGTGTTGTCGGGGGTTTTCCTGGGAGTGATTCCGTTCGGGCTGCTGCTGATCGGGA
>DALYJJ010000176.1:0-11145 GCA_031969915.1 Bryobacteraceae bacterium | reverse complement strand
GCGCTCGTGGAGTTCGATGCCATCCATTCCGGGCATCTTGATATCGAGCAGTGCAACGTCCCAGCGGCGGACAGCGAGCCGTTCGAGGGCCTCCTTGCCGCTGGCCACCAGCGTGACGTCGTAGCCTTCGCTATCGAACCACTTGCCCAGCGAATCGCGCACCACCGGGTCGTCGTCGACGATCAGAATACGGCCTCTCACTTTGATTGCCGTGGCGCTTTGCACGTTCTCACCTCTCTAAGCATTTCCGTTCCCGGCGACACCCGCCGCCGCTGACTCCTTGACGCCCACCGGCGCTTCGGCCGGCAGGGCGATGATGAACTCGGTTCCTTCACCGGCCTTGGTCTCCACCGCGATGACCCCGGAATGCTGCTCAACGATCCCCTTGACGATGGCCAGGCCGAGACCCGTTCGGTGTGCGTTTTCCTTGGTGGTGAAGAAGGGTTCGAAGATGTTGGGGAGAACCTCGGCCGGGATTCCGGGCCCGGTATCGCGGACACGAACGACGGCCTGCTTGTTCCCCTGATTGAGCTCGGTCTTCACGCACACCGACCCGCCCTTGGGCATCACCTCGGCGGCGTTGACCAGAATGGCCAGGAGGGCCTGCTGGATTTTCGCCCCGTCGCAGTGGATCTCGGGCATGGGCGTCAGGGCGGTTTCGAGCCGGATCTCCTGGAGCGCCATCTGGTGTTGGACCAGCTTGATGGCCCGTTCCACGATCTGGTTGAGATCGTTCGGGGCGCGCTGGGGCTTGGACTGGCGCGCGAAAGCGAGCAGGTTCTTCATCAGGTCGCCGCAGCGCCGGCTCTCGCGCTCGATCAGCTTCAGGTTGTCGGCGATCTGGGCCTTGCGGGCAGGGTCGGCGTTCTCGAGTTTGTCGAGGTCCTTGAGCGACAGCCGGGCGTAGGTGAGCATTGCGAACAAGGGGTTGTTCACCTCGTGGGCTACCGTGGCGGCCAGTTTGCCGAGGCTGGCCATCTTCTCGCTGGAGAGCAGGATCTTGTGCGCTTTTTCGAGCTCCGTGGTCTTCTGGTCGACGCGGTCCTCGAGCGTGCGTGCCCAATCGGTGAGTTCCCGCTGCGCCTGGTCGAGTTCGGCGGCCATGGAGTTGAACGACGAAGCCAGGACGCCGAGCTCGTCGTTGGAACGGACCGGGAGCCGGTGTTCCAGATCGCCCTTGGCGACTTCCTGAATGCCGCGCGTGAGCTCCTTGATCGGCCGATGGACGACCAACCAGATAAAGGCGCTGCTCAGCAGGCACACCAGCACCAGGGCCACGACGGTGGACAAGCGGATCTGCTGCTGGTTTTCGGCGAGTTGGGCGTCGACGTTCTCCAGGCTCAACTGGGCGTCGATCACACCGAGGATACGGCGGGACTCGGGGTGGGCGTGGCAGACCGCGTTCGAGCACTCCGTGCGATTCTCGATGGGACGGATCACCGCAAGGGTCCGCTGGCCGGAGGGATCGCGGAAGATGCGGGCGCGGTCCGGGCGGTCGAGCTTCTGCAGGGGGACGTCCTGGGCGTGGCAGGCATAGCAGGCCTCGGCGGATTTATCCACCATGCGCCCGATCTCGGCGTCGTCGGAAGAGTACTGGATGCGGCCTTCTTCGTTGTACAGGCGCACCCGGCGGACACCGGGTTCGGCGCCCATGTTGCGAATGCTGTTGTGGACCGCGTCCCGGTCGTTGTGGAGCATGCTGTACCGGGTGCCGGAGTGGATCAGGTCGGAGATGCGCTCGGCGCTGAGAAGAATGAGTTCCTCGGAGTGGCGCCGCTGGAGCCGGAGCTGCAAGGCGCCGAACAGGACGAAGAAGCTCGCCGCTGTCACCACGAGACAAACGGCGAGCTTCACTGACAGTCCGACGCGAAACCTCGGGGGCAGACCCCCCATTTCGTCTCCTAGTCTCCGTGCATGGCCACGGGTTCGTACGCAACCGCCCTGGGCATTTCTTTCGCCGCTTCGTGTTCGCCCTCGGCAAACACCGGAAGATTCCGGACAGCCACCCGGAAGATGGCGAACGCCGCGGCCACGATGGCCAGCGTCACCGCGACCTCGGTCCACTTCGGGATGTAGGACACCCCGGCCGCCCGCTCCATGCCCGTGACGCTGACGTTGAGGCGGTTGGTCACCACCCCGAAGACCACCATCACGGAGCAGGCGTAGAGCGCCTTCGGGTTCGCCCGCACGTGCTCCCGGAACAGCAGCAGCGCCGGCAGCGCCATCAGCAGAATCTCCAGCATGAACAGGTAGCTTTCAATCGACTGCTCCCCGATCAGCGGCAGAGCGCCGCGGTGCAGCAGGTCGAGGAACCGCATCGTCAGGTAGAACGAGCAGGCGACGGCCAGCACCCGCGCCAACCCCTGCATCAGGGGCAGCTCGAGCGGACGCCCGAACGCCTTGGCGCTGTGCCAGCCTTCGAAGATGGTCATCGCCAGGCCCACGCACACCGCCGAGACGAAGAACATCACGGGAAGCATCGAGGTGTACCACAGGCCGTGCAGCTTGCCCTCCATGATTAGGTACACGCTGCCCAGCGAACTCTGATGGAGCGTGGACAGAATGCATCCGGCGATCACCAGGGGGACCATCATCGAGTGCATCCACTTGAGCGGCGTGCGGAGCCGCAGGCGTTCGAGCACCAGCGGCAGAAACTCGAGCGTGAGGACGGTGGTGTACAGCGTGACGCACCAGCCGACTTCGAACATCACCGAGCGCGGATTCCACATCACCATCGGGTGCCAGATGCGGTACGGCCGGCCGAGGTCGAACATCAGCGCCACAACCACCAGCAGATAGCCCAGGTAGGCCGTGAGGATCGCCGGCCGGGCGATGGGCTTGTACCGTTCGATGTTGAACAGATGCACCGCCGCGGCCAGCGTGAAACCCCCGGCCGCGAGCGCGACGCCGCACAGGACGTCGAAGCCGACCCAGATGCCCCAGGCGAACTCGTCATTCAGGTTCGTGGAGGCGCCAAGACCGTAGCGGAACCGGACGTACGTGGCGTAGCCGGCCGCGGCCATGATCGCCACGAAGACCCACTGCCAGAACGCCAGTTTAAGCAGGCGCGTCATCGGGAGCCTCCCTTCGCTTCGGCGCGGGCGACTTCTTCTCGCCGGTGCGTGATCCAGTACACGCCGCCCAGCAGCACCGAGCCCATCGCGGCCACATCGGGCACGTGGGAGAGGACCGCCCAGGTGTTCTGCGGCAGCGCGTGCCGGGGAAGGTCCGTCCGAAGCCCGAGCTGTTCAAAGGGGACTTTGGAGAGGAAGAGCACCGAAGTGCCCCCGACTTCTTCGAGGCCGTAGATCTTCGGGTGGTATTCACCCGGCTTCTCGGCCAGGCGCTTCTTCGCCTCGGCCACCAGTTCCTCGCGCTCGCCCAGCAGCGTGGCGCCCGTCGGACAGGCCTCGGCGCACGCCGTCGGCTTCCCGGCCGATTGGCGCTCGAAGCACATGTCGCATTTCTTCACTTTGGGCAGAGGATCGTTCCACGTGTAGGACGGCACGTTGAACGGGCACGCGACCATGCAGTAGCGGCAGCCCATGCACTTGTCCTCGTGGTAGACCACCGCGCCCAGCTTCGTTTTCTCCAGCGCGCCCACCGGGCACACCGAAGCGCAGGCCGGATCCACGCAGTGCATGCACATCCGCCGCACAAAGTTCTCGCCCTTGGTCTGGATCGTGGTCAGCTTGCGATAGGAGATTTTCTCCGTGTTCGCGATGCTCTCGTCGTAGGGGTTGTTCCACCGCTTCGCGCAGGCGCCTTCACATTCTCGGCACCCGACGCAGAGCGTGCTGTCAAACAGTACTCCCCGGGCCATTACGCATCACCTCCCGCCCACCAGGAGCGAACGCTCGCATCCTGGAAGGCGACTGGCAGTATCAGTGTAGCCTGAACCGTTGAAGAATTCCACATCTTTTTATCCGATTCGTGCTACTTGAGGAAGAACTCTTCGGTGACGGTCTTCCATTCCGCGCCCGGCAGGGCGGAGCAGAGGTCGTCGACCGCCACGCCGCCGTCCGCGGAGACCGCACCGGCCAATTGGGGTTGGAGCGAATACAGGCGGCTGACCATCTCATGCATCCAACCGCGGACCAGGCCCTGGGGCAGCAGATTGCGCGTGACGCTCTCCTCGTCGGGTGCGAACACGGTCATCAGCCAGCCCTTCCCATAAGGGTCCTGCCGCAGCAGGGCGGGGTTCTGAATCACTTCCTGGTTGATCTCGACCACTTCGCCTTCCACCGGCGAAACCAGCTCGGCCTTCTCTCCGTTGCGGAACACCGCGAACGCCTTCTGTCCCTGACGGACCCAGTGGCCTGGCTTGGGCAGTTCAATCTTCTCGATGCCGCCGGCAAGCTTCGCCGCGAATTCATCGACGCCGATGCGGAGGACGTTCTTGCGCTCACGAGAAACCCAGCCATGTCCAGCGTGGTACCGGACGGTGGCAGGCATCCGGAAGCCGTCTACCCAGTCGGCGGTGTCGCGAACGGTAACGGAAACCGGAGCCGCTTCGGGCTCTGGGGCGGCCTGGAGGACCATTTGTTGTGCTTTGCGGCGGCTGAGGACGGTGTCCACCAGGATGAACGCCAGGAAAGTGACCAAGAGTAAGAGGACTGTCATTTTCGTACCATCTCCTTCTGCCTCCTCTATGTGCAGTTTTGGCGCCAAAGAGAAGACATCTGGAAGTGGTTGAAAAAGATAGGCTTATCTTGATTGGCCAGAAAGGCTACCTGTTGGGATTCGCAACGCCGGGGTGCCGAGAAAACAAACAGGCGCCGTAAGCAGTTTTCTTTTCTATGAGTTCGACAGTGTTGGAGAATACGACACCGGCTGTTGCGATTCTCTGCATCGAGTGATGCATTCTTCGTACGCCAAGTAGACGCGCTCGAAGACGCGATCCCAGGACGCCTCTAGCGCCTGAGTGCGCGCGGCCTCTCCCATCCGGCGCCGGGCGTCCGGGTCCGATGCGAGTTCGACGGCGAGCCGGCAGAAGCCTTCGTCGTCCGGGGCGACGAGGCCCGTCTGACCGTCGCGTACGATGAACTTGGGGCCGCCGCCGGAAGTGACCACGGAGGGCACGCCCGAGGCCATGGCTTCCTGAATGACGTTGCCGAAGGTGTCGGTGTGGGACGGGAAGAGGAAGACGTCCATGTTGGCATACGCCTTCGACAGATCGTTTCCCTTGAGGACCCCGGGGAGGTCCGCACGAAGCAGCTCCTTCTGAAGGCGTCCACGCTCGCTGCCGTCGCCGGCCACCAGGAAGCGGTAATTTTCGACACCGGCGGCGCGAAGGGCGCGCTCGACGTCGACGAGAAGCGCGACGTTCTTTTCCGGCTGCAAGCGGCCGACGTAGCCCAGCACCACTTCCTGGTCCTGTCGCGCACGGAAGGCGGGCGAGAAGGCCGTTGTATCCACGCCCCGCTGCATCAGGTAAACCGGGCGGCCGGTCTCCCTGCCGATCGTCTCGACCAGTTCCCGGTTGGGGGCCAGAATCACCTTCGCCAAGCGATAGAACCAGGTCACAGCCCGGAACGACTCCCTCTCCGCCCAGGCCCCGGCGCGGGCGCGCGTCCCGGCCGGCAGGAAGCCGAGCATCCGTTCCAGGCGCCGCCGGCCGTACTCGTGCACATTGGTCTGCCAGGACGCCAGAACGGGAACGCCCATCTGGTGAGCGAGATAGACGCCAAGAATGCCCATGTCGTTAGGGCCGGTCACGTGGATCACATCGGGCCGGAACCGGCGCAGGGCGTCGCCGATCCGCCCGCGCCACCGGAGCAGCAGGGGATCGCAGCGGAGGTCGCGGTCGAGCGAGAAGGACGCCCAGCCGCGCCGGAGATCGATGCCGGTATGCTCGCCATCGCTGATCGAGCCGTCCTCCGAGGCGCCGCGGACGCATAAGAAAGGATAGCCCCGGCGGCGGGCAAAGGCGTCCAACTGACGGCTGGTCAGCGCCACGCCGTTGACTTCGTGGAAGCTGTCGGCGAAGAACGCGACGCGCGGGAGCGAACTCACAAAGCGACCTCCTCTCGATCGGGCAGCGCAACCCGGAGCGCCGAGCGCACCTGGTGGTTGTCGAGCAGGGCCATCAGCTTCACAAACGAAAGGACGACCGCCGGCTCCTTGCCGTTGCGCCAAAGCTCGGTGAGGTTCCGCGCCACACCGTCGTTACAACGATAGAAGATCCGGTCGGTCCAGCGCACCCAGCCGAACTCGTGCCGTGCGTTGTCGCGGAGGATGTCGCCGATGGTGTGGATGGTGCGCAGCGTCCGCGACTCCCGGTACTGGGGCAGAAAGAGCACGTCGCTGATGCCGGCGCGAATCTCCTCGACGAACTCCTCGAAGCAGCCCGCGTTGGTCAGGTTCACGTTCGCGTTGGGCTCCAGGCCGTGCCGGTCGCCGCCGGAGATCACCGGCTTCCCGTGAACCGCCGCTGCGCGCATCACGGCGCGATTCTCGGCCCAGGTCCGCCATCCGTTCAGCTCGAAGGCGTGGAAGTAGCGGCCGAACCAACCCATGAATTCCTCGAACAAGCGCCGATGGCCTTCCAGGCCGATTCCCTTCTCATCCCACAGCGGATGGTTGAAGACGATCAGAAGATCGTGACGGGCGTCGAGTTCGCCGAGCATCTCGCGAACGGCCTCGGGTTTCGGTTGGGCGGTCAGTTCGCTCAGGCGGGCCATGATCCCGGCGGCGCTGTCCCGAGGCAGGTTGTGGAGGCCCAGGTGAAAGAACGACGCGCCAAAGGGCACTGTCCATTCCACCGAGAGCGGGGCGGCCGGATCCACCACCGACAGTTGGAGCCCTGCTTCGATGCTGTCGTGGTCGGTAAGCGACACCAGGGCTTCCAGGTCCAGCCGCTGCTCGATTTGCGTTCGCTCGAGATCGTGGGCCTGGCGCGGGGGCAGGGGAGGAGTCCACCAGGCGCGGCCGAAATCGACTTCCTGGCCGGTCCGTTCGCGATAGCGCCGCAGCCGGTGCGTGACGGCTTCGCGGAGGATCGGGATCCGCATGGCATAGCGCGGGATCAGGTCGAGGCGCTCCCGGGAGAACAGAGTGTGGCTGTGCAGCGAAACGCCCGTGCGGAAGCGCTCGGCGAACCGGCGGTCTTTCCAGTAGAAGTGGAGGCGGGAGCGGTTCATGCGGCCTCCTCGCCGGCGGCGACAAAACTCAGCTTGAGAAACGAGCGGGCGTCGAATTCAATCTTGGAGGGCAGCACCGGACCTGGGCCGTCGTCATACCAGAGCCGGAAGGCGGCGCCCCCCTTGGCCCCGCGCTCCGCGACACGGCCTTTGAGGCGCCATTGCCCGCTCTTCTCGCGGTTCTTCTCGACGCGCAGCTCGTAGAGCTTGCCGTTCCACGCGTAGTCGCAGGCGAAGCGGGAGAGAGGCGCGGCCATGGCCTGGGAGAGCGCATAAAGGAAGGTGCCGGAGCCGGTCTCGGTCTCGACCGGCGCCTGTCGATTCTCCGGGAAGATCCGCTCCACTTCGCCGATCAGTTCCCGATGCCGGGCGAAGGAGTACGTCGGCGGGAACAGCAGACGAGCCTTGGCGCTC
The DNA here is from genome assembly GCA_031969915.1 of Bryobacteraceae bacterium. Taxonomy (GTDB): domain Bacteria; phylum Acidobacteriota; class Terriglobia; order Bryobacterales; family Bryobacteraceae; genus DALYJJ01. The sequence continues at coordinate 3,589 of DALYJJ010000176.1, read as the reverse complement.
ACCATGCGGCCCTGGGCGGCGAGGCCGTCCACGGCGCTGTAGGGAAGCGAGCCCTGCTGCGCGGCGAGCGCCTTCTTGGCCTGGTCGAAATCCTGCTCCGGCGAAGAGGTCATGAAACCGAAATAGCGGGCTTCCTCCAGCCGGCCCCCGCGTTCCCAAACGGTTTCGCGGATGAACCCGAGGCGGTTCAGGCCGCGCGCGCGTTCAGGGCGCGAACCACCCGCAAATTCGATGGACAGCCGCCGTCCCCCCTCGACCTTGGTCTCTTCGAACACGGCATACCCGCCGCCCACGTCCTCGCGGGAGTAGATGGGGATGCCGAGAAACGTGATCACGGCGTCGGCGCGATAACGGCGCCGCCGGGCCTGGTGCGAAAGCGAAGCGGCCAGCCGAACCGGCCGGAGAAGCAGGGCTGCAGCGAGCCACGCGAACCAACTACGCCTGGATAGGGCTGTCATTCCGTATCAGGATGACGGCGGCCGTTTAACGGGCGATGGAGGTTACGTGAAAAACAAAACAATTTCGAGGCGAAATGTTCTTAGCCCGCCCGGCCCATCGGACTATGCGCCATGGCATTTCTTGTACTTCTTGCCGCTCCCGCACGGGCAGGGATCGTTGCGGCCGATCTTCCCGCCGTTCGATGAAGCGGCCGGGAGAACCGCGGGATCGGTGCCCGGTTCCGGGTGGTGGTGGTGGTGATGGCCGCCGCCGTGGTGCTCGTGCTCGTGTTCCTGCTCGTGCTCCTCGGGAAAGAAGAAGGGCTCGAAGCCATGGAGCATCAGGCGCTGATCGAGCGCCACCTGGACCAGCTCTTCCTCGTTCTCCGAAAGTCCGCCGGCGTCGTTTTCCACCTTGCGGAAGAGCCCACGCACGCGGCCCCGGGAGACCTCGCCGGGTACGGCGAGCGCGTAGGCGAAGAGAGCGTCTTCGCGCAGTTCCTCCATCTCGAAGAGTTTGCGCAGGCGGGACACCTCGGACTGGATCCCCAGGAAGCCGACGCCCCAGACGGCCTGGCGGCGGACTTCGATGTCGGCGTCGTCCAGGTGTTTGGGGAAGTAGGAGGCGAACCGCCGGTCCATGGTCTTCCACATCGCTTCCAGGGCGGCGGCGCGTACTTCGGGGGTTTCGTAGAACTGCTTCATGCGCAAGAGAACCGCTTCGCTCGCATCGGCGGAGAGGCCCACCAGAACTCCGGCCCGCTCCTCCAGCGGGGCGGTGTCGTCGTCCAGCCTGGCTTCCATCGCCGCGCGCACCGGCTTCTCGTCGATGGACTCGCCGAGCGAGCGCCACGCCGCGGCGCGGACGCCCACGTTCTCATCCTCCTTCGCGGCGCGGAGGAGCCGGTCGCGGATCGCGGGAGTGTGCTCGGTGTTCGAGAAACTCTCGGCCGCCGCGCTGCGGTACTCGGCCACGCCGCTATCCAGGAACTCCAGGCGGGTGTTCACCGGCAGGTCCGCCATGGCGGGCGCCGCCTCGGCCGGATAGAGCGACCAAAGGTCGTACGGTTCCTCGTGCGGCTCGGGCTTCGGCTGCAACACGGCCTCGGCGGCTTCGGCCAACTCGCGGCGCAGCGTGTCGGAGTCCGGGTCACCGGGGTCCAGGTCGGCGAGCTCGGCCTCAAGGGCGGCCTTGGTCTCCGGGTCGCGATAGAGAGCCAGGGAGATGGAGGCGTCGAGCGGGTCCATGGCCAGCCGCTCGAGAAGAATCCGCCGCACGCGCTCGTCATGCACGCCCAGGGCGGCGAGCACGAAGGCCACTTCGGCGCCGTCCTCCGAACCCAGCTCTTCATGCAGCGCGAGGAGCGGTTCGAGGGATTCGGCGCCCAGTTCCAGGAAGGCGGCCAGGAGATCGTCCGGCATCTCGAGCGGATCGCGGCGCACCATCTCCACATAGAACGGCAGGGCCTTCGCCGTGCGAAGCGCGCGAAGGATGGCGAGGACGTCACCCTCCAGCGAAACCGGAGCCTCGTCGTCTTCCTCCCGCAGACCGAAGGCGACGAGTTCGTCCACGGCGGCCGCTCCGCGGCCTGCGATCGCCCGTACCCATCGTTGATCGAGACCGACGCGCGCCTGCGCGCCCGCCTCCAGCAGTTCCGTCACGCTCGCTTCGCCGAACCGGTCCGGTGTCAGTGCCACAACCGAATCGTAACAGAGGTGAAAACGGAGGACGGACGGGACGGCGGCGTGGCCCTCGAGCGGACGATGCGGCCATGCTAGTTTGAAGTCCGGAGGCTCCCTTCATGCCCTTCACTCCGATTCGCGCGGCCGCCGCGGTGCTGTTTCTGACGGGCGCCGCTCTCTCCCAGACCGCGCGCCCGGCCGCCACCGGCCCCCTTCGCCCGCATCCGGAGAATGGCCGCTACTTCGCGCGGCCGGATGGCGCGGCCGTGCTGCTGACCGGTTCCCACACCTGGGCCACGGTCCAGGATGTGCGGGCCAAGGGCGATGCGGCGTTCGACTACGACGCGTTTCTCGCGATGTGCGAGAAGCACGGACATAACTTCATCCGCCTGTGGCACTGGGAGCACGCCGAACTCGCCGGCTGGACGCAGGACTACATCCGCTTCGATCCTCTTCCCTATGCCCGCACCGGACCGGGCCAGGCGCTGGACGGCCAACCGAAGTTCGATCTCGACCGATGGAATGAGCCCTACTTCGAGCGCCTGCGGGAGCGCATCGCCAAGGCGCGAGACCGCGGCTTCTATGTATCGGTGATGCTCTTCCAGGGGTGGAGCCTGAAGAAGACCGGCGGCCCGGGAGGCGATCCGTTTCTCTCCCATCCCTACCACGGCCCGAACAACATTCAGGGTCTGGCCGCGCCCCACACCAACGCCGACTCCAATGAGAAGCCAACCCTCCACAGCCTCAAGGTTCCGGAGGTCCGCAAGCGGCAGGAGGCGTACGTGCGCAAGGTCGTCGACACCGTGAACGGGTTCGACAACGTGCTCTACGAGATCATCAACGAGGGCGGCACGGTGGAGTGGCAGAACCACATGATCCGTTTCGTGAAGGATTATGAGAGGACCAAACCGCGCCAGCACCCCGTGGGCTTCACCCACGCGGTGAGCCCGAAGATGTGGAACGAAGACCTGTTTGCGAGCCCGGCCGACTGGGTGTCGCCGGCCAAGCAGCCGGCGGACTGGGAGTATCCGGGCTCAACCTTCCTGGAGCACTACGAAGAGGACCCGCCCGCCAACGACGGCCGAAAGGTGATCCTCCTCGATACGGATCACCTGTGGGGCCACGGCGGGACGCCGCAGTGGGTCTGGAAGGCCTTCACGCGAGGCCACAATCCGATCTTCATGGATAGCTGGGCGCCCATCGCGGGGACGATCTCCGCGAAGGACGCCCCCTGGATGGTGTTGAAGGGCGGCATCCAGAAAAACACGGCGGACTATCCGGACTGGGCGCCGGTGCGGGAGCAGATGGGCCGGGTGGCGCGCCTGGCGGCTCGGCTCAACCTGGCGGCAATGACGCCGGGCGGCCACCTGTCGAGTTCGCGCTATTGCCTCGCGCAACCGGGACACGCCTATGTCGTCTATCTGCCGGCGGGCGGCAGATAGACGACATAGGCGTGTCCAGGTTGCGCG
>DALYJJ010000175.1:0-11247 GCA_031969915.1 Bryobacteraceae bacterium | reverse complement strand
CGCCGCCACGTCCTTTTCCTCAATATTCGCGTGGAAGGCGTCGGCCATCCGAAGGTCGGCATCCTGTTCGACACCTTCCACGCGAATATTGAGGAAAAGGACGTGGCGGCGGGCTTCCTGCATTGCGGCCGGCATCTGAAACACGTCCATGTCTGCGAGAACGACCGCGGCACACCGGGGAGCGGGCACGTCGATTGGCCCGGTGTGTTCGGCGCGCTGAAGCAGATGAACTACGACGGCTGGGTGACCATCGAGAGTTTCGGCGGCCAGATTAAGGAGATCGCCGCCGCCGCCTGCATCTGGCGCGATCTGGCTCCGACCACGGAATCGATCGCCTGGGACGGCATCCGGTTCCTGCGCGCCCACCTGCCGTAAGGCTTTCGCCACAACAAATTAGCCGACTTTTGGTTCGGCATCGGCTACACTGGAAAAGGCCCGGATGATGTCCTCTGTCTACCAGTCTCTGCTGGCGCTTTGGCCGAAGTTCGACCTGACGGCCATCGTGGACATTTTCATTGTCGCGGTCATTATTTACCAGTTCATTATCATCGTGCGTGGGCGCCGGTCGGCGCACATTACGGTGGGCGTGGTGGTGGTGCTCCTGGTGTATATGATCGCGGTGTGGGCGAAGCTGGAGCTGCTCCGCAGCATACTGGCGGCGCTCGCTCCGTATTCGATTTTCGCTCTAATCGTCCTCTTTCAGGCCGAAATCCGGCGCCTGCTGGCGCGGCTGGGCCGCCGCCGGTTCGCCGGCGTGGGCAGCCGCCTGCAAAGCCGCGAGACCGCCGACGAGGTCATCCTGGCCGTAACCAAGCTGGCGGAGCAAAAGACCGGGGCGTTGATCGTTCTGGAGCGCGACATCGGCCTGCGCACCTTCGTCGAAAGCGGCGTCGCCCTGGACGCGGCGCTCTCCCGCGACTTGCTGCTCTCCATTTTCATGCCCGGCACCGCGCTGCACGACGGCGCAGTGATCATCCAGGGCAACCGGATCGCGGCCGCCGCCTGCTTCCTGCCCTTGAGCGTGAATCCGAACGTGATGCGCAACATGGGCACCAGGCACCGCGCGGGCATCGGCATCACTGAGGAGACGGACTGCCTCGCGATCATCGTTTCCGAGGAGCGCGGGTGCATCTCGCTGGCCGCGTTCGGAGATATCGAAAGCGACGTGAGCGAAGACCGGCTGGAAGAACGCTTAGCCACCCATCTGGGACATCGCATCGGGAAGCGCACCGGCGCGCGTGCAGGCTCTTCATCGCCGGCCCACCTCGAGGCGGACTGGCCGCCGGCGCGCCAATGATTCGCCGGCTCAGCAGACATCTTTTTCTGAAGCTGCTCTCGCTGGCGCTCGCCGTGCTGCTTTGGTTCGCCCTGGTGGGCGACCCCGAGCTCACCGCCACGGTGAACGTTCCGGTGCAGTATAAGCGGCTGGCGAACGACTTCGAGATCTCTTCCGACTTCCCCCACTCCGTACAACTGGAGGTGCGTGGACCATCGGCCAAACTCTCCAGCATGGCTGCGGCGAGCACCCCCGTGGTACTTGATTTATCCGACCAGCAGCAACCCGGAGAGCGTACCTTCACCATCCGCGAAAGCGATGTGCGTCTGCCGCCCGGAGTTTCACTGGCACGGGCCATCCCATCGCAGGTCCGCCTGCGGCTCGAACGGCGCGTCTCGCGCGAAGTGCCCGTGGAAGTCCGCTTCGCCGGACCCCCGCCCCGAGGGTATCGCGTCGCCTCCGTCAAGGTGGCCCCCCCAAACGTGAGGATCGAGGGTCCCGCCACGCACGTGGAACGAATCGAATCCGTGGAGACGGACCCGGTGCAGTTGGGAGCGATTGTGAGCGAGGCCGAGTATTCGGTCCAGTTGTTCGTCGGCGATCCGCAGGTCCGATTGTCGTCCACTGCGCCGGTGCTGGTTCAAGTAAAAACGGAACGCGTCCGATAACCTCTACGACACATGGCGAAGAACCTGTTTGGAACCGATGGCATCCGAGGTGTGGCCGGCGAGTATCCGCTCGACCCGCGAACCGTGTTCGCGTTCGGCGTGGCGCTCGGCGCGTGGGCCAAGGAACATTCGCCGGCGCAGGCCGCGCCCGAAGTCCTGATCGGAATGGATACCCGGGAGTCCGGGCCGTGGCTGGCGTCGCACGTCGCGGCCGGCCTCGCCCGCCAAGGCGTCGTGACGCGCTTTGCGGGCCTGATCACGACACCCGGCGTGGCCTACCTCACGCGGCGCGACGACTTTGTCGCCGGGGTCATGATCTCCGCCTCCCACAATCCGTACCAGGACAACGGGCTGAAGGTCTTTGACCACTCCGGGTTCAAGCTGCCCGACGCGCAGGAACATCTGCTCGAAGAGCGCATCTTTGCGCTGCTCGAGGAAACGCCCGCGCCGGAGTCCGCCAGCCTCACGGTGGATGAGGGCCTGGACGCCGAGTACGTCGATTTCCTGGCCTCCACCTTCGCCGGCTCGCTCGACGGCCTCCGCCTGGTCCTCGATTGCGCTCACGGCGCGGCGTCTCACCTGGCGCCGGAGTTGTTCACCCGCCTGGGCGCGTCCGTTCGCTTGATGGGCTGCGCGCCCGACGGCCGGAACATCAACGCCGGGTGCGGCGCGCTGCACGTGGGTTCGGTCCGCGAGCAGGTACTCGCTTCCGGCGCCGCGGCCGGGGTTGCCTTCGACGGCGACGCGGATCGCTGCATGATGGTCTCCGCCTCCGGCAAGATCATCGACGGCGACCACGTGCTTTACGTGGCCGGGCGTCACATGCTGCAGAGCGGGCACCTTCCCGGAGACCGGCTGATTTCGACGGTGATGTCCAACATCGGCCTGGAGCGGGCCTTGCAGCGGGCGGGCATCGGCATGACACGCACGCCGGTGGGCGACAAGTACGTGCTCGAAGAGATGCTCCGAACGGGCGCCACGCTCGGCGGCGAGCAATCCGGCCATGTCATCTTCCGGGAGTTCGCAAACACCGGGGACGGGTTGTTGACCGCGCTTCGCGTCCTGGAGATTGCCCGCGGCGCCGACTACGATCTGGACGCTCTCACCGCGGACCTGCGCATCTTCCCGCAGATCCTGGTGAACGTCCGCGTGAAGAACCGCCGCCCGCTCGAGGAGATGCCCGCGGTGCGCGAGGCGATCCGCCGGGCGGAGATCGAGTTCGGCGATGCCGGACGGGTGCTGGTCCGCTTCTCGGGAACCGAACCTCTGGCGCGGGTGATGGTGGAAGGCCCGGACGACGCGAGCGTCAAGGCTGCCGCCGAACGCATCGCATCGGTGATCCGCGAAGAGTTAGGCGGCTAGGCCAGGACGGGCGCGCCGATCTCCACCTGAATCCGGGGAGCGTTCAACAGCGTGTTGTGGATCAGGCACTTCTCCACCGCGCGGTGCAGGCCGTCGCGATTGGCGTCCAGGTTGTCCAGCTTCGCATCCACTTCAATTACGAACGAGCCCAGGCGGGCCGGGTTCTTGGCTTTTTCCGCCACCACTCGCACGCGCAGATCCTGAATGGGCAGCGAACGCGATTTCAGATACTCCACCGCGTAGTAGCCGGCGCACGTGCCGAGCGAGGCCAGCAACAGCTCCGGCGGCGTCATGCCTTCATTGAATCCGCCATTGCCCGACGGCTGGTCGCACACCACCTTGTGGCCGCGCGCCGTGGCCTCGAACTGGACCTCGCCGAGATGCTCAATCGTAACTTCCATCGTTCCGCTCCTGTCCTGAAAGATGCGGTTTGCGGCAGAAGGTGACAGGGCGGCGGCGTCACGCGGAGGGAGAAATTGCATCATCATCAGCGAATGCGAATTCCCATCGCCCTGTTTGCGGGAGCGTTCCTCGCCCAGGCGCAGTTCACCGTGCAGGACGCCGCTCGCGCGGCTCTCGCCAACCATCCCTCACTGGACGCAGCCAAGGCGCGAGTCAACGCGGCCGGGGCGCGCGTGGAGCAGGCCAAGGGCGGCTGGCTGCCCAAAGTGAACTACGCCGAGTCGTGGCAGCGCAGCAACAACCCGGTGTTTGTCTTCAGCTCGCTGCTCACCCAACGGCAATTCGGCGCAGCGAACTTCGCCATCGGCCGGCTGAACCGGCCCGACTTTCTGAATAACTTCCAAAGCGTGCTCAGCGTGGACCAGACCGTCTTCGACGGCGGCCAGACACGCGGAACCATCCGCGCCGCGGAGATCGCGCGCACGATGAGCGAGGAGGACCGGCGCGCCGCGGAAATCAACGCCGTCGCCTCGGCGGTGCGCGCCTACTACGCCGTGCAGCTTGCGGAGGCCAACGCCACCGCTGCGCGCCAGGCGCGGGAATCGGCGGAGGCGGACCTGGAGCGCGCCCGGGCGGTCTTCGAAGCCGGCCGATCCACGGAGGCGGACGTGCTCACGGTGCAGGTCCATGCGGCGGCGATGCGTGAGATGGAGATCCGGCGGACGCGGGAGCGCGAGGTCGCCGAGGCGGCGTTGGCGGAGGCGGTTGGGCGGAACTTCGGAGAGAAGTTCTCCCTGGCCACGCCTCTCACCGCGCTCGCCGTGGACGATCGCCCGCTCGAGGCCTTCGAAACGAAGGCCATGAGCGAGCGGCCGGAAGTTCGCCAGGCGGCGCTCTCCATCCGCCTGTCGGAGACCCAGGCCGCGACCGCGCGCGCTGTGCTGTTGCCCCAAGTGGCGGTGCGGGCGCAATTCGAAGCGGACCGGCAGGACTTCATCAACAAAGGCGGCGCGAACTGGTTCGTCGGCGCAAGCCTCCGCTGGAATCTCTTCAACGGGTTCAGCGATCGCGCGCGGATTTCCGAGGCGTCGCACCTGCTCGCCGCCGCGCGCAAGCAGGAGGAGCAGTTGCGGCGCGCGGTGGGGCTCGACATCCGCCGTGCGTGGGCGGACCTGCAATCGGCGCGCGAGCGGATCGAGGTCTCGACCGCAACGGTACGGCAGGCGGAAGAGAGCCTTCGCATCACGCAGGACCGCTACGCGAACGGCCTCGCCACCGTTACCGATCTGCTGCGCGCGGAAACGGCTGCGTCCGAAGCACGCACTCGCCGGTTGGCCGCGATGTATGAAGCGCGCGCGGCGGCAGTCACTCTCGAGCAGGCCGCCGGAACCCTGACAGGAGACTCCGATGTTCTACGCTAAGCCCGCTGTATCGGTGGCTCTGCTGGTCGCACTCGCGGGGTGCGGTGCGAAAGAGCAGCCCGCCCGGAAGGCCGAAAGCTCCGCTCCGCCGCTGGCCGTTCGCGTCGCATCCGCGTCGATGCTGGAGTGGCCGTCCGCGCGGGAGGCCGCCGGAACGGTTAAGGCGAAGACTACCGCTTCGGTCAGCGCCAAGGTGATGGGCTACGTGCGCGAGGTGCGCGTCAGCGCGGGCCACGCCGTGCGAGCAGGGGATCTTCTGGTGGTGCTCGACGCGCGGGATCTCGATACGGGCGTGCAGCAGGCCGAGGCCGCGCGCGCCGAAGCCGCGAGTGCGATGGCGGAAGCGGAGAACGGCATTCTGGGGGCGAAGGCGCAACTGGGGCTGGCCGAGGCGACGTTTGAGCGGATGAAGACGCTGTACGGGCGCAAGTCGATTTCGCCGCAGGAGTTCGACGAAGCGACCGCGCGGCTCCGGCTGGCGCAGGCGGGCCATGAGGCGGCCTTGTCGAAGCGGGATCAGTTGAAGAGCCGGATCCGGCAGGCCGAAGCGGGCGTGACATCGGCGAGCATCGCCCGCGGCTACTCCGAGGTGCGTGCGCCGTTTGCGGGGGTGATCACCGAGCGCCGCGTTGAACCGGGCAACCTGGCCACACCCGGCGCGCCGCTCCTGATGCTCGAAGAGACGGGCGCCTACCGGCTGGAGGCCATGGTCGAAGAATCGATGAGTGGCGCGGTGCGCATCGGGCAGGTGGTGAGAGTCCGCCTGGAGGCGCTTGGCCTCGATACGGGCGGGCGGGTGAGCGAGATCGTTCCCGCGGTCGATCCGGCCTCGCGCGGGTTCCTGGTGAAGATCGATCTGCCGTCCGCGCCCGGCGTGCGGTCGGGTGTCTACGGGACGGCGGAGTTCGGCGGGCCGGGGCGGACGGTATTGGCCGTACCCGCGGCGGCCATTCGCGAACAGGGGCAGTTGCTTTCGGTGATGGTGGCGAGCGGCGGCATGGCCCGGCTGCGGCTGGTCACAGCCGGCGCCCGGCGCGGAGACGTAGTGGAGATCCTGAGCGGGTTGGATGCCGGCGAGACGGTGGTCTCTCCGTTGCCCGCTGCGCTGGTGGACGGCTCCCGGGTAGAGGTGCGTCCGTGACCGGGATCGCCGGCCGGCTCGCGGGCGCCTGGATCGATTCGAAGCTGACGCCGCTGTTCATCGGCGCGTCGCTGCTGCTCGGCGCGTTCGCCGTGGTGAACCTGCCTCGCGAGGAGGAGCCCCAGATCATCGTGCCGATGATCGACATCTTCGTCGGCATGCCCGGCGCGCCGGCGCGCGAAGTGGAAGAGCGCGTCACGCGGCCGATGGAGAAACTGCTTTGGGAGATCCCTGGCGTGGAATACATCTACTCCACGTCGCAACCCGGCGGCGCGTTGGCCATTGTCCGCTTCAAGGTGGGCGAGGACGAGGAAGAGAGCATCGTCCGGCTGAACCAGAAGATGTTTGCCAACTTCGATCTGATCCCGCCGGGCGCGTCGCAGCCGCTGATCAAGCCGCGCTCCATCGACGACGTTCCCATCCTGGCTCTCACGCTGGCAAGCGCCCGTTACGACGGCGCGATGCTGCGAAGGCTGGCCGCGCAGGTGCACGACTCGATCAAGCAGGTGGACGACGTCGCCGCCGTGCAGATCATCGGCGGCCAGCGGCGCGACGTGCGAGTGGTGCTGAATGAAGCGAAACTGGCGGCGTATTCGCTCTCGCCCGCGCATGTGTTGGGCGCACTCGGCGCCGGCAACCGCCGCGACCGCGCAGGCCCGGCCGTGGCGGCCAACCGCGAGGTTCTGGTGGAAGCCGGCGGGTTCTTGCAGACCGCGGAGGATGTGGGCGCGCTCATCGTGGGCGCCGCCAGCGGCCGCGCCATTCGCGTGCGCGATGTCGCCGACGTACGCGATGGCGGTGGAGAGCCCTCGCAGTACGTCCAGTTCGCGTCTTCAGAAACCTTCCATCCGGCGGTGACCATCGCTGTCTCGAAGCGTAAGAGCACGAACGCGATCGCGGTCGCGGAGAACGTTCTGCGCAAGGTGGAAGGCTTGAAAGGCGCGCTGATCCCCTCCGACGTGGACGTTCACATCACGCGCCACTACGGTGAGACGGCGGCGGAAAAATCGAACGAACTGCTGCTGCACATGGGCATCGCGGTGGTCTCCGTAACGCTGCTCATCGCGCTGACTCTGGGCATGCGGGAGTCGCTCATCGTGTTCATCGCCATTCCGGTGACGCTCGCTCTCACGCTCACGGTTTTCTACCTCTACGGCTACACGCTCAACCGCATTACACTCTTCGCCCTGATCTTCTCCATCGGCATTCTCGTGGACGACGCGATCGTCGTCGTGGAGAACATCGTTCGCCATATGCGGCTGCCGGGCGCGTCGGAGAAGCCTCTGAACCAGGTGGCCTTGGAGGCGGTGGACGAGGTCGGCAACCCGACCATCCTGGCCACCCTGACCGTGATCGCAGCGATTCTTCCGATGGCGTTTGTGGGCGGGTTGATGGGTCCTTACATGCGGCCGATCCCGATCGGCGCAACGGCGGCGATGGTTTTCTCGCTGCTGGTTGCGTTCCTGGTCACGCCGTGGGCCGCGGTGCGGATACTGGGCCGCCACACCGCGCACGGCCAAGAAAGGGAGGACTTCGTCACCCGCCTGTACCGGCGCTTCATGGGCACGATACTCCACCATACGCCGCTGCGGGCGGCTTTCCTGCTGGGCGTCGTGCTGCTCCTGCTGGGATCGATGGCGCTGGTCGGCGTGGGCTTCGTCAAGGTGAAGATGTTGCCCTTCGACAACAAGAGCGAGTTCCAGGTGATCGTCGACATGCCCGAGGGCACACCGCTCGAGCAGACTGCGCGCGTGACGCGCGAGTTGGCGGAGTTGGTCCTGCAACAGCCCGAGGTGATCAACGTCCAGACCTATGTGGGCACGGCCTCGCCCTACAACTTCAACGGCCTGGTTCGCCACTACTACCTGCGCACCGGTTCGAACGTCGCCGACATTCAGGTGAACCTGCTGGGAAAGCATGACCGCGGCAGCCAGAGTCACGAGATCGCCAAGCAGGTGCGCACGCGGCTGGCGGCCGCCGCTGCGAAGGCCAACGCCCGCATCAAGGTGGCCGAAGTCCCGCCCGGCCCGCCGGTGTTGCAGACGCTGGTCGCCGAGGTTTACGGGCCCAGCGAAGAAGGACGGCTGCGCATCGCGCGCGAAGTGATGCGGGCGTTCGAATCGACCGACGGCGTGGTGGATGTCGACTGGTACGTGGAGGACCGGCAGCCGAAGCGGAGGTTTCTCGTCGACCGCGAGCGGGCCGCGCTGAACGGCCTCACGGAAGACGACATCGTGCGCACTATCCGCGTTGCGTCGGGCGGCGAACAGGCCGGCCTGCTGCGCGTGGACTCGGAGAAGGAGGACGTGCCGCTCACTGTGCGCCTGGATCGCGCGTCGCGCTCTGACCCCGAGCGTCTGCTCAACCTGAAGGTCCCCACGCGCGCCGGCGCGCTGGTTCCGCTGCGAGAACTGGTGCGCGCGGAAGAGACCACCGAGGACCGCAACATTTACCACAAGAACCTGATCCCGGTGACCTACGTCACCGCCGACGTGGCCGGCGCCATGGAGAGCCCCGTTTACGCGATCCTCGCCCTGGGGCCGAAGATCGACAATATCCGCATTCCAGAAGGCTACGCCGTTGAGCAGTTCACGGCGCGGCAGCCCTTCGAGGAATCGAAGTACGCGATGAAATGGGACGGCGAGTGGCACATCACCTACGAGGTCTTCCGCGATCTCGGCCTGGCTTTCGCCGCCGTCCTGGTGCTGATCTACGTGCTGGTGGTCGGCTGGTTCCAGAGCTTCGTCACGCCGCTCATCATCCTTACCGCGATTCCGTTTTCGCTGGTCGGCATCCTGCCCGCGCACGGCGCGGGCGGCGCGTTCTTCACCGCCACCTCGATGATCGGTTTCATCGCCGGCGCGGGTATCGTGGTGCGGAACTCGATCATCCTGGTGGACTTCGTTGAGCTGCGCCTGAAGGAAGGCATGCCGCTCGATCAGGCAGTGATCGATGCCGGCGCAGTGCGGTTCCGGCCCATGCTGCTCACCGCGGCGGCGGTGGTGGTGGGAGCGGCAGTGATCCTGTTCGATCCGATTTTTCAAGGGCTCGCCATTTCGCTGATGGCGGGCGAGGTCGCCTCGCTCGCTCTCTCGCGCATGACGGTTCCCATCGTCTATTTCATCTTCAACCGGCGGGCCGCGGCCCGCCGCGAACCGGAAGGGGCAAACGCATGACTCTGGAACGCTATCTCCGGCTGATCGCCGGTTTCATCGTGATGGGCACCACCGCCCTGGGCTACTTCGTGGATCCGCGCTGGTTCTTCTTCACGGCCTTTGTGGGCCTGAACCTGTTCCAGTCGGCTTTCACCAACTGGTGTCCGATGATCACGTTTCTCAAGAAGCTCGGCGTGAAGACGGAGGGGGAGTGCGCACTCGCCGGGGTTCGGGATTCGCGGGGGTAGAGCCGGCGTCCGCGCTGCCGTAGCGCGTGAGATAGATCACCGTCAGTTGCACCAGCAGGGCAATCGCCACCCAAACCTGCCAGCGGGAGAGCAACCCATCCTGAAATGCGAACGTGCCCAGGTAGCCGAGATCCGCGCCCAAACGCCAGATCGCCAGCACGAACGCGGCGAGCGCCGCCGGGGTGAGTAGCGCCGCGCAGGCCAACGCCAGGCGCTGGTTTTTCCTGCGCGAAGGCCGGACCGTGGGGCCATGAGGGAGGCGAATCCTGACCAGCATCGGAGGGCGTTGACTCAGTCACAGTCTAGCAGCAAGTGCGATAGAGTGTGTTTTCCGGCTCCTCCCCGCGGGGAGGAGCATTCTCTGCCAGAAAAGGGACTGACTATGCGCAAAATCAAAGCCGCCGTCATCGGCGCCGGATTCATGGGTCGTGTACATACTGAGGCGATTCGCCGGGTGGGGCACGTGGAAGTCGCGGTGATGGCCGCTCAGACGGAGCGCGAGGCGCAGGGCATCGCGCGGGCCATCGGCATCGACAGATTCACCGGCGACTATTCGACGGTGCTCTCCGATCCGGCGATCGAAGCGGTTCACGTGTGCACCCCCAACGCCCTGCATTACCCGGTGGCCAAAGCGGCGCTCGAAGCGGGCAAGCACGTGCTGTGCGAAAAGCCCCTCGCGTTGAACGCCGCCGAAGCGGCCGACATGGTTCGCATCGCCGAGTCCAAGGGCCTTGTGAACTGCGTCAATCACAACCTCCGCTATTACCCGGTGGTGCAGCATGTCCGCCAGATGATCGCCAACGGCGATCTCGGCGAAATCCTCGTCGTCCAGGGCACCTATTCACAGGACTGGCTGCTCTACGACACCGATTACAACTGGCGCATCGAGCGCAAGGACAACGGCGCTCTGCGCGTGGTCGGCGACATCGGCTCGCACTGGATGGACATGATCCAGCACGTCACCGGGCAGAAGATCACATCCCTCTGCGCCGACCTGGCGATCTTCCACAAGACCCGTAAGCGCCCGAAAGTGGCCGTCGAGACCTTCGCCGGCAAGACTCTCCGGCCGGAAGATTACGAAGAAGTGCCGATCGACACCGAGGACTTCGGAGCGGTGCTCGTGCATCTGGGTTCGCGCGCGCGCGGCGCCTACACTGTCAGCCAGGTTTCCTCAGGCTGCAAGAACCGCTTCCAGATCGAGGTCTTCGGAACCAAGTGCGGCATCATCTGGAACCAGGAGCGGCCCGATGAACTTTGGATCGGACACCGCAACGAGCCGAGCCGCCTTATCCTCAAGGATCCGGCCCTGCTGATGGGCCCCGCCGCGGGCTTCGCCGACTTGCCCGGCGGCCACAGCGAAGGCTACGACGACACGCACAAGCAGGTGTTCAAGCGCTTCTATCACAAGATCGCCGACCCCTCGGTGGCGGTGGATTTCCCGACGTTCCGCGACGGCCTCTGGGGCATGCAGTTGCTTGAGAAGATCGTCGAGAGCCAAGCCACGCGCGGCTGGGTGGAAACCGGCGCATAGCAGTTGGACCGCGGGCCGCCGTTACCAGCGCGTGCGGCCCGTT
>DALYJJ010000174.1:0-11264 GCA_031969915.1 Bryobacteraceae bacterium | reverse complement strand
GCGGTGCGCTGTGGAGTTGCCCGAGCCGATCCGTGCGCGGGTGCGGGCGCTGCTCGGTGGCGCGCCGGTTCGCGTGCTGGTTTCGAAAGCCGTCGACGCGCCGGCCCTGGTTGCGTGGTGGCGGCCGGCGATTCTGCTGCCCGTCTCGGCCGTGACGGGATTGCCGCCTGAACTGCTCGAAGCGCTGGTGCTCCACGAACTGGCGCACTGGATGCGCCGGGATCACTGGGTGAACCTGTTGCAGTGCGTGCTCGAGACGGTGCTCTTCTACCATCCGGCGGTGTGGTGGGTTTCGGATCACGTTCGCAAGGATCGCGAGTTCTGCTGCGACGATCTCGCGGTCCGTCTTTGTGGAGGAGAGGTCGTGATGTACACCAAGGCTCTGCTGTGGCTGGAAGAACAACGCGCGCACGACGCGGCGCTGGCATTGCCGGCGAACGGCGGGCGCCTGGGGCCGCGGGTGCGGCGGCTGCTCGCGCCGTCGCGGGCATCGAGTTCGTATTGGGCTTCGGTTCCGGTGTTTGCGGCGCTGCTGCTTGTCGCCGTGCTGTTCTACGGACCACCGGCGAGCGCACAACCGCGCGCGGCCGCGCCGCCGCCACCACCTCCGCCGCCTCCGCGCGCGGAGGCGGACGTGGCGCCTCCCGCGCCGAAGGCTCCGGGGCGCCCGCGAACGCTGCGTGGGGCGCCTCCGCCTCCGCCTGCTCCGCCTCCGCCGGCTCCTCCGGCGGAAGCGCCCGCCGCGGCGGGCTTGGACGAACGCGAATACCAGCGTCGTCTCGCTTATACGAACGATCGGTTCGCCGAGGGCGGCGTGCGTGGAGCGGAGACCGAACGCGGCCGTCTCTATCTTCGCTACGGCCCCCCGGATGAGGTCGAGGCGCACCCGTCGGAAGGGTACGAGAAGTGGTTTTACGGCGAGATTCCCGGCGTGGGGAAACGGGTCTCCTTCGAGTTTGGGCCGCGCCGGAAGCGCTAGTCCGGCGAACGCGTCAGATCGGGTCCTTGCGGTCGCCGCGGAACTCTTCGAACCAGTTATGTGCGACGTGGATGGAGAGGGGTTTCTCGTTCGCCGGCCGTTCGAGGAGAACGATCTTCTTGCCATCCGGCGTGACATCGTATTGCGGGTAAGAGAGGCTCTGCGAACCGAGGATGAAATTGAACAGGGTCAACGCGCGGCGCTGAAACAACTCGGCCGGCGGGCCGGGAGTGAACTCGGGCTGGAAGGAAACGGCGACGCTCACCAGGGCCGGCTTTCGCACGAACAGGATCCCGTCGCGCCGCCAGCGCGGCGCGGCGCCCCCGCCGCGGGAGATCTGCCACTTCCGCGTGCCCGCCGGGAAGTCGCGGACGTAGACCTCCGCCCGGCCGGACTCGTCGGAGACGTGCACGACATACTTGCCGTCGGGTGAGAACTGCGCCGCCCTTTCGTCAAACGGCGTCTTGAGAAAGACCATGCTTTCGCCGAGCCCGCCGCCAGGGGTGGCCTCGCGGTAGAGGAGATCGCCCTTGCTCTCGGGAGAACTCGTCTCGTAGAGGAGGGTGCGCCGCGATTCGGACCAGTCCAGCGGGGTCTCATCCTGGGGTGTCGCCACCAGGGCCGGAGCATTGCCGCTCGCGCCTGGACCGCGAGCGAAGATATCGAAGTTTCTCCCGCTCGCCGTCGCGGCGTAGACGACGTCGCGTCCGGCGGCCATCCACGGCCCCGGCCTTTTTCGCACGCCATCCGCCGTCAGAGGGTTCGCGGTTCCGCGCGCCAGATCGTGAACCCACATCTCGGGCGCGTCTTCCATGACCATCACACTCAGCCGGCCGGCGGCCGGGGAGAGCGTGGGACCGAGTTGCCGCCGGGGCTCGCCGATGAGGGCCAGGGGCGCGCCGGCGCGGTCCACCCAGGCGAGTTGATGACGGTCCGGAGGGACATCGCCATAGATCAGCGTGCCGGTACGCGACACCACGGGCGAAGCTCCCTGCTGGGCGACGAGAAAGGGTTTTCCCACTGCCTCGAGCCTGCTCAGCGAAAAGGGCAGGGCCCAGATCGCGGCGCGATCGCGGTCGCCGTCCACATAGATGATGTGCCCGGTCGGGCTATAGGTGGGGTAAGGATTGTTCGAATTCGTAGCGAGGATGGCGCGGAACTTGTCTTCGCCCAGGACGCGAACGCACAGACCGTGGACTCGCTGGCCCGGTTCGACCGACTGATAGAGCACCGCCCGCTTACCGCCCGGCAGGTCGAGGAAGGAGGGATGTTCGATGTGGGAGTGCTCGACGATGGGTGTGACCGGGCCGCCTCTGGCGGGCACCGTGTACATACCCGCGGTGTCGCAGAAGACGATGGTCTGGCCGTCGGAAGACCAGTTGGCGCGGCGGAACGGCCGGGCCAACTTGAGGAGCGAGACGGCGACTCCGCCTTCGACGGGGATGCGCATCAGATCGCAACCAGCGCTGGTGCCGCAGTTGGCGCCGGACGAGTAACCGATGAACCGGTCGTCCGGCGACCAGAACGCCTGGTAGACCTGCGTTGCTCCGGGCACGGGACGGGCGGACTCCTGGTCGATGTCGCGAATCCAGAGCTGGCCTCCCTGGTTTTCGACATACGCGATGTGTTTGCCGTTGTGAGAGACGGAGATCTCGGTGTCGATCTGTCCGTCGGCGCCGCGCACCAGGTTTGCGGGGTTGATGGTGAACTTGATGGTCCTGAGGGCCGCGCCTTGGGGCGCGCCTGGCCAGACCTTGGCGGCGAGGAAGCCGATGGCGACGAGCGCGACCAGAGCAAGCGCGGCGAGAGCCGCCGTGCGGGCGTTGAATCGAGAGGACGCCGGCGGCGGGGCGGGCACGCCGGCGGTCGATTCCAATTCCAAGTCTTCCAGCGCGACGCGAAGATCGGCCATGGTCTGGTAACGGCGCGACGGGTCCTTGCGCAGGCAGCGGAGGATGAGCCGCTCGAGTTCGGGAGAGATGGAGGCGATTGCCCTGGGGGGTTCGGGGTCCTCCTTGAGGATCTTGGCGAGGAGCGCCACGCGGGAGTCGGCGTCGAACGGCAGATGGCCGGTGGCCATCTGGTAGAGAACGATGCCGAAGCTGAACACGTCGGAGCGCGCGTCGAGATCCCGGCCTTCGGCCTGTTCGGGGGACAGGTACGCGGTGGTGCCGACAACGATGCCCGCCTGGGTGATGACGGTGGCGGTACTCGTTTCGGCCGAGGGGCCGGTGGCGGGGACATCTTTGGCCAGGCCGAAGTCGAGGATCCGCGCGCGCCCGCCGGCGTCGATCATGATGTTCGCGGGCTTGAGGTCGCGATGCAGGAGACCGGCCTGGTGGAGGCAGGCCAGGCCGTCGGCGATCTGAATGGCGTACTTCAGCAGTTGCTTCTGAGCGAGGCCCTTCTTCGGAATCAGTTCGTCCAGCCGGTGGCCGGCCACGAATTCCATGGCGATGAAGTCGACGCCGCGATCGGAGGCGGTCTCGTAGACGGTGACGATATTGGGATGGTTGAGCGCCGCCGCGGCCCGGGCCTCGCGCAGCAAGCGCCGGCGGTACTGCTCGTTGGCGGCGTGTTCGGTGGTGAGGACCTTGACCGCGGCCTTCCGGTTGAGCCGCGTGTCATGGGCCAGGTACACGGCGCCCATCCCGCCCTGGCCGAGCTTCTTTTCGATCCGGTACTGCGCCAACGACTCCCCCGGAGCGAGTTCGAGCGAAGGGCCGCCGTCGTCGAGCAACCTTTCCACGGCAGCGCGCAGCGCAGAGTCGCCGCCGCAGGCGGAGTCCAGGAAGGCGGCGCGCTCCCCGGGCCGCATTCGAGACGCAGTCCGATGCAGTTCCATCGCCCGCTTGCCGAGGTCAGCAGCCATAACGATGTGCCAATGTCTCTCGATTCTAACTCTAGCTACCCTTCCTTGACCTGCAGTGCGGCGAGGAACCGCCCCGCCGCCTCCTTTCCCCGCTCGCCGATTTCGCCCACCGGGCCGACGCAGCTCGGGCAGCCGGAATCGCAAGGGCAAGCCGCGATCAGGTCCGCCGCCCCGGCCAGAAGCCGCTCGACGCCGGCGAACAGCGGGGCGCTCTGGCCGATGCCGCCGGGGTAGGCGTCGAACAGATACAGATTCGGTTCGAAGGCCGGGAGGCCGGCGGCGAGGTCTTCCGTCATGGCCACGCCGAGGTCGCGCGGGTCGCACATCAGCAGCAGCGCGGCGATGGTGCGGAGCGCCGTGCCCAGGCCGGACAAGCCGTTCTGGCGTTCCGTTGGGGAGAGGTCCGGGAAGCGCTCCAGGAACGGGGCGGGGAAGTGGAGCCAGAACGACGTGGTGTGCATCTCCTGCTCGGGCATGGAAAGCTGCCCGGAGCCGATGTTCTCCATCGTGTAGAGCTTCACCTTCTTGAAGCCCACCACCTGGCGATTGACGCGCACTTCGCCGTGATGAGCGCTGGCATCGGCGAGCGGGCGGAGATCGAACTCCTCGAGCACCTTCACCTGCGTGTAGTCGATGGCGTCGGTGAAGTAGTCGCACTCCACCTGGCGCACATAGGCTTTGCGGGCGTCGTAGTCGAAGCGCTCCACCTGGAACTGGCGGGCTTCGTGGAGGTAGATGGCCTTCTCGTGAAGCGCGGTGAGCGCCATGGGGAAGGAGACCTCGGCGATCACACGCGGCTCGTTGGTGTTGTCGATGACGATGAAGTTATCGCTGGTGACAGCGCGCAGGCTGACCGCGTCGGCGGGATACGTGTCGGAGGTGTAGTGCCAGGCGCCCGCGGAGTGGTGCACAAGCCCGAGTTCGCTCAGAAACTCGCAGAGTACGGCGGTCTCGTGCGGGCCGAACTTCTCACCGTCGCGCACGGGCAGTTCGAAGGCCGCGCACTTGAGGTGATTGACCAGGATCTCGGCGTTATCGGGATTGATGAACGCCTGTTCCGGGGATTGACCGAAGAAGTACTCGGGGTGCTCGACGATGTACTGGTCCAGGGGCGCACTGGAGGCCACCAGCACGGCGAGGGATGAGGTTTGACGGCGTCCGGCGCGGCCCGCGCGCTGCCAGAGGGAGGCGACCGTTCCGGGGTAGCCGGCCATCACCACGGCATCGAGCGAGCCGATGTCGATGCCGAGTTCGAGCGCGTTGGTGGCGACCACGGCTCGGATGTCGCCTGAGCGCAGCATCCGTTCGATCTCCCGGCGCTCGCGCGGCAGGTAGCCGCCGCGATAGCCGCGCACGGCGCCTGGCGGGACGCCGGCCTTGCCGGTGGCGTCCTTCATGTAGGTGAGGAGCAGCTCGGTGGCCAGGCGGCTGTTGGCGAAGAGCAGAGTCTGCTGGCCGCGGTCCACCATCTCCGAGGCGACGCGCCGGGATTCGTGGAGGTAGCTGCGCCGGATGCCGAGCTGGCGGTTGACGACCGGCGGGTTGTAGAAGACCACCCACTTCTCGCCGCTGGGGGCGCCGTTGCGGTCGACCAGGGCGACGGGCTCTTCGGTGAGGCGCTGGGCCAGGTGCTGCGGGTTGCCGATGGTGGCCGAACAGCAGATGAACTGAGGCGCACTGCCGTAGAACGCGCAGATGCGCTTGAGGCGGCGAACGATGTTGGCGAGGTGGCTGCCGTAGACGCCGCGGTAGTAGTGGAGTTCGTCGATGACGAAGTAGCGGAGGTTCTCAAAGAGCTTGGCCCACTTGGTGTGGTGCGGCAGGACGCCGCTGTGGAGCATGTCGGGGTTGGTGAGTACGATGTTGGCGCGCTCGCGGATGGCCTTGCGGGCATCCTGGGGCGTGTCGCCGTCGTAGGTGAAGGCGCGGATTCCGGCGCCCGCGGCGTCGATGGCCGAGGTCAACTCCTGGAGCTGGTCTTCGGCCAGAGCTTTGGTGGGGAACAGGTAGAGGGCGCGCGCGCCGGGGTCGGCGAGCAGGCGGTTCAGGACGGGGAGGTTGTAGCAGAGGGTCTTGCCGCTCGCCGTTGGGGTGACGACGACGACGTTGCCGCCGTCCTCGACGGCTTCGAAGCACTCGGACTGGTGGCTGTAGAGCTCGCCGATGCCGCGCTGGAGGAGGGCTTGCCGCAGGCGGGCGTCGACACGTTCGGGGAGGGGGGAGAGGGTAGGGGGGCGAGCCGGCAGATGCCGGATCGCCCGTACCGGTGACTCCGGGTCCGACATCCATTCCTGGAACCGGGTCAAGATCGCTTCGAAGCCATCGCCGCGGGCTAACGCGAGCGAAGGCTGGTCAGGTTCTGGAAACCCCAGAGTAAGGTTCATTCTTCGCCTTTTCTTTGCCAGGGTAGCCGAAACTGTCGGAGGTTAGCAACGGGGCCCGGCGCGGAACGAGCGAAGAAAAAGGGTCAATGCGTCAAGTTACGCACGAACTCGTACCGCTCGAGTGTAGCGGCGATCGTGCTTCGTTCCTCCTCTCTGCGAAGGACCTTTCCCAGGCATCGCAGACGGACGTCGCCAACTCGGCCCATCCCAGAGGGGAGGCTGATGAAGTATTCGATGGGGGCCCCTATTTCTACTGGGGCCTCAGAAGTAAACAGTACTCCACCCGAGCTGACATTCTGTGTTTCGCCGAGCCCGCTTACGCGGCGGCTACCCGCTTTGACGAGTTCGACGGGAAGCTTTAGTTCGTATCTTCTGGACTTCCTCTGTTCGTTCACGGCTACCCTGAATCTAAGGCGTTTACAGTATGGTGGTCAAGCATTCATTAAGTTCTCACACGACAACTAGTTCTGGTACCGATACCCGCACTACAATACCCGCATGGAACAAGTTGGCCGGAGAACGGTGCTGCGGAGCGTCGCGGCGGCGGCAATGACAGCGCTTGCAGCGAAGGCGGCGAGGCGTGCGATGACGATCCACTTCACGCCGGGGTCGATCGGAGTGAAGGCCGACCAGAGGGAGTCGATCGAACTGGCGGCGCGGTACGGGTTCGAGGCGGTGGAGCCGTTTGCGGGCTATCTGGCACAGATTTCCGAAAGCGAAGTAGCCGGCATCGTGGAGGAAGTGCGCGGGAAGAACCTGGTGTTCGGCAATGCCGGCCTGACGGTTGAGTTCCGGCGGGGAGACGATGCGTTCCGGCAGGGCCTGACGGCGTTTCCGGCGACGGTGAAGCGGCTGCGGCAGGCGGGCGTGACGCGCGTGACGACGTGGATCTCGCCCGCGCACGACACGTTGACGTACCTGCAGAACATGAAGCAGCACGCGGCGCGGCTGCGGGAGGTGGCCACGATCCTGGGCGACCAGGGGCAGCGGCTGGGGTTGGAGTATGTGGGGCCGAAGACGCTGTGGGCCTCGCGCCGATACCCGTTCGTGCACTGCATGGCCGAGATGCGGGACCTGATTGGGGAGATCGGCCGGCCGAACGTGGGCTTCGTGATGGACAGTTGGCACTGGTACACCGCGGGCGAAGGCGAAGCGGAACTGCTCACGCTCAAGAAGGAGGACGTGGTTTCGATCGATTTGAACGACGCGCCGGCCGGGCTGGCGATCGACCAGCAGATCGATTCGGCGCGCGAGCTGCCGATGGCGACGGGCGTGATCAACATGGCGCTGTTCCTGAACACGCTGCACAAGATCGGGTGCGATGCTCCGGCGCGGTGCGAGCCGTTCAACGCGAAGCTGCGGGCGATGCCGAAAGAAGAGGCGGTGGCGGCGACAGCGGCGGCGATGAAGAAGGCGTTCGCGGTGGTGGGGGCGTAGCGGCCCGCGGACCACGCTACTCCACGCTACTCCACGACGTATTGGGCCAGGCGGCGGCGCACGGAATCGGGGACTTCGGCTTCCACTTCGCAGGCGTCCGCGGTGTAGCGTGTGGCGGTCACACGGGCGTAGTCGTGGAGGAAGCTGAGCGGTGCGCCCTGGCTCAACGGGAAGCGGAAGCGGGCGGAGGAGACGGGGTCTTTGGGGAGCCCTTCGTCGATCGCGGCCATCAGCTTGTCGAGGCCGTGCCCTTGTAAGGCGGAAACGCCGGCGGCGCGCAGGGGCTCGTGGGTCTCGCTTTCGCCGAGCAGGCGGCGGCCGATGGTGGCGGGGTCGCCCTGTTCGCCGGAAAGCTGGTCGAGCTTGTTGAGCACCAGGAGTTGCGGCGTCTTGCCGGCGCCGATCTCGGCCAGGACCTTGAGCACGTGGGAGGTCTGCTCCCCGGCATGGGGAGAACCGGCGTCCACGACATGCAACAGGAGCGAGGCTTCGACGACCTCTTCGAGCGTGGCGCGGAAGGCGCGCACCAGGGTGGTGGGCAGGTTGCGAATGAAGCCCACGGTGTCGGAGAGCAGCGCGCGCCGGTTGGAGGGCAGGACGATCTGCCGCACGGTGGGATCGAGCGTGGCGAACATGCGCGCGTCGGCCACCACGCCGGCGCCCGTAAGACGGTTGAACAGGGTCGACTTACCGGCGTTGGTGTAGCCCACCAGCGCGACGGTTTCGAGCGGGACCGCCTGGCGCTTCGCACGCTGGACCTTGCGGCCGGCGCGGACGTTCTCGAGATCGTCCTCGATTTTCTTGATCCGGCGGGCGATCTTGCGGCGGTCGGTTTCCAACTGCGTCTCGCCGGGGCCGCGGGTCCCGATGCCGCCTCCCAGGCGCGACATCTGCGCACCGCGTCCGGTGAGCCGCGGCAGCAGATAGTTCAACTGCGCGAGTTCCACCTGCAACTGCCCTTCGCGGGTGCGGGCGCGGCGGGCGAAGATGTCCAGGATGAGCTGGGTGCGGTCGAGGACCTTGCAGTCGAGTTCGCGCTCGAGGTTGCGAAGCTGAGTGGGAGTCAGCTCTTCGTCGAAGACGACGGTCTGGGCGGAGTAGCCTTTGACGCGGGCGGCGATCTCTTCGACTTTGCCCGACCCGATGAGCGTGGCGGCGGTCCGTCCAGGGCGGATCTGGAGGATGCGTTCGACGACTTCGGCGCCCGCGCTGCGCGCGAGGACGGCCAACTCATCCAGGGACTCCTCGGCGGAGTACTCCGGCGTGTTGGCAGACGACCGCCCCGCCTTGCCGGAAAGGGCAAGGCCAACCAGGATCGCGTTCTCTCGAAACGGCTCTGACAACTGGTGTGGCTAGACTCCCGACGAATCCGGCGGAGCGCTACCTACGGGATGATGGGGGACTGGAGCCGAAGCTCCCGCCATGGCATGCATTCCGGGCGACGTGTGGCTGGGTTTGGAAACGACAACAGTGGAAATGGCGTGCTTGAAGATCAACTGCTCCTGATTGTTGGTCTCCAAGATCACCGAGTATTTGTCGAAGCTCTTGATCCTTCCCGAAAGCTTGACTCCACTCATGAGATAGATGGTAAGGAAGGTCTTATCTTTTCGCGCATTGTTCAGGAAGGCTTCCTGGATATTCTGTTGCGCTAGTTTGTCCATTCTGCTTCCTTCCGGCACGGTCCTCCCCCGCTCCGAGCGACGAAGAGAGCGTACCGACTTCTGATTGTTGGTTTCCAGATTGTACAACAATTTATTGCGAAAGAGTGTCACGAACGGGCTCAGGCAGAAGGGGCGATTGTCCCGCCTGGTACCCGGACGGCTACTCCTCGCGATCGTGGTGTTGCGGGGTTCCGGACAGCGAGGCGGCCATCTTCTCGACCTCGGTTCGGGAAACCTGTTTCGAGGCGCCGGGCGGGCGCTCAATGATGAACTGCGCGCTGTTGGCAAGCTCGGTTTCCAGGTTGAAGCCGGGAGGGGCGTCGAGGCCTTCGATGCGGCTCAAGCCCTGTTCGGTGAAGACGCACTGGAGGCCATTGGAGAGCGCGAAGCGAATGCGGACGCGGTCGCGGGCGGCAAGCTTGCGAAGATCGTTCAGCTTCATCGGCGACCACGATGATAGCTCAGGCGCGGCCCAGGAGGTCAGCGAGGGCGGCGGGCAGGGCGGGGAAGCGGAAGGCGAAGCCGGCGTCGGTGGCGGCCTTGGGGATCACGCGCTGGCTGGCCAGAAGGACTTCGGACATCTCACCGAACAGGAGTTTGAGGGCGAGGGCGGGCAGGGGAAACAGCGCGGGACGGCGCAGGGCGCGGCCCAACTGGAGCGAGAAGCCGGAGTTGGTTTCGGGGTTGGGAGCGGTGGCGTTCACGGGGCCGCGCAGGGTGCTGGACTCGATGGCGAAGCGAATCAGCGAAACCAGGTCGTCGCGGTGAATCCAGGACATCCACTGCTTTCCCGAGCCCACTCTTCCTCCCACGCCCGCGCGGAACGGGGGCAGCATCTTCGCCAGGGCGCCTCCGCGCGGATCGAGCACGACGCCGATGCGCAGCTTCACGACGCGGATTCCGAGGGCCTCGCCGAGGTCCGCCATGCGCTCCCACTCGACGCAGGTTTCCGGAAGGAAGCCGTGACCGGGCTTGGCGGATTCCGAAAGCATTTTGTCGGCGCGGTCACCGTAGTAGCCGATGGCGGAGGCGGAAACGAGCACCGGCGGGCGGGCGGAGATGGTGGAGAGACCTTCCACCAGCCGGCGCGTGCCGTCCACGCGGCTGGCTCGAATCCGGCGCTTCACATCCACGGTCCAGCGTTGGGCCACGGGTTCGCCCGCGAGGTGGACCAGGGCGTCGAGGCCGGTGAGGGCGGGCTCGGCGGGCGGGCCTTGCGCGGTGTCCCAGGGGGCGAAGCTCGCGCCCTCGGGCAGTGCGGCCGGGCGGCGGGCGAAGGCCCTGACCGCGTGGCCGTCCCTGAGCAGGCCGGCGATGAGTTGGCGGCCGACCAGGCCGGTGGCGCCCGTGACTCCGACAAGCATGGCGGCCTTATTGTAGCCGGAACGGATCCCTGCCGGTCCGCTCCATGAGTTCGATCTCGCGCAGATAGGCCTTCACATCGGTCTTGCGCTGCATGCCGCCGAGCGACATATAGCGCACCTTGCCGAAGACGTCGCGCTCTCCCCAGGGGCGGTCATGAAGTCCGAAGCACCAGAGGATGTTGGTATAGGTATTGGGGTCGCGTCCGTCGAGGGCGTAGCGGTCGTGGAGGTAGATCATGGTTTCGAGCGCGTCCTGGCAGGTGGGCGACCACTCGATGATCTTTTTGCCCCAGTACATGCGGTAGTAGCCGTGGATCTTGCCGCGGAGCAGCAGTTCCTTTTGCGTGGCGTTCCAGAGTTCGTCGTGGGTCTTCGCTTTTTCGAACTCGTCCCGCCGGTAGACTTCGGGCCTGGGGTCGGCGGCGTGTTCACGGAGCGTGGTCCGGGCCCATTCGGGAAGACTCACGAGGCATTCCGGGTTGGGGCTGTGCAGCGCGAAGTTGAAGGCGAGTTCGCGGCGGACGATCAGCTCTTCGAGAAACTCCTGGGCCTTGCGGCCGTGCGGGC
>DALYJJ010000173.1:8556-11460 GCA_031969915.1 Bryobacteraceae bacterium | reverse complement strand
GGCGCTGTACGGGCCGAGCGTGCCGCCGCACGTCAGTGGTTATCAGGACGGCCGAGGCAAGCCGAAGCCTGGACCGCTCGATGGCGGCGGGCGGCGGAGCATCTACATCCAGGTGCGCCGGAACTTCCTGACACCGCTGCTGCTGGCCTTCGACTATCCGCTGCCGATCTCAACGATCGGCTCGCGCGGGAGTTCGACTGTGCCGTCGCAAGCGCTGCTGATGATGAACAACGAACTGGTGGCCGAGCAGGCGGCGAAGTGGGCGGCGCGGGCGGAGCGAACGGACGATCCCGTGGGGTTCCTGTACGAGACGGCC
Source organism: Bryobacteraceae bacterium (assembly GCA_031969915.1). GTDB lineage: Bacteria > Acidobacteriota > Terriglobia > Bryobacterales > Bryobacteraceae > DALYJJ01. Next base: position 11,144 of record DALYJJ010000173.1, on the reverse strand, counting down.
TTTGCGCGGCCGCCGGCGGCGGCGGAGCGCGCCGAGATCGAAGCGTTCGTGAAACAGGGCCGCCGCTGGAGCGAGGTCGCGCACGTGCTTTTGAATTCACCGGAGTTTATCTACCTGCCATGAAGACGCGGCATCGTGTGGAAGTAACCAGCCGGCGCGAGATGCTGTGCCGCTGCGCGAACGGCTTCGGCGCGCTCGCCTTCGCCGCCATGCTGGGGCGGGCCGCCGAGGATCCGCTCAAGCCAAAGCCTCCGCACTTCAAGGCCAAGGCGAAGTCGGTGATCTTCCTATTCATGGACGGCGGCCCTTCGCAGATGGACACGTTCGATCCGAAGCCGCGGCTGATCGCCGATCACGGCAAGCCGATTCCGATCAAGCCGCCGACCACGGTATTCAACATCAGCGACCGGCTGCTCGGATCGCCGTTCGCCTTCCGGCAGCACGGCCAGTCGGGCGCATGGGTGAGCGAACTGTTTCCCCACGTGGCAGGGTGCGTCGACGATTTGTGCATCATCCGGTCCATGGTGGCGGATCACTCCGAGCACACCGCGGCGAACTACTTCATGCACTCGGGATCGGGATTTCAGGGGCGGCCGAGCATGGGCGCCTGGGCGGCCTACGGGCTGGGCAGCGAATGCCAGAACCTACCGGCGTTCCTGGTGCTGGAGAGCGGGCTGATTCCGCCCGGCGGGATGGATCTGTTCGGGAGCGGATTCTTGCCCGCTACGTATCAGGGCACATTGTTCCGGAAAGGTAAGCACCCGGTAGCGGACCTGGAGCCGCGCGAGCCTGACCCGGCGGACCAGCGGGCGAAGCTGGGACTGCTCGAGCGTTTGAACCGCGGTGCGCTGGAGCGGTTCGGGGGTAATGCAGAAGTAGAAGCGACGATCCGCAACTACGAACTCGCGTTCCGAATGCAGAGAGAAGTACCGGAGTTGTTGGACTTGAAAAGCGAATCGGCGGCGACGCTCGAGCTGTACGGGATCGACGAGAAGGAAACCGGCGACTTCGGCCGTCAGTGTCTGCTGGCGCGGCGGCTGGTGGAGCGCGGCGTGCGGTTCGTGGAGTTGCTGCCGCCGTACCGGAAGGGCTGCGACCGGTGGGACCAGCATTCGAGCCTGGAAGAGGGGCACCGGAGCAACTGCGTGGCAGTGGACAAACCGATCGCAGCGCTGCTCAAGGATCTGAAGGGGCGAGGGCTGTTGGAGTCGACGATCGTCTTGTGGGGCGGCGAGTTCGGGCGGACGCCCTGCGCGCAGTTCGGCGACAAGGGGATCGACCGGACCGTGGGGCGAGACCACAACCCGTTTGGGTTCACGATGTGGCTGGCGGGGGGCGGATTCAAGCCCGGACTGACCTACGGCTCAACCGACGAGTTCGGGTATTTCGCGGCGGAGAACAAGGTCCACATCCACGACCTGCACGCTACCATGCTCCACCAGTTGGGCATCGACCACAAGCGGCTGACGTATCCCTACGGCGGCCGCGACATGCGTTTGACCGACGTGCACGGCGAGATCGTTCGCGGGATTCTGGCGTAGCGGCGCGGTGCGCGGCCGCTACGCTCCGTTGACCATCAGGATCAGGCGGTTGACGATGCCCTTCAGATGATCCGCCTGCGCGTTGAGCTCTTCGGCGGCGGCGGCGCCGGTTTCGGCGTTGGCGGCGGTCTTTTGGGTGGTCTGTTCCATGGAGACCATGGCCTGGCCGATGTGCTCGATTCCGCGGGCTTGTTCCTGACTGCCCGCTTGCACCTCGTCCACCAGAGTCTTGACCTGGGAAACCGCATCGGTGAGACCCCGGATGGAAGCGGCGACCTGATCCACTTTGACGCGTCCGCCCGCGGACTTGGCGATGGACTCTTCGATCAATGTGGAGGTGTCCTTGGCGGCCTGGGCACAGCGCTGGGCGAGGTTGCGTACCTCGTCGGCGACGACGGCGAAACCCAGGCCGGCCTCTCCGGCGCGGGCCGCTTCGACGGCGGCGTTGAGGGCGAGGATGTTGGTCTGAAACGCGATCTCGTCGATGGTCTTGATGATTCGCGAGATGCGGTCGCTCTGGGCGGCGATTTCTCCCATCGCCGCCAGGGCGTCGTCGAGGGAGCAATTGGCCTGTGCGAACTTCTCTTTTGAAGCGGCCATCAGGGCGGCGGCGGCGCTGGAATTGTCCTGGTTCTTTCGGGCAGCCGATTCGATCTCCTGGTTGGAGGCGGACGTTTCCTGGATGGAGGACGCCTGGTCGACCGCACCTTGCGCGAGCGACTGGCTGGATGAGGTGACCTGGGCGGCAGCGCCGGCCACCTGGACCGCGCCTTCGGAAAGTTCGCCCGCGAGAACGCGCAGTTCCCGGCTGATGCGATAGACCACGAAGAAGACCACCGCGCCGGCGGCGAGCGAAAGGCCGATCATGGCGAAGGCCAATGCGTTGGCCCTGGTTGAGGTCAGATCGGCTTCGGCTCGGGCGTTTTCCATCACTTCGCGCTGGGTGTCGCGGAGTTTATCCGTGGCAGCTTCCATGCGGACCTCAAGCCGGTCGAGCTTGGCGGTGATCAGCCCCCTGGCTTGCGCACCCGTGGGATCGGCTCGAAC
>DALYJJ010000173.1:0-8546 GCA_031969915.1 Bryobacteraceae bacterium | reverse complement strand
GGTCGCGGTGGACGGTTTCCCATTCGCGCAGGCCCTCGTCGGCCAGGGCGGCGGTCTGCCGTTCCACGGGCGTTTCGAGCAATGGCTGCAGGCCTTTCAATGCCTCGACGGCCTCCCCAAACTTCCCCTGGAACTCTCGGTCAAGCTGGGCGGCCTGCTCGTGGTCGCCGGCGGCCAGGACGATCCCGCGCTCCAACGAGAGCAAGTCGCAGATCGCTTCGCCGAGTGCTCCGGCCAGGGAGATCTTGGCGGCCTCCGAGGTGACCGCTTCCTTGAGCTGGCCGCCGAGGGAGCGGAACGTAACGAATGAAGAATAGGCGAGGGCGAGCGTCAGAACGAGCATCACGCCGCAGCATGCCATCAACTTGGATGTAATTGTCTTGCGCGAAATCACGAACGTGTCTCCTGTTGTCCCTGCGCCCGCACGGGCGGGACCACGCGTGCCTCTGGCGGCGACGGGAACAACGCGGTCCTGTGGCGTCCGCGGGAACGCAATCCCGCGAGCGGAGGAAGGAAGATCGGCCGTGAAGCTACTCTGGCTCCTACCGAACCCTTTCAAAAATACGTATCGGTCATAGTTTGAGACTTGTTAATCTCTTGGGCTTGAAACCGGCAGCGAAGGAGGGACGGGCTCGGCGTTACTCTGGCAGATCGCTGCCCTTAGGTTCCGGGAGCCAGAAACTGGCGATGAAACCTATGGCGTATACACCGAAAGCGATCACGGCGGCGGCGTAGGCGGTCTTCATGGCCGGCGTCGACCCGGGCATTACGTTGGAGAGCTGTGCGTTGACCACAGCCATCGATGTGCCGACCATGCGGCCGCCGATGTTCGCCGCGAAGCTCTCGCCCGTCCCGCGGAGGTGCGTGGGATAGACGCGCGGAAGATAGTTTCCCCAGAAGCTGAACTGGGCGACGGTGAGCAGGCCGGCGGCGAAGATACCGTACTTCAACAGTTCTAGATTGTTGACGGCGGGAAAGAGGAACACCAATGGAACCAGAAACAAGCCCGGGAATTGGAAGACTCGGAGAAGCTTCCGCCGGCTGACGATGACCACCGCGAGAGCGGCCAGAATAAAGCGCCCCACAAGCCCGCCCATCTCCTGCCAGTACTGGACGTTGACGACGGCCTTCTCCTGAAGAGGCCGAGCCAGGCCGGCGACTTCGGGAAGGCCGGGCACAATGCGGGGCAGGTGCTGGATAGCGCCAAATGCCGCGCCGTAGCTGCAAGCGAACATGAGTGCTGTGAGCAGCGTGGTAAGGCGGTACTCAGGCTTGAACAGTTCGAGGACCGAAGGGCGCTTCAACTGGCCCGCCAAGCGCTTCTTTTCCCAGGCCGGGGACTCCGGCAGGAACGGCCGGATGAGGATCAGCGGGATGGCCGGAACGACGCCGGAAATCAACGTATAACGCCAAGCTTCATGGCCTCCCGCGATGGCCGGGAGCGAGGCGGCGAGATTGACGGCCATATTGTACGCGCCGGCGACCATCAGGCCGCCCAGGGACGAGAAGGCCTGGGTGTAGCCGAGCACCGCTTCGCGCTGCTTGGCGTCGGGGAAGAGCTCGGCAAGCCAGGCGACGGCGGCGACGAATTCGACGCAAACGCCGATGAAGGTGGTGGTCCGGAGGACGAGCAGCATCTCGAGCGACGTGGCGAAACCGGCGCCCAGCGCGGAGAAGGCGTAGAGCAAGATGCTCCAGACGAGGACCGCGCGGCGGCCGAAGCGGTCAGTGAGATAGCCGCCGATCAAGCCGAAGGCGCCGCCGGCGAGGGCGGGCACATAAAAGAGGAGGCTGACCCAGTTGTTGAACTCGGGAGTGCCGGGCTTGAGCGCACCGAGTTCCATGAGCGCGGGCCGCACGATGAGCGGCAGCATGAGGAGTTCGTAGATATCGAAGGCGAATCCCAGTGCCGCGACGGCGCAGATGGTCCACTGCAGGCCAGTCAGCTTCTTCATGATCTTTGGTCTATGGTAGCGTGCAGGACACGGGCGCTGGTGTATACTTCGACGAATTCCTGGGGAACCAGCGTTCGGAGGGTACGGAGATGCAGCGTTTGCTAGTGATGGCGTTGGCGGCCGCGGCGGCGGCGGCAGGCGCAGACGATCGTGTGGCGGCTGCGGCGCAGAAATCCGTGGCGTTGTTGCAGAACGTGGCGGGGCAGTGGAAGTCGCCGTGTTTGTCGTGCCACCACCAGTCGATGCCGCTGCTGGCGCTGGAGGCTGCGCGCGCGCGCGGGATCGCGGTGAATGAGGCGGCGGCGCAGGCAGCGGCGGAGCGTACATTCCGGTTCCTCTCCGACGTGGACGCCGCGGCGCGCATTGAGCACCTGATCGATCCCGCGCTGAGCGAAGGGTATGCGCTGCTGGGTGCGCATGCGGCCGGGGTCGCTCCCAATCTCTCCACTGCGCTGTACGCGCGGCATATCGCCAGGGCGCAGCAAGCCGGCGGGAATTGGGCCACCTTCGACGCCCGTCCGCCGCACAGTGCCGGGTTGTTTGTGGCCACCGCGGTGGCGGCGCGGGCAGTGGGGGCCTATCTGCCGGCGGCACAAAGACCCGGCGTACTCGAGAAGGCGAAGCGGTGGTTGCTCTCCACCGCGCCGGAGGCGACCGAGGATCTGACGTACCGCCTGCTGGGCCTGCAGTGGACGGGCGCGACCGAAGGCGAACGGAGCGCCGCCGCCAGAGCGCTGTTGACGGCCCAGCGGCCCGATGGCGGGTGGGCGCAGCTTCCGGCGATGCAGGAGTCCGACGCCTACTCGACGGGTCAAGCCCTCTATGCGCTACGCCAAGCGGGCGGCGTAGGAGCGGCCGAGGCTGCGTTTCAACGCGGGATCGAGTGGCTGCTGAAGACACAGGCGGGCGACGGATCGTGGCACGTCAAGAGCCGCATCCAGACGAAGGCGCCGGTGAGCCCGCCCTACTTCGAGTCCGGTTTCCCCTACGGGCACGACCAATACCTTTCCTGCGCCGCCACGTCGTGGGCGGTGATGGCGCTGAGCGAAGCGCTGCCCGCGGCGAAGACCCCCGCGCGGCCGCTCGCGCTCAAGGGCGTTGCGCCGGCGGTGGAACCATGGATGACGGCGGCGGCGTTTGGGACCACGGCCGAAGTTGAGAAACTGGACCCCGCCGCGGCTACACCCGGGGGAACCACCGCGCTGATGCTCGCCGCGGACGACCCGGCAAAGGTGCGAGCGCTGCTGGCCAAAGGCGCGAAGGTCCGGACGGCGACCAAAGCCGGATACGACGCGCTGATGATCGCCTCGTTGTTCGGCGGGAACACGGAGACGATCGACGTGCTTTTGCGCGCAGGAGCGTCGGTGGCGCCGGCGCAGCGGGCCCGGTTCGGCGCCCATGCGCTCGCGATCGCGCTGTTCACGGGAGACCAGGCAATGGTGCGCCTGCTGCTGGAAAAGGGCGCGGACCCAAACCGTCCGTTCCGGTTGCTGGGCCAGTTTTCCGCGACGCCGCTCAACGTGGCGGCGCAGATGGACCAGGCGGATCTGATTCGGATGCTGGTCGGCGGCGGTGCAAAGATGGATGTGCCCGATGACCTGGGCATGACCGATCTGAGTTGGGCGGCGTTGCTGCACAAGAGAGACGCGCTGAAGGCGCTGCTTGCACTGGGCGCAAAGGCCAACGTGAAAGACAAGCTCGGCCTCACACCGGCGGAGCACACCAAAGGCATCGCGTACAGTTCGCCGGAAACGGCGCGATTGCTCAGCGCGGCGCGGTAGGCTTCCGTGCCAGCAGACGGACGAGCGGCTCCGGCTTGGTTAAGTCATCGCCGAAGTCATGCGGCGCTTGCGTCTCTTCGTAGCGCAGAATGTGGTACCCGCGAAACACTTCGCGGAGTTCGTCCTTCACATAGCCGTGAGGGTACCCGCCAGGTTCAATGAGCGCGGCCTCGACGATGACATAGCCGCCTGGTTTCAGGGCGCGCCGGACGCGGTGCACGGTGCGCTTCTCCATGGCGTGGATGATGGCGATGAGGTCCCACTTCGAGCGGCCGAAGTCGAACTCTTCGTCGGACGCGTGCACGGTTTCCACGGCAAGGCCCAGCGCGGCGGCGCGGGCGGAGGCGGCGCGGAGGCCAGCTTCGGCGACATCGAAGCCCGTGACTTTCCAACCCTTCGAGGCGAGGAAGAGAGCGTTGCGGCCCTGGCCCATCCCGGCGTCAAGGGCCGAGCCGGCGGCCGGGATCGCGGCGGCCGCTTCCACCAGGAAGCGGTTAGGCTGCGTGTTGAACGAAGGCGCGCCGGTGTAGACGCGGTTGTAGAGATCGGCTTCGTCGTAGGCAGCGATGAGGCGCATCGTCCGCTCGGCGGCGCGCTCCGAGAGGCCGGCGGCGCGCAGGCTCGCTCGATACCGGCTCAGCGACTCGTCCCATTCGAGCACAGCGTTGGCGGGCCGTTGTTTCCACTGCTGGAAGGCTCGAAGCGCGGCGCGGCCGGGCGGTTCGGCGGCGGCGCATAGGGTGGCGACGATCAGGACAAGCGCAGCTCGCACAAATTGATCTTATGCTTGTTTCCATGACCAGGCGCACGTTGTTGGCGGCGGGTGGCGGAGCGATCGCGGCGGGGGCGGCGGCGGAGGGGATTGTGATCGATCCGGAGCCGCAATTCGACTTTTCGCCGCTCTTCTACATGCAGTTCATGGAACCGTTGGGGGTGACCGACGGTTCGGTGGCGGCGTCGTGGGACTATGAGCGCGACGATTGGCGGAAGGACTTTGTGGACGTGACGCGCGACCTTGCGCCGGACGTCATGCGCTGGGGCGGCCTGTACTGCCGGTATTATCGGTGGCGGGAAGGCCTGGGCCCGGCGCGCCGGCGGCCGCCGATGTACAACTACGTGTGGAGCGGATGGGAAGACCACCGCGTAGGGACGCACGAGTTCGTCGACTTCTGCCGCCGGGTGGGCGCGGCGCCGCTCTATTGCGTCAACTTCCTGGGCGACGGAGTGGAACGCTACCGGAAGGACGGGCGGTGGGGCGATGCGCGGGAGGCCGCGGATTGGGTTTCCTACTGCAACGACCCGGACCACAAGGAGCGGGCGGCGAACGGCTCCGCACAACCGCTGACGGTGAAGCTGTGGCAGTTGGGGAATGAGACCTCGTACGGCAACGAAGTATTTTCCCGGGACGCCGCGATCCGCGCCACGGTGGAGTTCTCCAAAGCCATGAGAGAGCGGGACCGCACCATCCAGTTACTGGGCTGGGGGGACTACGGGCGCGGGCCGGCGGGGCGCGAGATGTGGGCGCACGAGTTACTCAAGCAGGCGGGCGAGCACATCGACTATGTCGCTTTTCACATGATGGGCATGTCGCCGCGGCGGGAAAACACCCTGTTACGCGGAAACCGGTATCAGAAAGATCCGGCGGCGGCGTGGGAGGAGTTACTGGAACTCGGCGACGTGGTGGAGAAGCGCGTGATCGAGTTCGAACAGGCCTTGACGGCGGCCCGGGCGCGGCAGTTGCTCACCATCACCGAAGGCCACTTAAGCCTTGTGCCGCACAACGCGAACCCGATCTTACTGGAGTGGCTATCGGCGGCCTATCACGCGCGAACCATGAATATCTATCATCGCCACGGCGCGAAAGTGCGGATGACCACCGGCGCGGACTTCGCGGGCAACCGCTGGACGGTGAACGCCGTGATGCTGCAAACGCCCAGGGGTGTGAGTTACCTGACACCGGTAGGTTCGATCATGCGGCTGTTCAAGCGGCACAACGGCAAGCACGGCGTGGCCGTGAAGACCGGGCATCCGGACTTGGACATTGCGGCGAGCCGCACGGAAAACCGGGTTTTTCTGCACGTGCTGAATAAGAGCTTCACCCGGAGCGTGGAGACGACCTTTCACGTGACCGGCCGGACGGTGACCGGGGCGCGGGTGTTCGAGATCGCCCCGGACGAGGCGAGGACCGCGGTGGGCCTGGATCAGCCGCACGTGTTCGCGCCCAAAGAGCACGTGGCGCCAGGCGGGCGTTGGCGTTTCCCGGCGGCGTCGGTGAGCGCGGTGGACCTGGAACTCGGCTCGTAGAGCCTGAGCCGAATCCCGTGCCTTCTGTCGCGTGTTTCGACAGAGGAGGCACAGAGAAATTGGTTGCACGAGTAGTATGCGCAGGAGTGTTGGCGAGCTTGGTCTTGCCGGCCCAGATTCCGGACTTACGGCCACCGACGCCTTTGTTCGGAGCGGTGTTATCGAACGACACGCAGAGCGTGAAGCAGTTGCTGGCTGCCGGGGCGGATCCGAACGAACAGAGATTTGTGGGCTCCCAGGCGATTCTGTTCGCGGTTGTGAACGGGAACCTGGAGATGACTCGCGCGCTGCTGGAGCGCGGAGCGGATGCCAAGACGACGGACATGCATGGCTCGACCACGCTGATGTGGGCGGCGGGAGCGGACACACCGAACGTAGCGCTGGTGGATGCGCTTCTGAAACAGGGTGTGGATCCGAACGCCCGCAACCAGATGGGCGAAACGGCGCTGACCTGGGCATCGCGGCGCGGAAACGTTTCGATGGTGGAACGTTTGAAGGCGGCGGGCGCGCGGGATACCGAGGCGGTGCGGAGATCGGTGGAGAGCGCCGTGGCCGTGTTGCAGAAGAGCGGGCCGCAGTTTGTGAAGGTTTCGGGTTGCGTTTCGTGCCATCACCAGTCGCTGCCGCAGATGATGTATGGCGCGGCGCGGGAGCGCGGCCTGCACGTGGATGAAGCCATTTCGCAGCAGCAGGTGAAGGCCGTGATGGCGATGTTCAAGCCGCTGCGCCAGCAAATGGCCGAGGGCACGATCGCGCTTCCGAATCCGGCGATCACGGTGAGTTATTCGCTGCTTGGCTTGGCGGCTGAGGGATACGCGGCGAACGATGTGACCGACGCGATGATCGCCGCGATCGCACGGACGCAAAGGGCGGATGGCAGCTTCACGATCATTCCGTTCCGTCCGCCTCTTGAAGCAAGCCAGTTCACCGCCGCGGCGCTGAGTATTCGGGCCATGCAGATCTTCGGCCGGGACTCCGGCGAGCGCATCGCGAAGGCGGGCGAGTGGCTGCGGCAGGCGGCGCCGGCAACCCAGGAGGACCGTTCGATGAAGCTCCTTGGGCTGGCGTGGCTGAAAGCGGATGACAAGGACATCGAGCGTGCGGCGGGCGAATTACTGGCCCAGCAGCGCGCCGACGGCGGGTGGGCGCAACTGCCCGGCCTGGAGTCGGACGCGTACGCGACGGGTCAGGCACTGGTGGCGCTGTATGAGGCGCGGGTGTTGCAGCCGGAGGACCGAGCCTTCCAGCACGCCGTGACGTACCTGTTGCGCACGCAAATGCCGGACGGCTCCTGGATGGTGCGCACGCGCGCGAGCCCGGTGCAGGTGTTCAAGGACAGCGGATTTCCGCACGGACGGGATCAGTGGATCTCCGCGGCCGGAACGAGCTGGGCGGCGATGGCATTGGCGCTGACGCAGCCGAAGGAGCCGGGTGTGATGGTGAGCGGAGTGTTCTGAACACCATTTCCTCTTTGCTGTGAGCGGGGCGCACGGAGAGTGCGCCCTTTTTTTCGCGCGACGACGCCAAGCGGCACTTGAGAGAGTGGATCGAAGCGCGACTGGCGCTGGCGGGAGAGGAAAGCGATCCAGGCGCGTTGACGGCTTCGCTCAACCGCGAGCTGCGTGGGGCGGGGTTGTTTTGCGGCGAGAGCCGCACAGGTCCGCCTTGCCCGGATGGTAGTTTCCTGGGCTACCTGTCGCCCCTGGAAGTGCGGGAGCAGGGGAACTTCCTGACGGTGCGCACGGGGATCGGCAGTGAATGTGGGTTCGACGAGTCGGCTTACCTATTCAATCGGCGGCGGCAGCCGATGCGGCTGGTGTGGCGCCTGGAGCAGACGAGTGATCGCGAGCCAGGCTACCGGCCACTGGAGCTGGTTGCGCTGCGGGTGTCAAAGGAGGCCGGGCGCGGCGGGGAGTGCCTGGTGCTCGCGGTGGGCCTGCGGAGCTCGTGCGGTTCAACATGGCGGCAGATTGATTACCGGGTCTTCCGGGTGGACGTAGTGGAAGGGGAGTCGATCCGGCTCCTGGCTGCCCTGGAGCGGGGTAACATCGGCGACGGGATGCCGGACGGCGCCGCGTCGGCGGACGGCATACATATCGAATTTCAAACGGGAAGTGTCGATTCGAGCCTGTTGACCCGGCTGGCGGTGCGGCGGTTTCGCGTTGTGGGAGACCGCGTCCAGCGGGTGGACCCGGTTGCGCTCGGGCCGAGCGGATTCGTGGACGAGTGGCTTTCGCTTCCCTGGGAGCAAGCCGCCGCCTGGAGCGAGGCTGCGGGGCGGGATGCGCTGCGCGGAGCGCACGGGAGCATCGGGCGCGACGCCGCGTTCCTGGGGCCCCCGCGGAAGTGTGGGCGGAGCACCGGCCTTTGGCAGGTCGGCGTGGCCCAAGAGCAGCGGAGACGCTACTTCCTGGTGCGCTGGACGCCGCCCTTTCGGTTCCGCATGTCCGCGGTTCGCAATGCGCCGCGGACGGACTGCGTGACGGAGGATCCCGAGGCCGATGCG
>DALYJJ010000172.1:0-11500 GCA_031969915.1 Bryobacteraceae bacterium | reverse complement strand
GGGAAGGCGGTGTACGGGCCGATGGGGACGGTGACGCCGCCGCGCGCGCCGAGGGTCTGGAAGGCGGCTTCGGCAGTACCGGCAATGTCGTACTGCGTCATGCCCTCGCGCAGGTTGGCGAAGGTGGCCTTGAAGGCTTCGACGGCGATATCGTTCGCCCGCTGCATGAGCGCGAGTTCCGTGGCGGACTTATGCATGCGGCAGCCGGCGGTGACCGGGTCAGCCGAGGTGAACTCGAGACCCGTGGATTCGCGGCGGATGCCGTCGAAGAGGAAGAAGCGGACGCTCTCCTCGATACCCACGCGGCCGGTGCGGATGCCGCGGTCACGAAGGACTTCGACAATCCGGCGGAAGGGGCTCTCGTCTTCTTCCCACGTACGGATGTCCTTGCTGAAGCGGACCAGCTCGCGGGCGCGCATTTCTTCAAAGCCGGGGACGATCCAGGCGGGTTCGCCCTTGGCCGGGAGAACGAAGCCGAAGGTGCGCTCACTGCGGCCCCAGCGGACGCCGGTGAAATACTGCATGGAGGGGCCGGGCTCCATGAAAACGGCGTCGATCTTGGCGGCGGCCATGAGGCGGCGCGCTTTGTCGAGGCGCGCGAGGCGCTCGGATTCCTGGATGGGCGCGACGCCCGCGGTCATGGGCCTCAGGCGCCGCACGGACTCGGGGACCTGAGCCGCCGCGGCGGCGGCGAGGGCGGGAGCGGAGAGCAAAGTGCGGCGCGTCACTGGGCCGGCCTCCGTCGCGGCGGGATTTCCTTAGCGTGATAGATATCCATGGGAATGCGGTGATCCGGATAGACGCGAGCCAGCAGGTTGAACAACACGGGGTCGTACGCGCGGAGGTCTTCGGGCGAACTGACGCGGGTTTCGCCGAAGGTGTGCGCGTAGTTCGAGAAGAACCACCACTGCGTGCCTTCGGCCCAGTACTCGTTCGGATTCGTGGAGGCGTAGTGGCCTTTGTACTTCCCATCCTTCATGGCCGCTTCATAGGCGGCAACGACTTCCTTGTATAGCTCGGGCTCCGCTTGCCGGACGCCGCCGTTGAGTATGGCATGAGCAAACTCGTGCACCAGGATATTCTCGCCATAGTAGCGGGTGCCCGGATAGCCGAGCAGGTTCTCTTCGGCGCACGAGGTGGGGTTGCCGCCGAGGCCGCGGGCCCGGCCGTCCCAATACTCCTTGTCGGTCTGGCTGTTCTGGATATTGGCCGGCTTCTTAAGGTTGCGGTGCTCGGGCACGTCGGTGGTCATCTCCGACTGGGCCATAACGACGATGCGCCACTTCCTGGCGATGAGCGCGGCGCGCAGATCGGAGCGCTTTGAGAGCATCTGGTTGACGATGTCACGCGCCACCAGGAGCGCCATGTCCGGGGGCCTGTCAGAGGCGACGATGGGAATGCCGAGCGCGTCGGTGTACTTCTTGTAGAACGCGTCGTAGCCCAGCGGCGCCGGCGGAACCGAGATGGACGCCTTGACGTAATCGGTGAGGAGAGGCTGGTCCTGCGCGGAGGCGGCGGCCGAGAGCAGGACCAGCGTGGCGAGCGTGCGCATCAGAATCGAATCAACAGGCGAAGTTGCACGTTACGCGGGTTAATGGCCATGGTGGTGGTCTGTCCGAACGTGGTGGAGTTGACATCGAGGCCCACGCCCTGGCCGCCGAGGCTGAACACCGGATGATTCAAGGCGTTGATGGCCAGCACTTCGAGCGAGGCATTGATGCGCTCGGTGAAGGTGATCTGCTTCAGCAGTCCGAGGTCGTTCTGGAAGAACGCCGGTCCGTAAAGGAAGATGTTGGAGCCGATCTGGCCGGGCGTCGTTGGACTGTCCAGGAACTCGAGGTTCGCGCGGCCGTCGGCCCCGATGAAACGCGAATCGAACGCGATGATATTGCGATTCGGGCCGGGGCGCACGTTCACCGCTTCCTGCAGTTGTGCGGTGGTGATGCCGCCCTTGAGCACAACGCGGCCGTCCTGCTGGTTGAGGGTCTGCCGCCCGCTGATCAGTTGGAACGGGCGGCCCGAGGTCATGCGGAGGATCGTGGAGAGCGTCCAGCCGCCGATGACATGGTTCAGCGCCCGGCCTGCGCTGATGGCCTTCCCAGTGCCAAACGGCAGATCGTAGGTGGCGTAGGCCTGGAGGGCGTGGCGGAGGTCGAAGACCGAGGGGCCCTTATCGTAGGCGCGGTTCCGCAGGGTGGTGAAGTTGCGAAACGAGGCCTGCTGCTCGGCGAACAGATCCGTGAGCGTCTTCGACCAGGTGTAGTTCGCGGTCATGGTGAAGCCGCGGCTGAAGGAACGCCGCAGTTCCACCTGGAGTGCGTTGTACGTGGAGAACGCGTTGTCCTGCACGATGTTCGCGGCCGCACCGGCAGCAACGGGATTCGGCTGGAAGAAGTTGATCGGGTAGGCGCCTCCCGCGGTGAAGCCGCGATCCGCACACCCCCGCAGTGCGCTGCCCACCATCCGGCAAAGATAGATCGGCGAGCCGGCGATCGCGTTGGCGGTGGCGCCGGCGGTGCCCAGCGTCAGGTTGTTGATGAACGTCCCGTTGGCGAAGCCCTGCGCCGCAGCGACCGCAGGCTGGTTGCCCAGCGCTCCGAAGGCCGCCTGGAAGATGGGTAGCGGGACCTGGCCTGGGAGGCCGCGGTTTTCAAAGCTGTTCACGCCCGCATTGCGATTGATCGCCAGGTTGTTCTGCGCGTTCTGGAATTCTCGAACGAACCCGTTCTCGACGGTGTTCACCTCGTTCAAGTTGAAAGCGCGCCAGATGCGCACGCCGCGATTGCCGACATAGCGAGCTTCGACGACCGTCTTCCTGCCGATCTCACGCTGGATGCCGAAGCTCCAGTTGACGACGTAGGGCGACTTCAGGTTCGGATCAACCGTTTGCATGGCCGTTCCGGAGAACGTGTAGTCGCTCTGTGGGAAGGGCGGGCTGAAGGCGGCGGGGAACGTGCGTAGCGCAGGAATCGAGCCGCTCAGGCTGAGCGCGCCCGGAGCGAAGCCGGGGTCGCCCGGATTCAGGAACAGGTTCTGTGTGCGGCCCGGATTGCCGGCGGCGTAGGTTTGCGTGGCCAGCAATCCTTCGTCGTAGTAGTTGATCCCGAAGCTGCCGCGAAGGACGGTCTTGCGGTCCTTGCCGAACAGGCGCGCCAGCGGGCCTTTGTCGAAATGCGGGTTCCAGGCGAAGCCCACGTTGGGCGCGGGGTTATTGTAGTCGCGACGGTAGGTGTCCGGACGCAGGAAGATCTGCGGATTCGCCACGCCGTTCAAGACGCCCGGTTGGAACAGGCCCGTAGACGGGCCGAGCAGATGCTCGAACGTGGGGCTGGTGTAGGTGCCGTTGGTGTTGGTGACGGCGCCGGAGAACTCCCAGCGCAGGCCGTAGTTCAGGGTGAAGGTGTGGTGCAGGCGCCAGGAGTCCTGCACATACAGTCCCCAGTTAGTTTGCGCTTCGCGGCCGACGTTCGGGGCCAGATCCTGGTATTGCAGCGAGTTCTCGTCAACAGCGCGGTTCGTGGAAATCGCAGTCAGCCGGCCGGTCAACATCCCGTACAGATTCCAGGCGTCCTGCAATTCCACGGCGCGAATGGCGGGCAGCGCCGTGGCGCTGAAGATCGCGGCGACGGGGTCGGCGGAAACCACGCCCAGGTTGTAGTTCGGGATGCCCGCGCCGCCGTAAATGGATTCCCACATGGTGGTCTTCCGGTAGGTGCCCCCGAACGTGAACGTGTGCTTGCCCTTCACCCAGTTCACCGTGTCGTAGAAGTTCCACACCGGGTTGTTGCGCGGGATGGGCGCGTTGTTGCGGATGATCGGCGGAACACCCAGCGGGAAGTTGACCCGGCGTAGCGTGCCTCCCAGGTTGAACTGGCCCAGATCTTCGCCGACGTTGAACAGCTCAACGTTGCTTTGGATGCCGAAGCGGAACTCGTTGAACAACGTGGCGCGCGGTGTCCAGCCCACACCGAGGGAGGCCACATAGTAAGTGGAGCGGAATCGGGACTGTTCGGCGAAGTCGTCGGACGGCCACGGGCGCGTACCTTTGATGTCCCGCCAGCGCAAGTTCCAAGAGCCGAACAGTGAAATCGCGTTGTTGAGCTGATAGTCGAGCCGTGCCGTGGGGAATCGCTCCAGCGTCGCGCCTGCCTGGTTCCAATTCAAGCTGTTGCGGTTGAGATCGACCGGCACCAGCAAACCGGCGGATTCGGACGCCGCCATGCGGCGAAGGATGCCGTTCACGGTGGAATCGACGGTGGCGGGGAAGCCGTTCTGGCGGGCGATGTTGAGGAGGTTCACGGTACGCTGGACGCCGTCGGTGCCCACGTAGGAGAAATTGCCCTCGCGCGCCGAAGCGTTGAGGACGGTATTCAGGAACGGCGCCTGGTTGGGTACGCGAAGCTCTTCGACGTTCAGAAAGAAGAACAACTTGTTTTTCAGAATGGGGCCGCCGAAGTTGCCTCCGTATTCGTTCTGGCGGAGGATCGGGCGGCGGATGCCGCGGGCGTTGTTGAACCAGTTGTTCGCGTTCAGCCAGTCGTTGCGGAACTGCCAGAAGAGGCTGCCGCGCCACTCGTTGGTGCCGCGCTTGGTGACGAAGCGCATCTGCATGGCGCCCTGGCCGCCGGCGTCCGCGCCCATGCCGGTGGTGGAAACGGTGACTTCCTCAATCGCCCCGAGGCGCAACGGAGCGAACACGAAGTTCGAGGTGCCGCCGCTGCGGAAACGTTGCGAGTTGTTGTTCACGCCGTCGAGCGTGATGTTCAACGAGGCGTTCGGCAGCCCGTTGAAGGTGCTGCTGCGGTCGCTCGAGCCGCGCTGCGCGCCGGCCATCAGCAATGCAAAGCCCAGCACGTCTCGCCCGGCGAGGGGCAGCTTCTGCACCAGGTCGTTCGACACGGTGGTGGCGATGGTGTTCGAACTTGTTTCGAGCGCGATCGCCGTGTCGGTGACCTCTACCCGCTCGCTGATCGCACCGACGTTGAGCTTGACCACCACGTCGACCGTGCGCGCGGTGCCCACAGTGATATTCGAATAGACCGTGGTCTGGAAGCCGTCCGCCGACGCCGTCAACTGGTATGAGCCCGGCTGTAGCCGGAAGAAGGTGAACGCTCCCTGCGCGTCGGAAACGCCGCTCCGGGCCACCTGGGTGGACTGGTCGGCGAGCACCAGCTTGGCGTTCGGAATCGTCGCACCGCTGGTGTCTTCCACTACGCCGCGCAGGTCGCCCGTTGTGATGACCTGGGCGGGCGCGAGAAAGACTGAAACCAAAACGCCGGCCAAGGCGGCGAATCGAAAGAATATACGACCCATGGTTCCCTCCCGTGAGCGGGATCTCAAAACAAGACTTGACCACCTGGAACGGATTGACCCGTTGCGGGATTGTAGATTATAAATTGATGGGGTGTCAATAGGATTTCGTGACAGGCCGGTGCGTGTTACACTGCTCTCTTTTATGTTCAAACCACTGGTGGCCGTCCTCCTGACCACCGCCCTGTCCGCGGAAACCCTCAGCGAAACGTATCGTGAGCCCGCGAGCCGATTGTTGGGCGCGGCGCTGACCGACGACGAAGGCTGGAGCAAGCTCGAGTATCTGTGCGACCGTATTGGACACCGGCTGAGCGGGTCTGCCGCCTACGAGCGGGCTGTGCGGTGGGCGGCCGAGACGCTTCGTCGCGACGGCCTGGCGGTGCAGACGCCTCCGGTAAAGATCCCAGTGTGGGTCCGGGGCGCCGAGAGCGCCGAAATACTGGAACCGGAGCCGCGCAAGCTCGCGATGCTGGGCCTGGGAGGGAGCGTGGGGACGCCTCCGGATGGCATCGTGGCGGAGGTGGTGGCGGTATCGAGTTTCGAGCAATTGGAGGCGCTGGGGCGGGAACGCGTGCAGGGCCGGATCGTGCTCTACAACGTCCCGTTCACGGGCTACGGACGGGTGGTGATGTTCCGGTCGGCGGGCGCTTCGCGGGCGGCCGGGTTCGGCGCGGTGGGTATGCTGCTGCGGTCGCTCGGGCCTGTGAGTCTGCAAACGCCGCACACGGGGATGTTGAGTTACGACCCGGCGCAGCCGAAGATCCCGGCAGCGGGGATCACGCTGGAGGCGGCAACGATGATCCAGCGGCTCATCGACAACGGGAACACGGTTCGGGTTCGGCTGAAGATGGAAGCACGCACGCTCCCGGACGCGGACTCCGCACAGGTGGTGGGCGAGATCCGAGGGGCGGAGAAGCCGGAGGAGATCGTGGTCCTGGGCGGGCACCTGGATTCCTGGGATGTGGGTCAGGGCGCGCAGGACGACGGCAGCGGCTCGGTGGCGGCGATGCAGGCGGTCGCGCTCATCAAGAAGTTGGGACTGAAGCCGCGGCGTACGATCCGGGTGGTGTTGTTCGCCAACGAGGAGAACGGGCTGGCGGGCGCCCAGGCGTACAAGGACTGGGTAGGCGAGGCGGTGAAGCGGCACGTTGCCGCCATTGAGATGGACGGCGGCGCGGAGCGGCCGGCGGGCTTTGGACTGGGGATCGCGGCTTCCGCCCAGGGGCGAGCGATGGAACGGTTGCGGCAGATCGGCCGGCTGCTCGACGGCATCGGAGCGGGCCAGATGACGGTGGGCGGCGGCGGAGCGGACATCGGGCCGATCATGCGGGAAGGCGTGCCGGGGCTGGGCTTGCGCACCTCGGGAGGGCGCTACATGGAATGGCATCACACCGAGGCGGACACGCTCGATAAGATCGACAAGCAGGACTTCCGGCAGTGCGTAGCGGCGCTGGCAGTGATGGCCTACGTGCTGGCGGACATGCCGGAGCGGCTGGCGGATTGAGGGCGGCTACTCTTCGCGAAGCACTTCGAGGGGCTTCTGCCCGAGGATGCGGGCGCTCGCGACCCAGCCTGCGAAGTTGGCGATAAGGGCGGTGGCGAGGACGGCAACTCCGTTGGCGAGCCAATCGAAATGCGCGTCGGCTTCGAGCAGGCGAGTGAGCAAGAGGCTGGAGAAGCCGCTTGCCAACAGGCTTCCGATGAGGCCGGCGGTGAGGCCGAGAATCAGGAACTCGATGGAGAAGATGGCGGCGAGGCGGTTGCGCTTGGCGCCCAGCGTTTTGAGGATCACTACTTCGCGGACGCGGCGGAAGCGGGTTCCGGCGACGCTCGAGGCGAGGATCACGGCGCCGGCGAGAATGGCGAACAGGGAGATGAAGCGGATGACGGAAGCCACCTGGTCGACCATGTCCTGGACGATGGCGAGGATATCGGCGCCATTGATGACGGTGACGGTGGGATAGGACTCGAACATGGCGCGCTGCAGAGGGGCGACGAGCTTGGGCTGCACGCGGATGCCGCCGAAGAAGATCTGGGGGACGCCGGCGAGGGCGGCGCGATTGAGCACGAACTCCTGGTTGGCGGTCATGCGCACCTGTTCGTTGCGGTGGATGGCGACGACGCTGGCGATCACTTTGCGCCCGTTGACGTCCCATTCCAGGCGGGAACCGACCTTGGCTTCGAGGGCCCGCGCGGCCTCCTGCGTCAAGGAGGCGACTGGTTCGGCGGCGCCCGCGGGCCACCATTTGCCATCCATCACCTTCACGGGCTCGGGTTTGGATTCGGCCCAGGAGATGGACCGGGTTCGCAGGAAGCGGCGTTCGAAGCCCTGCATTTTGCGGCGCGCTTCGAGCGGCTCGCCGTTGACGGAGACGAGCCGGGCGGCGACGGACGGGATGATCTCGATCTTGTTTTCGACGCCGGGCTGCTTCCGGAGCAGGGCGCGGACGCCTTCGATCTCCGGCTCGGTGACGTTGATGAGGAACACGTTCGGGATGCCGGGCGGCGCGTTGCTCATCACCTGCTGGATGACCGAATGCTGCAGCAGATAGACGGTGAGGGTGAAGGTGACGCCGATGCCGAGGGCGACGAGGACGCTTTCGGCGTGATTGCCGGGGCGGTAGAGATTGGCGATGCCGTGGCGGACGGTGGCTGGTAGACGGAGCGGCGACAGGCGCAGGAAGGCTTTCAAAGCGCGGAGCAGGAGCCAGGCGGCGGCGCTGAGGAGCAGGAGGCTGGCGGCGAGGCCGCCGACGAACCAGGCGGCGACGCGGGGGGATTCGGCGAGCCAGCCGGCGATGGCGCCCAAGCCAGCGAGGATAACGGCGCCGGCGGCGGCGGAGGCGCGCCAGCGGCGCCACCGTTCGCTCCAGGCGGGCCTGGCCTCGGCCATTTCGCGCCGGAAGATGGCGCCCGGCTTGACGCGCCGGATGCCGAGGAGGGGCGGGAGGGTGAACAGGAGCGTAGTGAGGACGCCGACGGCGATGCCCTGGGTGGCGGAGAGAGGATCGAAGTTGAGCCCCTTGGGCGCCTGGAAGAACCGCGCGAGCAGGAGGGGGAAGGCCTTTTGCACGCCGTAGCCGAGGATCACGCCGATGAGGCCGCCGGCAAGGCCGAGCAGCAGGGTCTGCGCGAGGTAGATTTTGAGGATTTGCGAGGACCGCGCTCCGATGCACTTCATGATGGCGATGGTGTCCATCTTCTGCCGGAGGTGCGAGTGCATGGCCATGGCGACACCGAGGGAGCCGACGATGAGAGCGATGAGGCTCACGAGGCTGAGGAAGATGGTGGAGCGGTCGAGCGCGCGCTGGATGTTGGGGTTGGTCTGGCGGAAGTCCATGACGAGGCCCTCCGGGAACGTTTTCAGGAGTTCACGGCGAAC
The DNA here is from genome assembly GCA_031969915.1 of Bryobacteraceae bacterium. Lineage (GTDB taxonomy): Bacteria > Acidobacteriota > Terriglobia > Bryobacterales > Bryobacteraceae > DALYJJ01. Next base: position 2,808 of record DALYJJ010000172.1, on the reverse strand, counting down.
GTCCTCGACGCCCACGCCGCCGGCTGGAAGGCGGAAGAGGTAGCGGTGGGCGGCGCGGCTGCCGAGGCGGATGAGGCCCGCCCGTTCGAGCCCTTCCCGGGACATGAGGATGCGCGGCCCGACGTTGAGGCTGCCGTTCATGCGGTCGGGCTCCATGGTGACGATGCCGCCGATGCGGTAGTCCTGGCCGCCGATGCGAACGGCGGCGCCGACGTTGGCCTTGAGGCGCAGGGGCAGGTCGTCGGAGACGGCGATGGTATTGGCGTCGAGCAGCGCGGGCAGTTTCGCTTCGGGCTGGAGGCGGACTTCGCCGTAGAAGGGATAGAGCGAGGGGTCGACGGCCTTGGCCGAAACCAGCACCGGGTCGGGCGCGGTGGGCGAGGACATCATTGAGAGGGTCTCGACGATCTCAGTGCGGCGCACGCCGCGGGCGGACAGGGCGTCCATGGCCGCGATCTGGTCGTCCGTTGCGCCGCCGAAGATGCGGACCGACATGTCGGCGGCCATGAGGGTGCGGGCTTCGCCGAGCAGCATGTTCTGAAAGGCGCGGCTGAAGCCCCGGACGCCGGTGAGGGCGGCGACCCCGGTGGCGACGGCGAGGATTACGAAGAGGAACTTGCCCGAGGAGGCGCGCGATTCACGAAGGGCGATGGTGAGCGCTTTGGGCCAGGTGAAGGCGCTCATGCGGCGGGGTCCGGGGTGAGGGTGTCGGCCACGATGACGCCGTCCTTCAACTGGATGCGGCGGTCGGCGTAGGAGGCGAGTTCGCGATCGTGGGTGACCATGACGAGGGTGGTGCCTTCGCGGCGGTTCAGGTTGATGAGGAGTTCGAGCACCTGGCGGCCGTTGACGCTATCGAGGTTGCCGGTGGGTTCGTCGGCCATCAGGATGGGCGGTTTGACCATGAAGGCGCGGGCGAGGGCGACGCGCTGCTGCTCGCCGCCGGAGAGTTGGACGGGGTAGTGATCGCGGCGGCCGGCGAGGCCGACGGCATCGAGCAATTCGCGGGCGCGGGAGACGCCGCCGCCGTTACCGGTGAGTTCGGCGGGCAGGAGGACGTTTTCTTCGGCGGTGAGGGTGGGGATGAGCTGGTAGGACTGGAAGACGAAGCCGATTTTGCGGCCGCGGAGAACGGCGAGGCGGTCCTCATCGAGCCCGGTGATATCGACGCCGTCGAGGACGATGCGTCCGCTGGTGGCGGCGTCGAGGCCGGCGAGCAAGCCGAGCAGGGTGCTCTTGCCGCTGCCGGATTGGCCCATGATGGCGACAAACTGGCCCTTGGGGATGGCGAGATCGATCCCCCGCAAGATATCTACCCGATGACTTCCGGTGTCGATCGATCGCGTCAGGTTCGACACTTCGATCATCGGCTGCTCATTCGACATGAAACCCCACTGCTCTTTATTATGTCATCAGGGTGAGATCAGCCTTATTTTTTGGCCTGTTGATGCTGCTGGCGGGGTGCGGCACGAAAGAGACGCCGCGGCAGGAGAGCGCCGGGCCCGCGCCCGCAGCGGCGGCGGTTGAGCCGGCTGCGGCGCCCGCCCCGGTGGACGACGGGCGCCCGGCGATTGTGGCGTACGGCGACAGCCTGTCGGCGGGATTCGGCGTGCCGGCGGGAGAGAGCTTCCCGGATTTTCTCCAGAAAGAGCTGGACCGCGAGGGCTACGCATACCGGGTGATCAACGAGGGCATTAGCGGCGACACGACGAGCGGCGGCGCGGCGCGGCTGGACACGGTGCTGGCTCGCAAGCCGCGGATCGTCATTCTGGAGTTGGGCGGCAACGACGGACTGCGGGGGCTGCCGATCCGCACGACTCGGCAGAACTTCACGATCATGATCGAGGGGTTGCGGAAGGCCGGGGTGAAGGTGCTGCTGGCGGGGATGACGCTGCCGCCGAACTACGGTCCGGAGTACATTCGCGAGTTCGAACGAGTGTATGCCGACATGGCGCGAACGTACCAGATCCCACGCATACCGTTTCTGCTGGAGGGCGTGGCCACCGTGCCGAGCCTGATGCAGCAGGACGGCATCCATCCGACGACGGAAGGGAATCGCCGCGTGGCGGCGCACGTGATGAAGTACCTGAAGCCGATGCTCGAGAGGCCCGTGAAATGATCACTGCCGACGATGTGCGGCGCGCCGCGGTGCGGATCCGGCCGGTGGCCCGGCGTACGCCGGTGATGACATCGCGCTCGGTGGACGCCGAGGCGGGGGCGAAGGTTTTCTTCAAGTGCGAGAACCTGCAGGCGGGCGGGGCGTTTAAGATCCGCGGCGCGGCGAACTTTCTTTATTCGCTGACGGCGGAGCAGTTGTCGCGCGGGGTGGTGGCGTTCTCCTCGGGGAATCACGCGCAGGCGGTGGCGCTGGCGTCGCAGGCGCTGGGGACGCGGGCGACGATCGCGATGCCGCTCGATGCGCCGCGGTCGAAGGTGGAAGGGACGCGGGCGCGGGGGGCGACGATCGTGCACTACGACCGGTTCCGGGAGGACCGGGAAGCGATTGGGCGGCGCATTGCGGAAGAGAGCGGGGCGACGCTGGTGCCGCCCTTCGATCACGAGTGGATCATGGCCGGGCAGGGAACGTGCGCGCTGGAACTGCTGGAGGAGTGTGCGGACCTGGACGCGCTGGTGGTGTGCGTGGGCGGCGGGGGTCTGATCAGCGGCTGCGCGACGATCGCGCACGCGGTGAAGCCGGGGATCCGGGTGTTCGGCGTGGAGCCGGCCGGCGCCAACGACACGTATCTTTCGCTGCGGCGGGGAGAGCGGGTGAGCATTCCTCCGCCGGAAACGATCGCGGGCGGACTG
>DALYJJ010000171.1:0-11583 GCA_031969915.1 Bryobacteraceae bacterium | reverse complement strand
CATCGGCCACCAGTAGCGCCACACGGCCGTCCTCGAGCCGGTGGAAGTAATAGTAGTCGCCGCCCACGGTGCGGCAGGGCGCGTTGTAGCCGGCGATCTCCAGGCCCTCCACTTCCGGCGCCTTCGCGGGCAGCAACTGGCGCTGGATCTCGGCGGCCTGTTGCAGTTCGCGCGCCAGAGCCTTTTCCTGCGCCTCCACCTCAGCCAGACGTGCATTCTCGATGCGGATGGCGGCCACGTTCGCCATCACCGTGAGCAGGTTCAGATCCTCAGGCAGGAACTCGCGGATGAAGTTCGACGAATCGACATAGATCAGGCCGATCACTTTGTCGTTGGTTTGCAGGGGGACGGCGATGATGCTGCGCACCTTCTGCTCGACGATGCTCACGCGGTCCTTGAACGCCTCGTCCATTTGAACGTCGCGGACCAGCAGGGAGGCCGCTTCGTTCAGCACGCGGTCGCGCACCGCGCCGCTGATGCGGAACCCTTCGCCGCGGGCGGCGCGCACCAGCAGCCGGCCCCCTTCGACGGTCATCAGCACGCCGCGTGTGGCGTTGACGGCTTCCGTCGCCAGGCCGAGGATGACCTCGAACAACTCGCTCAGCGGACGGTGCGTGGACAGCTCGCGCCCGGCGTGGATCAGGGCTTTCATCTGGCGGTCGGCCGCCAGTGCGGGGGCGGCCGCGTTGTGGGTTACGCCGGCGGCGGTGGTGGTGATCTTGCCGGACATCGCGCCTTCGAGCGTGGTCACCACAGTGGCGGTGGTGAGCTTCGAAGTAGGCTCCTCGCCGGGCACAAAGACCACCGTCTCGTGGGTGGGCACGGTTGCCGAACCGTCGGAGAATTCGAAGACCAAATGGCCTGCGGCGACCTTGTCTCCGTTCACCAGCGTGTGCGTCACCGCCAGGCGCTGGCTGTTCAGAAGCGTTCCGTTCTTGCTGCCGAGATCGCGCACGGTCCAGTCGGCACCGGCCTTCTCGAAGACGAGGTGGTTCCTCGACAGGCCGGAGTCGTCCGGGTACGAGAGTTCATTGTTTCGCGCTCGGCCGACGCCGAAGAAGTCGCGGTCGAGGGGGATGCGCTTGATCCCGCCGTCCGGGCTTCTCACAATCAGACTGTGTCTCATGGGGAGCATTCGAGCTAGCGACTAGAATACATGACCTTCCTGGCGGAGCGCCTCGGGAATGCCCGAGCGGTAGCTGGGGAAGGCGAGAGGAACGCCCAGTACCGAGCGGATGGCGCGCCCGTCGACGCGGCGGTCGGAGCGGCGAGTCTCGGAGAGGCGTTCCGCTTCGGCGGAGGCCGGCATGGGAAGACCGAGTAGCCGCGAGCAGAACTCGGCCACCTCGCGGGACGGGCAGGGTTCGTCGTCCGCCACCGGCCACGCACCCGTGGTTTCAGCGGCCAGACCGGCTTCGCAGAGCCGCGCCAGATCGTCGACGAAGATCCGGCTGATCACGTTGGCGCCGTCGCCGGCCAGCAGGAACTGGCCGCGCCGCATGCTTTCGTGCACGCCCCGGAAGGGGCCGTAGATGGCGGCGGGGCGGAGGATGAGGCTGGTCCAGGATCCGCCGGCGATGGCCGCTTCCGCTTCGGCGCGCAGGCGCTCCCGCTCGGAGGACGGTTGCGGGGGCGTGGCTTCGTCGATGTGGCGCTGCCGGCCGTACACGCCCGTGGTGGACAGGTACACGACGCGCGCCGGGGCGTTCCCCAGAGCCTGCGCGAGCGCGGGCGTCGGGTCGCGGAGGCCGCCGTTCACGCGCAACGAGGGGATGCTCTGGAGCACGCGGGCTCCCGCGGGAAGGGTGTGACGGAGCGCGCGGAGGCCGTCCGGATCGAGCACATCGAATCGCACACGGCGCAGGCCGGGCAGGCGAGGAAGCCGCTCCGGCGCGCGGCTGGTGGCGACCACCTCGCAGCCGCGCGCCGACAAGCTTCGAGCCACGCGGACGCCGGTGAAGCCGCACCCGAGAATCACCACTGGGTCCACAGTTTCTATGACAGCGCCCACGGGCGCGCGGCGTCAACTTGGCTCGCGCCCTTCGTTGTAGCCGCCGTGCTATCGTCATCAACGGTTCTTAACTATGCGCAGATATAGATTACGGTTATGTTTCTTCCTCGCGGCCGCGGGCGCGCTCATGGCGCAGGCTCCGATCGGCAACATCGCGGGCACCGTCACTGATCCTTCCGCGGGCGTGGTGGCGAACGCGGCGATCACCATCACCAACAAAGCGACGGGGCTGAAGCGGGAAACCAAGTCCGGGGACAACGGCCTGTATCTGGCCCCCGCGCTGCCCGCGGGCGATTACGAGGTTCGCGCTCAATTGGCGGGCTTTCAGCAACTGGTCCGCGAGGCGGAGGTGATCACCGGTTCCACCACGACGGTGGACCTGCAACTGACCGTGGGCGCTGTTTCGGAAGTGGTCACCGTGGCCGGGACGGCGTCGCCGATCGCCTACGACAGCCACAAGATCGACGGCGTCATCCAGCGTAACCAGATCGAGAACCTCCCGCTGAACGGACGCAGTTTTCTGCAGCTTGCGTTTCTCGAGCCGGGCGTGGGCGTGGGTACGCAGTCGCTGGCCCAGTACAACGCGCAGTTCGGCGTCTCCGTGTTGGGCGGCAGTTCATCGATGACCGCGATCACCGTGGATGGCGGCAATGTCCGCAACGCGATCAACGGAGGCACGGCCCAGAACTTCTCGCAGGAGGTGGTGGAAGAGTTCCAGATCTCCGCGGTGAATTTCGATCTTTCCACGGGCATCGCGGCGGGGGGCGCGGTAAACATCGTTTCGCGCTCCGGCGGGAACCAGTATCACGGCAGCGCCTATTACTTCTTCCGCGATAACAACCTCTCGGCGTACCCGGCCCTTCGGCGCAATCCCTTCGCGCCCGATCCTTTCTTCGCCCGGCGGCAGACCGGATTCTGGCTCTCCGGACCGATCAAGAAAGACAAGCTGTTTTTCTTCTTCAACCTGGAAAACAATAACCAGGACTCCGTAGTGACCGTGCAGCCGGCGTCCACGTTCTTCTCCAACTTAGCCGGCAATTACAGCAGTCCGTACGACGGGCTTCAGCCCAGCGTCAAGTTCGACTACCGGATCAACGACCGGCACAATCTCTTCCTGCGCTACTCTCACGACGGCAACAAGAGCTTCGGCCCGCGCGGTGGCGCGAACCTTCCCTCCAACTGGCTGGTGAACCGCAACTGGGCCGACCAGAGCATCCTGGGCGTCACCAGCACCTTCACCAACACTCTGGTCAGCGACTTCCGGCTGGCGTATCACTACTGGAACAACCGCAACCTGTTTCCGGGAGAGAACGAGTGCCCCGGTTGTATCGGCCTCGGCTTTCCCTCCCTTTCTATACAGGGTTCCGGCGTCACGGTCGGCAACACGACGAACGCGCCGCAGGGCCGCGATATCCGGCGCTACAACCTCGTGGAGAACCTGACCTGGCAGAAGGGCGCTCATCGCATGCGCTTCGGCGGCACGTTCGAGAACTCTCCGTTCAGCGGCTTCTGGGCGTTCGGGGAGCCCGCGGCGGCGAACGTATTCGGCCCCGACCTGCTGATCCAGAACCGGATCCCGATCGCGCTCTGGCAGCTTCCCACGCAATTCACGACCAACGCCGACTTACTCAAGCTGCCGGTAGCGGCGTTCGCGCTGGGCATTGGAGACCCTTCGCAGCCCCCACCGTTCCGCGCCGCCAACGCCCGCAATAACCGCCGGTACCACGTCTACTGGCAGGACACCTGGCGCGTCAAACCTCGCTTTACTCTGAACTACGGCTTGTCATGGCAATTCGAATCTACTCTGGCCAATCACGACTTGGACAAGCCGGCCCTGCTCGCGCCGATCATGGACAGCCTCGAACCAACCCGCAAGGACTGGAATAACTTCTCTCCGTCTGTCGGTTTCGCCTGGAACGTCAGCAAAGATAACAAGACCGTGATTCGCGGCGGATTCGGGATCTACTACGATACGCGCGAACTTTCCCAGCGGCTGGGCGAGCGCGCCGCCATCGGGCCGGTGGGCAACGGCCGGCAGCAGATTGTGAGTACTTCCATCCCGAATCCGCTCCCAGCCATACCCAGCCCGCTTCCCGGCGCGTTGCCCGCCGTGCCCACCGGCGCTCCGCTGTTCTTCACGCTCCCCACCGGCTTCACGGTCGCCAATCTGCTGCAGATTCTGCCCCAGGTGAAGGCGCAGACCGAGGCCCGCCTGGCCAATCCGAATCCGAACGATCTTTCCGTCCGAAACATCAACATCACCAAGCAGGGCACTGACCTGTTCCAGAACCTCTACCCGGCCTCCTACTCGCGCCACATGTCGCTCGGCGTGCAGCGCCAGGTATTCAGCGACTTAGTGGTCACGGCCGATTTCGTCTACCGTCACTTCTACAACCAGGAAATCGGCGCCATCGATTACAACCGCTTCAACCGGGTTCAGGGTCCGGTCATTCCCCGCTGCACCTCGGCCCAAGCGTCGAATCCCGCGGTGAACTGCTCCAACGGGCCCATCGAATTCCGAGCGCCGGTGGGCCGCACCGACTACAAGGCGCTTCTGGTGAAGGCGGAGAAGCGTTTCGCCAAACGCTACCAGTTCACGGTCTCCTACGCCATGGCGCGCCAGTACGGGCTGAACGGCATCAACAACCTGGATCGGTGGTTCGAAGGCTGGGGCCCGCAGGGCGGCCGGCATAACCTGAACGTGTCCGGCATCGTCGACCTTCCCTACCGGGTGCAGGCGTCCTTCATCAGTTCCATCGGCACGCGTGGGCCCTACCGGCCCAGCGTGACGGGGGTCGACCTGGACGGCGACGGACTCGACACGGCGTTTCTGCCCGGTTGGATCGTTCCGGACCGGAAGCCCACGCGCGAGAAACTCGAAGCCGCCGTCGCGGCCTGGAATAGCGCCTATCCGGACCTGCCCAACGGTCAGCGCCCGCGCACGTCCCGTAACCAGGTGATCCCCCGCCTGACGTTACCCGCCACTTACTCGTTCGGCGAGAACTTCTTCTCGCAGGACCTGCGGCTCACTAAGTCGTTCCTGTTCCGGGAGCGTTATAAGCTGGCGGTATTCGGCGAAGCGTTCAACTTGTTCAATGTCGCGAATCTGGGCGGCATCGGTTCCAGCGTCAACTCGGCCGGTTTCGGCGTGCCCACCAGCCGCGCGGGCCAGGTCTTCGGTTCGGGTGGACCGCGCGCGTTCCAACTAGGGGCGCGGTTCTCGTTCTAGGCAGCGCGCCATGACCAACAAACCGAGCCGCCTTCGCCGCGCCCTGCGGATCGTCCTCCTGACGCTGCTCACTCTCGTCCTGACTGCGGGTGCGGCCGCCGGCGGTCTGTGGCTCTACCTGCACCCGGAAATCCGCCGCACGGACGGCGTCGTCTACGGAAGCCGCAACGGCACGCCGCTCACCATGGACATCCTTCAGCCGCCGGAGGGGAAGGCGAACGGCCTCGGCGTGGCCTTCATGGTCAGCGGCGGCTGGAAATCGAAACGGGCCGGCGAAGCGCCTGCCTGGATGGTCGCTCCGATGCTCCGCGCAGGCTACACGGTGTTTGCCGTCTGCCATATCTCGCAGCCCGGATCCACCGTCATGGAAATCGTGGACGACATGAACCGTGGCATTCGTTTCATTCGCCGGAACGCCGCCCGGTACGGGATTGACCCCTCGCGCATCGGCGTTTCGGGCGGCAGCGCGGGCGGCCACCTGAGCCTGATGCTGGCCACGCGGGGCGGCCCGGGTCCGCAGGATTCCCCGGATCCCGTGGATCGGGAGTCGTCGGCCGTCCAGGCGGTCGCGATCTTCTATCCGGTCACCGATCTGCTCAACCTTGGCCCCTCTACCGAGAACCTCGGCGACGGCGGCCCGCCCAAGAGCTTCGTCAAGGCGTTCGGGCCGAACTCCACCGACCTGACCGTCTGGAAACGGGTCGGCCGGGACCTGTCGCCGATTTACTTCGTCACCAAGTCGCTCCCGCCCACGCTGATCTATCATGGGGACGCCGACACATTGGTCCCCCTCGAGCAATCCCAACGCTTCCAGGAACGCGCCTCCGCGGAGGGCAGGGAAGTGAAGGTGGTCATCCACCCCGGCGGCAGCCACGGGTGGCTGACAATGGTCTTCGATGTACGAGACTTCGCCCGCTGGTTCGACCGTCACCTGCGAAACTGACAGCTTGGGGCCAAGGCCCATCTTGAGTTTCCACTAAACTATAGTTAACATGCTAGACTGAACCATGCTTCACCGGCCGCCGTCACTGCCCGAAGTCCACGCCTCCGTCTCCACCGCTCAGCCCTCGCTCTTCCGGCGGATGTTCGCCTTCGCCGGTCCAGCCTACCTGGTCTCGGTCGGGTATATGGACCCGGGCAACTGGGCCACGGATCTGGAGGGCGGCGCCCGGTTTGGCTACCAGCTTCTGTGGGTCCTGGTGATGTCAAACCTGATGGCGATCCTGCTCCAGACCCTCTCGGCCCGGCTGGGGATCGTCACCAACCGCGACCTGGCGCAAGCCTGCCGCGACGCCTATCCGCGCCCTGTCTCCTACGCGCTCTGGATCCTGTGTGAGATCGCCATCGCCGCCACCGACCTGGCGGAGGTTCTGGGCGCCGCGATCGGACTCAACCTTTTGTTTAACATTCCCCTCGTAATCGGCGTAGTTGTAATGGCTGCGGACACCTTGCTGATCCTCTGGTTTACGCGCTTCGGCATCCGCGTGCTGGAGTCGATCATCCTGGCGTTCGTCACCACAATCGGGGTTTGTTTTTTCCTCCAAATCGCGCTCGCCCAGCCGGTCTTTTCGGAGGTGATCACGGGACTCCTGCCGCGGATCAACAGCCAGAGCCTCTACGTGGCGATCGGCATCCTGGGCGCCACGGTAATGCCACATAATCTCTACCTGCACAGCGCCCTGGTGCAAACGCGGCAAGTCCAGAACGATGAATCAGCTAAGCGGCAGGCCTGCAAGTATAACTTGATTGATTCGGTGGTCGCCTTGAACGGAGCCTTGCTGGTGAATGCCGCCATCCTGATACTGGCCGGCACGGTCTTCTTCAAGCGCGGGATCTTGGTCACGGAGATTCAGCAGGCGCACCTGCTGCTGGCGCCGCTGCTCGGAACCGGCCTGGCGTCAGCCGCCTTCGCGATCGCCCTGCTAGCTTCTGGCCAATCTTCAACCATTACTGGAACAATGGCCGGGCAAATCGTGATGGAAGGGTTTCTTAACTTCCGCATGCGGCCCTGGCTTCGACGGCTGATCACGCGCCTGGTCGCGGTGATCCCCGCGGTGGCCACCATCCTCCTGGCGGGCGAAAGTGGCACCTACCAACTCCTGATCTTCAGCCAGGTGGTGTTGTCCCTGCAGCTCCCCTTCGCGGTGATTCCACTGATCCGGTTCACGAGCGATCCGGCTCGCATGGGCCCGTTCGCCAACCGTCCCTGGGTCCGGGTATTGGCCTGGACGGCCGCCGCCGTGATCGTGGCACTCAACCTCTGGCTGGTGGCCGGGAAGCTCACCGAGTGGCTGGCTGCGGCCGGCCCATATCAGTGGCTGGCGACGATTGTCGCCGCGCCCGTCCTGGCGCTGCTCTCCGCTCTGCTGGCCTATGTTGCGCTGGATCCCTGGCTGCCGGCCGCGTTCCGGCGAGGGGCGCCCGGTCCCGCCGCTTTTCCGAAGGTCCCGGCGCCGGCCGGGGTGCCGAGGTACCGATCGATCCTGGTGCCGCTCGACCATACCGACAAGGACGCTGCGGCGATCGAGCACGCCCTGGCGATGACCCGGCCGCACGGTGCCCGGCTCTACCTGCTGCATATCGAGGTGGGCGTGACCAGCCAATGGTACGGTCCTCAGGCCGGCTCCCAGGAGATCTCCGAAGGCCAAGCCTATTTCGAAGGCATTCTCGGCACGCTCCGCGCGCAGGGCGTGGACGCCGAGCTCGTCGTCCTTCACGCCACCACGCCATCGCGCGAGATCATCCGGTACGCTCGGGAACTCAAGCCAGACCTGATCGTGATGGGCGCGCACGGGCACCGGGGACTCCAGGATCTGATGTTCGGCGCGACCATCAACCAGGTTCGCCACGAACTCGATATGCCGCTGCTGATCGTGCGGGGGGAGGGCGAATGAGCGGGGCGCGGGCCGGTACTACGCCGCCCGGACCGCCGCCTCTTCCACCGTCAATGCGCCCTTATCCGCGTCGAGCGAGGCCATTACGCCCAGCGGCAGCGTGAGCTGGTCCGACGTGTGCCCGATGGTCATTCCCGTGACCACCGGGATCTTCAGGCCGCCCAGGATGTTGTCGAGTACTTCGCCGAGTGAGAAGGTGCTCTGGAAACCGGGGCGGAACTCACGCGGCGCACAGTCACTGCATTCGCCGAACACGATTCCCGCGGCTTGTTCGAGCTTCTTCGCCAGCCGGAGCTGCGTGAGCATGCGGTCGATCGCGTAGGGCTCTTCGCCGACGTCTTCGAGGAACAGGATCTTGCCGCGGGTGTCGATCTCGTACGGGGTGCCCATCAGGGCGGTCACCAGCGTCAGATTCCCTCCGGTGAGCGGGCCGCGCGCCTGCCCGGGACGGATGGTGCGCAGCAGGTGATTCGGGCGAAGGGGGTTACGATCCGGCGGATTCGTCAGCCGCCCCAGCGGTTCGGTCCTGGTGAGCGCGCGGCGCAGGTGCTCCTGCGTGTATTCGCTGAACTCGGAGAGCGTCACCGGACCGTGGAAGGTCACCAGGCCCGTCTTCTGGTGGATGGCCAGGTGCAGCGCGGTGATGTCGCTGTAGCCGAGGAACACTTTCGGGTTGCGCCGGATGAGGTCGTAGTCGATGCTGTCGAGCAACTGCGGCGCGCCGTAGCCGCCCCGGATGGCGAAGATGCCGTCCACGTTCGGATCGCCAAACATCTCGTGCAGATCCGCGACTCGTTCCTCCACGCTCCCGCCCAGGTAACCCGTGCGCTTTCGAACGTTCCGTCCCATCTTGAGTTTGAAGCCGAAGTGAGCGACGGTTCGTTCCGCCAGCATCAGACGGTCGGGGTCGGAGACGTAAGTGGATGGCGTGATCAGGCCGACGGTGTCCCCCGGCTTCAGCACAGGCGCCAGCAGCCGGGTGGACTGTGCAGCCGGCTGGGCACGAGCCGCCAGGGGCGCGAGCAGCAGGCCGGGAAGGGAACGGCGGAGGATGGTCATTCCGCAGGCAGCGTGGGCTGCTGGATATAGGCGGCCGGAAGTTCGCCGGTCAGCGAATCGAACCACGTGAGGATCGATCGGATCTCCGCATCGCTCAGGTTCTTGCCGGTTTGGTGGGCGGCCATGCGCCGCACGGCCTCATCGAGAGCGTTCACGGAGCCGTCGTGGAAGTAGGGAGCGGTCTTCGCGATATTGCGCAGGGAAGGGACCTTGAAGCTCAGCTTGTCCTTCTCCTGCCTGGTGACCTTGAAACGGCCTTTGTCCCTGGCGTCCGGCCACGGTTTGGTGACGCCGATCTTCTGGAACGACGTCCCGCCGATGTAGGCGCCGTTGTGGCACGCTGCGCAGCCGGCGGCGGTGAACTTTTGGAAGCCCGCGATCTCCGCCGGCGTCAGGGCCGCCTGGTCGCCCTTCAGGTACTTGTCCCAGCGGGCAGGCGTCACCAAGCCGCGCTCAAACGCCGCGATGGCCTTCGCCATATTGTCGAACGTCACAGGGTCTGCCTCGCCGGGAAAGGCCTCCTGGAACAAACGCCGGTAGCTGGCGATCGCTTTCAGCCGGGAGATCGCCACGTTCTCTCCGGGCATGGCCATCTCCACGGGATTCAGCACCGGTCCTTTGGCCTGTTCTTCCACGTCCGCCGCGCGCCCATCCCAGAACTGCGCGTGATGTCCCGCGGCGTTGTAGACCGTCGGTGAATTGCGGTCACCCAACTGCTTCTTGTGTCCTTCGGAGAAGCGCTTGCCATCCACTCCGTATTTGTCCAGGCTGTGGCAGGAATTGCAGGAGATGTCGCCGGCGGTGGAAAGCCGGGGCTCATAGAAGAGCATGCGACCGAGCTTCACCTTGGCGGCGGTCATCGGGTTTCTGGTCGAGTTCATCGCCTCCGGCAGGGGCTTGAACAGCTTCAATTCATCGGCGGCGAAGGCAATGGTGACAGCGGTAAGAAAAAGGGCGCAGGAACGGTAGGACATACTTCCTCCCTCCTACTTGCCGGTGAAGGTGAGTGTGACCGAGGTCTCGTCACCCTGCCGGTTTCCCACGATGTTGAGCGAGCGCTTCCCAGCGTCATCGGCGGCGGCGAGCGTCCAGGCGCCTTCCGCCTTGTTGACGACTGTGGTCTTGAAGCCACCCGCTTTCAGCTTCTCCTCATAGAACTGGAACACCTTCTCCAGCGAATCCGAAGTTTGCATCACCACGTTCCCGGCTTCGCCTTCGGCGCCCTGAACAGACGCGGTGCCGGTCTGCTTGGCGCCGGGATACGGCGGTGCCCAATCCGGCAGTTTCACCTCGCCGCCCACGCTGACCGTATTGCCTTCGTTGTCCTGGACGGTGATCTTACCCTGCTTTAGGTCGCCCAGTTTCACCGTGGTGACCTTGCCGGTGCTCTTCTCGCGGATCTGAACGGTTTCAGTGCGCTCGTCCACGGAGAGGACTTCAATGTTCGGGTTGAACGCGGCGGCGATCTTCGCGGTGGCGAGCGCTGGGTTGCGCTGCATCAACTCGGCGTCGACGCCGGCTTCCTTCATTTTGCTGTAGGTGAACCAGCCGATGCCGAGCACGGCGGCGACACCGAGGACGATGAAGACGGCGAGCACGATCAGGATGATTTTCAGCGGGCTCGTACTCTTCCCCGCAGGGGCCGATTGTGGTTGCATGGCACTGGCATGATATTACAATCGTCGCAGGCGAGGAATCATGAAAACAGTCCTGACGTTGTGCGCGGCCGCGCTGGCTGCGTTTGCCCAAGCCGGCGGGCAGCCCCACGGCGACGCCCCTTATCTGCTGGAAGACGGATGGAAGCCGCTCTTAAGCGGCAGGGACATGAAAGGCTGGGTGGCTGAGAAGGGGAAGCCGTCCGAATGGCTCGCGACGAAGGCCATCTCCTGGGATCCGGTGCAGACGCCCAAGGCGCTGTCGCCGGCAGGCGGCCCCGGGGACCGCATCCTGAACGGCCCGAAAGGCAACACGGCGAACATCCACACCGCGGAGAAGTTCGGCGACATGGAGCTCTACCTGGAGTTCATGGTGCCGCAGGGATCGAACTCGGGCGTGTATTTGCAGGGTCTCTACGAAGTGCAGGTCTTTGACAGCTACGGCAAGGCGGCGGTGACCACCACCGACGCGGGCGCCATTTATCACCGCTGGATCAATGAGAAGCCGGTGGGCGGATCGGCGCCCAAGGTGAACGCGGCGCGGCGGCCCGGCGAGTGGCAGTCCTATCAGATCTGGTTCCGCGCGCCGCGCTTCGACGCCTCCGGCAAGAAGACGGAGAACGCCCGCTTTCTGCGCGTGCTGCACAACGGATTGCTGGTGCAGGAGAACGTGGAAGTGGATGGCGGCACCCGCGCGCACATGGACATTCCGGAAGCCGCCACGAACCCGTTAAT
>DALYJJ010000170.1:0-11820 GCA_031969915.1 Bryobacteraceae bacterium | reverse complement strand
TACGGAAGGGAACCGGGCGGGAAGAGGCGAACCGCCGCCATCGTCCATCACGCCGCGCCAGCCGGCGGCTTCATAATAAGTGACCGAACTCGCGCCGCCCAACGCCAGGTACTTCACGCTCAGCGCAGTCCACGCCGCGCCGTAGAGCGACATCTGCCGCGGGTCCACGGCGGATGGCAACTCGTTCGGGTCCTCCGTGACCGAGCCCGTGGCGACGGGATTGAATCGCTGCTTGAACGTCACCGGCGAAACCGCGATCGCTCCGCCGGGCGCGAACCGGCGCCCGCTCTCCACCGCCTGCCGCTGCGCAGCCAGGTTCTCCGTGAGCGACGTCAGGTCGAACGCGTGCACCTGCGGATTCAAAGAGAAGGTAGCGCCATCCGCGGCATCCGCCGGCGGACGATTGCGATTCAACTCTGCGAAGTTGGCGTCGGTTCCCGCGAACACCGCGCAGCCAAGCCGCTTCTTCGCATCCGCAAGGAGCGCGAAATCGAACACCAGCGCGCGCGCCAGCGGCCACCCGGCGAATGCATCGAGGTCGGCCGCCTTCTTGATCACCGCTTCGATGGGCAATCCGACCGCCGCGGCGGAATCGACCTGCCAGCTCTCGGCGCGCACGTGCGTGAGCCGCAGCAATTCCAGGCGCTTGAGCTCTGCCGGGCCTGGCGCGCGCCCGTGGTAGGGAGCCCCCACGCCGATCGCCGGCAGCGGAACGGGCTCGCCCTTGGGTACGGTGAGTGTCACTTGCGTCGTTCGCGGCGCGGCCGGGGCCTTGCCTGCCCCGGTGACGCTGAGTGTGAAGGAATGGCGAACCTGGGAGCCCTCCTTCACTTCTACCGGGAACGGCAGCGCGAGCGGCGTGCAGTACGTCTTGAAGTTTGCGTCCGTCCAGTTGCGGTGATCTTCCATCTCGAAGGTGTCGCCTTCCAGCCGGATCTCCGCGAGCACGCCCGGCCGCACCGCATGCCGTATCGCGCGAATGTTGAGAAAAGGCTGCTGGGGAGAAACAGCCTCGGGAAACCGCCCTTCGGTGAACGAGCCGTCCGTATGCTCAATGCGGCACGGCCGCCCCACGCAGCCGTCCAGCGGATGGTGCACGCAAAGGCCGATCCGGTTGCGCAGGAACGTGGTATGCGCTGTGCCTTCGATCTCGAACCGAATCCGGCTCGCCTCGCCGGTGATCGTCACGGCCCAGCGGAAGTCGATCCCCGGCGCGCGCTGGTTGGCGCGATAGGTGACCCGGAAGCCATACTGCGACCGCGCCATCTTGAGTTCCGCGATTTCACACGGAACCGTGCCCCAGTTGCGGTCGCGCACCGCGAAGTAGACGCGCCGCACGATTTCGCTGTCGCCCAAGCGGACGAAGCGCAGATCGCCGCGGTCGAACACCGCCTCCAGCGGCCCGGCGCTGAGTTCGACAGGCTCGACAAGCGGCTCGTCGACACCGTACTGAATCACGCGGACCGGGAGGCTCATGCCGGCAGGACCACCGTTTCTCCCCGTGCCGCCGATTCGTAACTACCAAACACCAGACGCATGGTCTTGAGGTTATCCTCCCCCGTGGTCTCCGCTGTGCCGCGCCCTTGCATGGCGGCAGCGAGGTTCGCCTGGCACGGCACCACGCTCGAATGGACCACGTCGTACGCCGGGTCCGCCCAGGCAAAGCGGGGCGGCGGGTAGCGCTTGGACACCGTGCCCGCTTCGGTGGTGGTTCGAATCCAGAAATCCGGGCCCAACTCGGACGAGCCCTTCGAGCCCTCGGCGAAGATGTAGGTCTCCGGGAACCGGTCATGTTCGAGGAAGTTCTCGGCGTAGCCCATCTCCACGGTCACGGTCGCGCCGCCGCGCGTACGCAGGATGACGGTGGCGACATCCTCACCCCGAATGTTGGTGTGGATCTTCTGCGTCTGGCAATACAGGCGCTCCACTTCTCCGAACAGGAAGCGGGCGGCGTCGAGCACGTGGCTGCCGATGTCGGTGAGAATGAACTGCTCGATCTCGGCGAGAAACGGCTGGTTCTTGAAAACCGGGAAGCCGGAAACCATGGTGATCCGGGCGCGGAAGACATCGCCGATGGCCCCCGTCCCCAACGCTTTCTGAAATTGTCGAATCGGGAACTGCCACCGCCAGTTCTCATTCACATAGAGCGGCACGCCCGCCGCGCGGCACGCCGCCACACTCGCTTCCGCTTCCGCCAGCGAGAGCGCCAGCGGCTTCTGGCAAACGGCCGCCACCTTCTTACGGGCCGCCAGTTGCACAAGCGGGCCATGCGTTTCCACGCTCGTGCAGATGTCGATGAAGTCCGGCTTCACGGCAGCCAGCATCGCCTCGGCGTCGTCATAAGCGGCGGGAATGTCGAACTGCCCGGCCAGCGCCTCGGCCTTCTCGCGCACACGGTCGCACACCGCGATGCACTCGGCCTCCCCCGTGGCGAGCCACCCGTTCAACTGGTACCGGGCCCAGAACCCTGCGCCCAGAAGCGCAAAACGAAGCTTGGCCATGGGGGCGATGATATACTCATCACACCAGTGGGTCAAGTGTCGGCACTACTTGCGAAGCGCTCCCCGGCACGGAAGACTGCGCCGGAGCGGATCGTCCGGCGGAAGCTGGCGGACGAAGTTCTGGACCGCCTGTTCGCGATGATCGAAGCGCGCGAAGTGGCGCCCGGAGGCCAGTTGCCCTCCGAGCGCGAATTGATGCGGCGCTTCGGCGTTGGCCGCCCCGCGGTGCGCGAAGCTCTGCAGTCGCTCGCCTCGATGGGACTCATTGAGATCCAGCATGGAGAACGGGCGCGCCTCACCGAACCCGGGCCGCGCACCGTGCTCGAACAGATGGACCGCGCGGTGCGGCACCTGATGGTGACCTCGCCGGAGATGCGCGGACATTTCCTGGAAGCGCGGTTGATGTTCGAGACGGGCTTGGTGGGTCTAGCGGCGGAGCGCGCGACACGCGCGCAGATTGTGCGCCTGGAACAGGCGCTTGCGGCGCAGGAAGCCGCGGTGGGCGACGCGGCGCGCTTCGTCGCCGCCGACATCGCGTTCCATCGGACGATCGCCGAGGTGGCCGGGAATCCGATCTACACGGCAGTGAGCGAAGCGATGCTCGAGTGGGCGTTCTCGCAATATCCACGGATGCTGCGCGTGAAAGGCGCCGAGGCGCTCACGCTCGACGAACACCGCGCGGTGCTGGCCCGCGTTCGGGCCGGCGACAAAGCGGGCGCCGTGGCCGCAATGCGCGCCCACCTGACGCGCGCGAATCCGCTCTACCGGACCGCTAGTAGAAGCGCAAGGACATCTCCGTAACGCGACCCTGATCTACGGTGCCCGTGATGACGGCGAGGGAGTTGCCGGCCGGCAGCTTCCAGATCATCAGTACGCGGCCCGTTGTTCCCTCCAACCGTTCCGTGGGCGGTCCGAGTCTGGCGATGGCGTCGGCGACGGTCTGCTGCCGGAGTTGCCCGCAGACCCGCTCCCAAGCCCGCCGCCGGCTTCGCGCACGGCGCCGCTCCAGCCACGAGCGGCCCGCACCGGCGGCGTAGAAAACCCCGCAGAGACCGGCGAAAGCCGCGATCTCGATGAACATCGGTCCCTATTGGATGCGGCCCGGGCCAGGGCCGCGTCACGAACGAGCCATAAAGCCCCGCGGGGAATTTGACGATTTTGCGGTTAACCATGGCAGACACCGCGCTCGCGTATGTGTACCGGTATGCAGGAGCGTCCGAAGTGGCCGGCGATGGAGTTTCGCCGGAGCTTCGCCTGACGGCCGAGGTCCGCCCCGCCGGGCCGAACCTCTTCGTTCGAGGACGCTTACTCGCACCGAAGCGGATTGGCGACCTCCTGCTGACATTGATGGAAGTGGTCGATGCCCGGTTTTTCGTTCCCTGCGCAATGCTCGCCCGCATGCTGCGGCTGGCCGACCCCGTGGTGACATGCGGACTCGCGCGCGTTCGCTTTGAGGCGTTCTCTCAATGCTGCGGGGCCTACGGGCGCGTGGATCTGCTGGAGAACGCGATGGAGGGCGAGATCCTGAACCGGGGCACCACGAACGTCGACTTCAACCCGCCAATGCGCGCCGGCCTGGCGCGGCTCAGCGACGCCGGTCCGGCCCGGATCACCGTGGGCGCGGATCGCGTGGAACTCGAAAGCGGCCGGGCACAGGTGGTGGAGCGAAAGGTGAAGCTGCCCGAGCGCTGGCTGCGGGGGTTCGTCGAAGTGCAGGCGTTCCAGGCGCGCATGCAACGGGTGTTCGGGGCGGGGGGTGCGGCCCTGCGGCGCTTTCTGCACGAGCTGCGGAGTCACACAGGCATCGCCTATGTGTCGGCAGCCGGTCCGTTGATCCGCGTGACGCCCACAGAGCAACGAGGCGCGGTGGCGGTGGGCGGTCTCGATCGCCTGAAGGTCCTGCTGCGCGCCGCGAGGCACGCTGAAAGCCTGGAGGTATTCGCGGATCCGGCGACGGGTGCGTCCGCCTGGGTCATCGGGACACCCGAAGCGCGCTTCCAGTACGTACTGAGTCCGGAACCCTCGCGCGGGTTCTCCGGCGAAGGCCAGGTGCTGGAGACGCTGGCCAGCGCCGGCGGGAATGCCACGGGCGCGGTGCGCGCTGCGTTGCGCTGGCAGGACCGGATCGACGCGGCGGAACTCGCATCCACGGGCGGACACGATGTCGGCGACGTGCGGCGCGGCCTCGCCGTCTGCGCGGCCTCGGGCCTGGTGGGCTTCGATCTGGCCGACGGAGCGTACTTCCACCGCGAACTCCCGTTCGACCTTTCGCTGATCGAACGGCATCAGTCGCGGTTGGTGAATGCCCGCGCGCTGGCCGCTGCCGGTGCGGTCGAGTTCGACGCGGAAGACCGGGCGTGGGTGACCAGCGGAGAAAAGCGGTACCGCGTTTGGCTTGGAGCCGAGCCCCGCTGCACGTGCCCATGGGTGGCAAAACATGGGACCAGCCGCGGGCCCTGCAAACACATCCTGACGGCCCGGCAGGTTCGGGAGCGGGAGGTGCGCGCATGACGCCGGAGGCTTTGCGGAATGAGTTGCAGCACGGGACCGAAGAGTCCCTGGTGATCCTGCTGGCCGGCGCATCCGAGAAGGAGCGTAAGGCGGCCTCCCAGGTGGTGATGGAGCGCATCGATCGAGACCTCAAGCCGCTGCTTGGCATGGGCCTCACCGTTGCCCGCGCGCGCCATATCGCGTTTCAGTTTCCCAGCTTGGACCGGAAAGTGGATTACCGGCCGCATCTCGCACTGTGCGGCACGGGCACGTTCGGCGACCTGAAGCGATACCTCGGGCCGGTGCCCGCACGCGTCTACGACGTGCTGGCGGCGCGGCGGCCGAAGTGGCTGCCCGATTGGTGCCGGTGGGCTCTCAAGAGCACGCACACCGCGTGGCCCGTGGTGCGCCGTCTGGTTCGCGACGGCCTGTGCGAACGCCCGGAGACCGACGAATACTACCTTCTCATGGTGCATTGCGGCGGGCGCAGCAGCGCGAAGGACCTGCTCGAATCCGACCCGGCGCTGCTGGAGCATGAAGTGTGGGAGCTGTTCCGGCGCGAGGGTACGCGCGAGGCCAGTCTGGAGAACAGCTTCGGCGGGTGGTCGGAAGCACTGGTGGAACTCTCGGCGGAGGGGCGCGTGTGCCGCAAGCGGCTGCTCGACGCCAGCCTGGAGGCCTTGGAACTCCCCTTCAAGGCGCACCACACGACGTGGTATCGGAACTTCCATGAAGCCTTGCAGCCCACCGTTGACGAGCGCACGGCCAGGCTCCGGACCTATCTGGGCCTGACCGCGAGCGCCGTTCCCGCCACCGTCAAGTTCGCGCTGGCTGCCGTGGCGCGGGTGGAGAAAGCCGGAGAATTGCCGCTCGAACCCTTGCTGGAGGCGGCGGGCATGGCGCTCGCCGGCAAGGAGAAGGGCACGGCTTCAACCGTGCTGCGCCTGCTCGATCGTGCGGCGAAGGCACATCCGGAATGCCGGCCGCGCGTGGCGGCGGTGGCGGCGGCCGCGTTTGAGCACCCCGCCGCGGACGTTCAAGCCGGCGGTCTCGACGTGATCGAGCGCCTCGGCCCGCTCGCGCCCGAGACGGCCCGCCTGATCGAGGAGAAGCTCGCGTTCGCCGGCGCGCCAGTGCGGGAGCGAGCCCAGCGCTACCTGGGCGAAAGCCCCGCCGTCGATGTGGCGGAGCGATACGAGCCCCATTGGACACGGCTGGACCCTCTGGTCCACGCGAAGGCGATTGAGCCCATCGAAGACTTGGAGCAACTGGTGCTCACGATGTCCCGCGTGATGCAGCAGGGTGGTCCACCGGATGACGTGGAGCGCGTGCTGGACGGCCTGTCGAGGCTCTGCCACCTTCGTCCGCCGCGCTTCGACGATCTGACGTCTTCACTGCGCGCGGAGGCAGGATCGCTGAGCGATCCCGCCGTTCGCCCCTCGTTCCCGGGCGTGTTTTCCGTTCCGTTCTGCATGTCGCAATTGGTGGCCGCCTGGCTCTTCGGCCGGCAGACCATCGCCCTGACCGAAGGGCCATACCTGCTGCATGCCGCTCTCGGCGTGCGGCCGTATTGGGTGGCCTTTCGGGCGATTCGGCGCCAGCCGCGCGCGCTGCTCTCGGCGCCGACTCACTCCGGCGGCTGGATCGATCCCCTGGTTCTGGCATCTCGCCTTCGGCAGGGCACATCGGGAGCCGGCGACCGCGAGTACGAGGCGGATCTGCGTCAGGCCGTTCATCGGCTGCCGCCTGGCGAGCATGCGCTTCCGCCCGAGGTCTCGGCGCTGATCCCAACGGCTCCGCGCCGGGCCTGCCAACTGCTCTGGGGCAGGCTTCGCTACCAGCCGGATGTCGTTCGGGCAAGCCTGCAGATCGAGCCGCCCCCGGCGCGCGATCTTCTGCGGCCGGGCGACGTTTTTGCCGCCGAGACGCAACCGCTGAGCAACGGCACTCCGCAGCTCTATGAAGCGGACCCGGTGTTGCGCGGCCTGACGCTCGGTCCGGACCTCGTCGCCTGGTCCGCGCAGATGTGGCCATCGCAGCGCGAGGACTGGTGCACCCTGGGCGCGTTTCGCATCGCCAACAACCTGGATTGGCAAAGCGCGGTTTGGGCGAACCGCGCCTTCCTCGGGGTGTTCGACGATCCGTCGACCGAGATGGGGCCCATGGCCTACCTGCTGCTGAGCCTCGGGCTCATGGCAAAGGAGGCGACCGAAGCGGCGATAGCCGCGCATGGACTCCGGAGGCTGATTGAGGATGGCCGGCTCGATTGCGGGAAGCTCGGCGCGGCCCTTGCCGGCCTGTTCGCGTCCGGCGTGGTGCGGGGATCACGGTTGTCGAAAGCGCTGACGGACACGGCACGAGCCGGGCGCGCTCACGCGGACGCGGTGCGGCAGATCCTGGAACGGGCGCTGGCGGGCGGAATGCCCCCGCGCCCGGCCGACCAGTCGGCGTTGTTGGAGGCGTTCCTGGAAGCTTGCACGGCCTCCGGCGTGGGGCCGCAGTCGGAGAGCCTCCGCGGCCTGCTGGCGGCGGTGAGCGGCGGAGGCAAAGGCCCAAAACTCGCCCGCAGCCTTCTGGCGCTGGGATCGGAACACGTGCGCTAAACTGAAGCGAGCACTCCCCGGTCGTCTAACGGTAGGACAGCGGCCTTTGGAGCCGTGAATCGTGGTTCGAATCCATGCCGGGGAGCCACTCGTTTATTATCAATTGGTTGCGGCCATCGTTTGACGTCGCGTAAAAGTACTTTTACACTTAGGGCATGTCTCAGGTCCTCCGGACACTGATCCTCTACAAGCGTCACACCCGAAACTGCGCCATCCACAAGAGCCGCATCGCCAAGAAAAACCGCCAGTATTGGATGGAGTGCGACTGCCCGATCTGGATTCGGGGCCGCACGCCGTCCGGCGATATCGTCCCGATGCAGAGTACGCGCTTCACCGACCTGAAGCAGGCCGAAGCGCTCCGCGCCTCGCTCATGGCGAAAACCGGGTCCGACGCGAACGCTGGTCCATCCATCGCAGAGTGCATTGAGAAGTACCTGGCCTCGCGGGAGCCGGAACTTGACCCGCGCACGCTCAGTCAGCACCGCCTTGCGCTCGGCCGGCTCAGGCGATACCTCGAAGCAGAAGGCGTGCGGTACATCCGCGAGATGACCGTGGATCACCTGGAGACATTCAAAACTGCCGGACTGCCGAAGGACATGGAGAGGACCACCAAATCAACCGCGTTCGCGAAGATCAGGTGCTTTCTACGCGCCGCGTTCCGCCGGGGATGGATCAAGGAATACCTCGTCGAGCGCGTGACTACGGTGAAAGCTGTGTACGAGCAGAAAGATCCCTACACCGACGAAGAGGTGACGGCAATCCTTGATGGCGCGCTACAGCTCGACGGCGGAACGCACGGCTATGCCGCGAAACCAGCGACCTTCCGGCTCCTGCTCGAACTCATGCTCGAGACCGGCCTCCGCGTGGGCGACGCCGTGAGCTTCGATCCGCGCTCGCTCGACCGCGGCGACAATCTATGGATCTATACCTACCGGCCGCGGAAGCAGAAGAAGACGGATAAACCGAAACTTCTGGAAGCGTTCATTACGGATGAGATGAAGCAGAGGATCTATGCATGCGAGTGGCTGTCGACGAAGCGGCCGTTCTGGTATGGAGAAGGGACGGACCCCGATCCGCTCGCACAAGCGGTCTACGAGCGGATGCAGGGAATAGGGAAACGGGTGGGAGTCGTGGACTGCCGGCCGCACCGGCTGCGCGATACATTCGCGGTCCGCGCGCTGCTTGACGGGATGCAACTCGAGGACGTTTCGCGGCTTCTTGGCCACTCCAGCGTCAAGGTCACGGAGGCGTACTATGCGAAATGGGTTGGGAGTCGCAAGCGGCGCCTAGAGCGCCTGGTTACAGAGACGATCATGAACAAGCGTGGCCATGCTTTCCGGAATGGCAAGCATGGTGAACTTCCGCCTCCCGCTCCCCCAGATATTGGCAACCCGGACAAAACCGGGCACGCTGGCAAACGCCGTTCCTCTCCGACCAACGGAAATAGGCCGTCGACACCTGCCAAAGGCTCTCACCGAAGCCGCCCATCTTCTATGGTGTGACCCGGAACCCTGACCACTTTTCCTACGAGCTCTGTGAAACGGATGAAGACGCTAGGCTCCCGATGCGGAGTTGCGGACTGCGGGCCGCATCGCCTTCGAGAGACGTTCGCCGTTAGCAATCTCCTCGCCGGATTTCAGCTTGAAGACGTTTCGCGGCTTCTTGGCCTCTCCAGCGTCAAGGTCACGGAGGCGTATTACGCGAACTGGGTTCCCAGCCGAAAGCTGCGCCCGGAGCGACTCCTGGCTGAGTCTTTCGTGAACGCGGAGCGCGACGCTCTCGGGTATCGACAAGGTAGTGTACTTGCGCCTGCCAGCGCCTGATTCGAGGCGCACAACACCTGGCTCACAGGCGAACATTCTGATGATGGTGTTATCTGAAAAGCCCCACAGTGCGGCGAGTTCTCTAACCCGGTAATGCTTCTCTAGCGCGGCGCTGCTCATGTCATCCGCCTTCCGTCATGCCCGTTCACAAGGATGCGAACACCGAGATTCCTGCCCATCGAGATTCCTCCGGCTACCGGCTTGTTTGCTCTCGCGTCAGTTGGCCGCCAGCGCCACGCGGTCACCGGGCGGGCAGCCACGTACGTTGCGCTCATCAATATTTCCGTGCAGGTTGTGATTCACAAAGCGCTCCAAATCCTTATGACGGAACCCCACGCTCCGGCCAAGCCTGACGTATGGACCTTCCTTTGGGACGCCCGGTGGCGAACATTCCAAGGTGCAAGCCGGAGGTATGCTGCCGTCTCTTCGACCGTCATGAGGGCACTGGTGTCATCCGCCATTCCGAACCACCGCGGCGTTCCGCCGCTCAAGCGGAAGACCGAACGGCACGGCTTGACTTTGCTCCATTGCTCCGGGAGAGGTGTTGTCGCATGTTCTTCTTGTAAGGCATGCCTTCAATTCCACAAAACGAGTTGACGTTGGAGGGCGTCGGGCAGCCAAAATGAGTGCAGGACCGGCAACACCGTCAACGAGGTTTCTTATACTTGCGGAGCTTGTCCGGGGGCGAGTCGCTCATCTAGATTGCGTTGAGAATTTTTCTGCAGCCGGATCCGCGATCGCTCGTTACGGCAAGAGAACTTCCTTAGGATGGAAGGGGAGGGGCGCGGCTACGGATGGATACCCTGCGCGATCTGCAGAACAAGTGGGACCGGGCGGCGCGGTGGTACGATCTGGCGACGGTTCCGCTGGAACTGTTCCTATTTAGGCCCTTGCGCTCGAAGTTGCTGCAGTCGGCTGCTGGCCGTGTGCTTGAGGTCGCCGTGGGAACCGGCCTCAATCACTCCTGCTATCCGGCCGGAGTGGACATCATAGCGGTGGACTTGAGCCTCGGCATGCTCTCCCATGCCCGTCAGCGTGGAGTCGCAAAAGCGGTGTTAATGGATGCCACGCGACTCGCGTTCGCGGATGGGACGTTCGACACGGTTGTGTCAACACTCGGCACATGCACCTTTCCTGACCCGGTCAGGGCGCTTCGTGAGATGCGGCGCGTATGTCGTCCTGGTGGGCGAATTCTACTAATGGAGCACGGCCGCAGTGACTGGCCGGCAATCGCGAGATAGCAGGACCGCCGGGCGCCTAAGCATGCTGCGTTTCTTGGATGCTGGTGGAATCGCGAGCCGCTGGAGAACATCCGCAAGGCCGGCTTGGAACCACTCGTCGCGACACGTAGATTCTTTGGCATGGTCCACGTCATCGAAGCGGTCGCGTGAAGGGTTCGCCGTTAGAACGAGATCCGGAACCCCAGTTGCAAGAGACGCTGATCGAGGGCCGCGGTCGCGTTCAGTGAAGGCGGAACAATGATGGTTCCCGCCGGGTCAACCGTGGCCGTCGTGTTCAGACCCACAACGTTCGTCCGGTTGAATACGTTCGTCGATTCAGCAATGAACTCGAGGTTCACGCGCTCGGTCAGAGGGATCAAGCGAGTGTACCGGATGTTGAACTCCGCGGTACGAGGGCTGCGGATGGTGTTTCGACCAACGAAGAGTGGGCGCTGAAACGCGGTAGTCGTCAATGGATCCCCGTTCAACACTCGATTGCTGCCCATGTTGAAGACATCGCCGCTTTGAATGGTCGCCATGATCGCGATCTGATTCCTGTTTACCAGGTGCCGCAATACGCGGCCTCCGACCTCCAGCGATGGTGTGTAGACAAGGTATCCATTGAACGCATGGCGCCTGTCGGTGAGCGAATTGCCGCGGTCTCGGCGACGGTTGGTCGGATCGGAGAGAACGAAATTGGGGCTGTCGATGTTGTTTTGCTCCGGGGCGTCGTCGATGGCATGCGACCACGTGTATGTGCCGAACAGCTCGAAACCTTGCGAGAACCGCTTGCTCAAAGTCAGATTCAGGCCGTTATAGACGGACTGTCCGACCGACTCGGCGGCCAGAATGTTGCCGAATTCAGGGAAGACGCGCCCCGGGCCAAAAACCGGCCGACCGTCCGCCAATTCCTGGCCGGATGGGACAAGATTGATATTGCGCATCACCGGCAAGCGGTTGCCTCGCGTGTAGAGGTAGGTCGCCGTCAGTGCGAGGTTCCTCGCGATCTCCCGACTCACCGAAAGGTTCGCATTGATCGAGTACAGGCTCGCGAAATCCGGCACTACGGTCGTGATGTCTTGGGCGGGGAGCGGAACACCCTGAGGGATTCCCGAAAGAATGTTGGGGAAGGCCGGCGCGAAGGGAATCTGAGGAGTCAACGCGATTGCGAAGAACTGGGGCG
>DALYJJ010000169.1:0-12199 GCA_031969915.1 Bryobacteraceae bacterium | reverse complement strand
GCTGAAAGCTGCCCGCTAAGCTATCATCGTCTTGCTTACGTCAAGGCAGGCGCTCTATGGCTCATCACTGGACACTCTGTACAGCTTGTATTGCATTACTCGCGGCGGCGCCTTTGGCGCGCGGCCAGGGGGCGGGAGAACAGACGTTCCTCCCCGTGAAGGTCTACTCGGCGGAGGAGGATCAGAAGGTCCTCAAGCTCTTTGACGGGCTTCGGGTCGCCGACGTCTCCGACGGCATGGACATGGCTGGATTGCCGGGAACCGGCTTGATGGACCCGGCGATTCATCCGCTGTGGCGGGACGACACCGACGCGATGCGCCACATCATCCGGGGGATCGCCGTGACGGTCCGGTACGTTCCCACCAACCGCCGGATTCCGAAGCTCACGATGGAGGAATTTCCGAAGTGGGAGGGGCAGTGGTACAACCAGATCTCGCCGGAGCCCTTCGTCCCGCTGTTGCGCCCGGGGTCGGTGGTGGTGATCGACGGCAACGAAGACGGCGACACGGGGAGCATCGGCTCGAACAACATTCTCGGCTGGAAGCAGAAGGGTGCCGCCGGCGTGATCACCACCGGAGGGGCGCGCGACACCGATGAGATCATCCTTCAGAAGGTCCCGCTCTACTTCCGCAAGCCGGGTCGCGGCATCCGTCCCGGGCGGAACGAGGTGGAATCGGTGAACCGCCCGATCACAGTGGGCGGCGCCCTGGTGCGGCCGGGGGACGTGGTGGTGGCCGACGGAGACGGCGTGATCGTTGTCCCGCGAGAGCACGCCGAGGAGGTCGCCCGCGCGGCGCGCAAGATCCTGGACGGCGACAAGGCGGGCCGGCGGCGGCTCTACGAACAGCTCGGCATACCTGCCGATCGGACGGTGAAGTAGCCGGGCTATTGCCGGTAGCGCGACGTGTACAGCGACTGCGCGACGCCGCCTGAGCCGCCGAAGACGTCGTTGAAGCTGAACCAGATCTGGAAGCCCTCGTGGCTGAAGCCGACATCGAGCCGCAGGAACGTGGAGTTACGCGCGTTGACACGGAAGCCGAAGCCGGCCGAGCCTTCGAGGTTGCTGAAGTTCAACTGGCCGCGCTTTTGAAACACCTTGCCGGCGTCGTAGAACAGCGCTCCGTCCAGGCCGCTGAAGATCTCCCAGCGGTACTCGCTGTTGAGCACCAGGGCGTTGTTTCCGTAGAAGCGGCCGAAGCGGAAGCCGCGCATATCGTTCTGTCCACCCAGCAGGGGCTGCATGTAGAAGGGCACCACCTGGTTCGGGTTTTCGTAGGTGAGCAGGCTCTTGGCGCGAAGTGCGAGGACGCGGCGGCGGTTGGCGAAGGGGATGTACTGCTGAGCCTCCATGGTGAGGCGGCGGTGGCTGTAGCGTTCCCATTGGCGGTCTTCGAAGTGATCGAGGCGGATCTCGTAGAGGCCGCCTTTCTTGGCC
The DNA here is from genome assembly GCA_031969915.1 of Bryobacteraceae bacterium. GTDB lineage: Bacteria > Acidobacteriota > Terriglobia > Bryobacterales > Bryobacteraceae > DALYJJ01. Next base: position 10,763 of record DALYJJ010000169.1, on the reverse strand, counting down.
CCGCCGGGATAATCGCGCCAGTCGTAGGAGGCGAGCAGGCCGCCGCGCAAGAAGTTGGTCTGCCGCTCCAGGCCGGGGACGGCGGCGAAGGGGAACACGGTTTCGGCGGAAGCGTAGCGAGTGTCGTCACCGCGGCCGGCATTGGTTTCCAGGTAGCCGCTCACGATCCCCAATCGGAGATTACGCAGAGGGCGCGCGCCGGCGCTGACTTCATACGAGGCGTCTTCCAGGCGGAAGACGGTGCGCTGTTCTTTCTTCGAGTCGGGACCCAGGCCGTAGAAGGGCACGGTTGGAAGGTTGCGCCAGCGCGTGTAGAACTCGAGGTATGCCTTTTGCCGGGCGAGTTTCGGAAACACCAGTTCCGCCTCGGCGAGCAGGCTGCGGCGCATTGACCCGCGGGCGCCCACCCGGAACTGCACCGCGCCGTCGCGAAGTTCGTCTCGGTAATACTCGGGTCCCAGCGCGAAGCCGGCGTTCGGGATCAGGTTGCCGATCACGAGGCGAAAGCCATTGATGCCGCGGCTGAAGCGTTCGAGCACGCGCCGGTTCTCAGCCCAGTCGATGGCGCGCTCGACGGTATTGAGTTCGTCGTCCGGGTACTTGCCGCCCTCGGCGGTGCGCCGCTGTTCGAGTTCCTCGGTGCGCGTCTGCTGGGCGGGTGCGAGGAGCGCGGCGGTGAAGAGGAGCAGGAGAGCCTTTTTCACTGTGCGGTCCTTTCGATGCCCACGATGCGGTGACCTTGTCCCTGGCGGCGAAGGAACACGGTGACTTTTTTCTTGCCGTCGGGCCCGCTGAACCGGGCGGCGGTGAACTCGCCGCCCTCGGGCACGGCGTCCGAGGATGCACCGGCGATCGGAGTGAGCGCGCCGGTGGCATTGTCGAAGGCGTGCCACTCGAGCGCTGTCTTCGCGGCGTCGCCCAGCCGGTACAGGGTCATCAGGTCGGTGTGGCGGAGCCGGCCGTCCTCGATGCGGAAATCATCGAGCGGCAGCACCTGTTGGAAGTACACGCGGCCGATTGTGTCGCGCCGTTTGATGAGGGCCTCGGCCAACCACTTCTCCGCGTCCTTATCGCTGTACTCGCCCCTCGCGGCGACGGCCTGCAGATCGCGATCGGTGAACCGCATGATCCTCTTCGCGGCCCAGAAGTTGTCCTCGGGGAGCCGGTTCAGGAACGCGCGGTTGGGGTAGTTGGGGACCCATTCTTCCGGATCGAAGGTCTTCCACTCGATGCGCCCGATGGAGGGGTAATAGGGATACTTGGCGGTCTCCCAGTGCTTGAAATAGAAGCCGAAGGAGAGCAGGTTCGCCGCCGAGCTCTTGAAGTCGTAAAGGTACGCGTTGCCTTCGCGGGCGCTCTTGCTCTTGGTGGCCGCGCTGCCCAGCGTGCTGCCGAAATCGATCAGGTAGTGGCGGACGTAGCGCTTGCCGTCTTCGTTCATCAGCACGTCGAGGGTATTGATGGAGCGCGAATCGTGGTGGCCGAGCCAGGCGCAGATGGCGTGGTAGCCGCGCAGTTCGCGGCGGTGTTCGTGGGGGATGAAATCGTTGGAGTCGGCCTGGCGGCGCCCGTAGAACTTGAAAGGCCCGATCGGCTTGCCGGGCACGAAGAGGCTGGCGACGGCGCGGTATTCGCCCCTGCTGCGGCCTCCGGGAGTCCGAGGCACGCGCAGGAGCAGTTCGTTGATGTCCCGGTCCTTCATCTTGCGGCGGCGCGTGAACTGGTCGACGAACTCCACGTCCTGGCCCACCACCAACTGGCTGCGTTGGAAATGAACGATGTAGTTCTCAGGGACCCAATAGCCGATGGCGTGGAGCAGTTTCGCGCTGACCACGTCCGCGCCGGTGGCCATCTCCGGGTTGGTCACCGGATCGAACTTCAAAAGATAGCGGCGGCCCTTGGCGTCGATGATCTGCAAGCCCGGAGTGACGCCTTCGCTCTTGGCGCCGACCACGGTCCAGGGTTTCGACCGGTCGGGCTCATTCCCCGCGCGGTTCGGCCCCTGCACGATTTGTTCATGGGTGAGCGTGCGATTGGTGAACCAGGCCGAGTCGAGCACCTCGCCGAGGGTATTCACGCTTTGCGCGGCGAAAGGGCCGCCCGGAGCGCCGTTGTCTTGTCCGGGCCGCGTGAATTGATTGCGGTAGAAATCGTAATACTGATTAATGCTGCGGCGCTTGAGATCGCCGATGTCCTTGGGCGCGGGTTCGGCTTGGATGGGGTCGTCGGGTCGGAATCGCTGCGCGCTGAGAGCCGTCAGCAGGATCGGGACGAGCGCGGCGGCTCGCCAGGAGGTTTTCATGCGGTTCTGTACCTTTCCCTATGATAGACGCCCACCTGCGGCTGGAGACGGCGCTCGCCGGGTGCGACATAATGGCCGGGAGTCTTCGTCATGACACGAGCATCGGTCCTCATCCTTCTCACTACGGCGCTGGCCGGCGCGCAGATCTATCAACCCACATGGGAATCGGTGGACAAACGGCCCACGCCCTCCTGGTTCAAGGACGCCAAGTTCGGGATCTTCATCCATTGGGGCGTGTACGCGGTGCCGGGCTACGCGCCCGTGATCCCCGGCAAGCTGGCCTACTCGGAGTGGTATTGGAACGCAATGACGCGCGGACAGAAGCCGGGCGCAAACCCCGTGCAGACGGGCACCTGGGAGTACCACCAGAGGCGCTTTGGAGCGGACTTCGGCTATGAGAAGTTCGCCCCCGAGTTTCGCGCCGAGTTGTTCGACCCGGACCAGTGGGCGAGCGTCTTTGAGCGCTCCGGCGCGAAGTACGTGGTGCTGACTTCGAAGCATCACGACGGGTTTGCGTTGTGGCCGAGCCGGGAGGCGAGCGCTTCCTGGGGGCGGCCCTGGAACGCGGTTGACGAGGGGCCGAAGCGCGACGTACTGGGTGAACTCACCGCCGCGGTGCGCAAGCGGAATGTGCGCATGGGCTTCTACTATTCGCTCTACGAGTGGTTCCATCCGCTCTGGCTCAGCGACAAGCCGCGATACATCCGCGAACACATGACGCCGCAGTTCAAGGACCTGGTGACGAAATACCAGCCCGCGCTGATTTTCAGCGACGGCGAGTGGGACCTGACCTCGGCGGAGTGGAAGAGCCCCGAACTGCTGGCCTGGCTGTTCAATGAGTCGCCGGTGAAGAACGACGTGGTGATCAACGACCGCTGGGGCAAAGACAGCCGCCACAAGCACGGCGGCTACTGGACCACCGAATACACGCCCGGCATGGCGGGCACCGACCACCCGTGGGAAGAGAGCCGCGGCATGGGCTTCTCGTACGGGTACAACCGCGCCGAGCGGATCGAGCACTATCACACGGGCCGCCAACTGGTGGTCATGCTGGTGGACCTGGTGAGCCGCGGCGGCAACTTCCTGCTCGACATCGGGCCCGCGGCGGACGGGACCATTCCGCCCGTGATGGAAGACCGGCTGCTCGAGATCGGCCGCTGGTTGAAGGTGAACGGCGACGCCATCTACGGCACGCGTCCGTGGAAGACGGCCAAGCAGTGGAGCGCGGGCGAGCAGCCGAAGGTGGAATACAACAAGGAGTACGAGACCGCCTACGACGTTACGAAGCTCACCGAAAAACCCGCGCCCGGCAAGGCGGGCATTGAGGCTTTCTTCACGGCCAAGGGAAACGATGTCTACGCGATCCTGCCACGCTGGCCGGGCGGGAAGTTCGTGGTGAAGGAAGGCGGGCTGAAGCCGAAGTCTGTGGCGCTGCTGGGCGCGGCGGGCTCGCTGGCCTGGAAGGCGGCCGGTGCGGGGGTGGAGATCACGCTGCCGGCGCTGCCGGAGGAGCTGATCGGGCAGCCGATGTGGGTTTTGAAGATCGCCCAATAGGGCGGCGCCGTGTTACGATTGAACAGAGTTCAATGTCACGCGAAGAACGGCGGGAGCGGTATCGGGAATCCTTGCGCCAGGAGATCCTGGATGCGGCGCGGGAGATGTTCGCCAGGCAGGGGTACGAAGCGACCTCCATGCGCGCCATCGCGGAGAAGGTAAAGTGTTCACCGGGAATCCTTTACCACTACTTCCAGGACAAGCCTTCGATCATGGCGCACTTGGTGCATGAGACCTTCTCGCGCCTTACCGCGCGCCTGGCGGCCATTACCGAGGACACCGCCCCGCCGCTCGACAGCCTGCGGCGCTCAGGCCGCACGTACATCGAGTTCGGCCTGGAGAACCCCCATCATTACGCCGTTCTCTTCGCCAAGCCGCTGCCCACTTCAGGGGATGTCGACGCCATTCGCGCGGTGTTCGAGACCGACGGCCACCGGTGCTTCGATTGCCTGCGGCGGATTGTGAACCGCTGCCTGCAGGATGGTGTCCTGCGCCCGGAACTCACTGATCCCGAAGAGATTTCACAAAGCATGTGGGCGGCCATCCACGGCATGGTCTCGATCCTGACCAACGCCAAAGGATTCCCCTTCGTGGAGCAGACGCGGCTCATCGACCGGCAGTTGGACGTGCTCATCGAGGGCGTCCGGAGAAAATAGTCAAATTTTTTTCTTGCATCTCGATTGAACATCGTTCAATCTATTGACGTAGGTTCAATACGGAGCGCAAGAAGGCAATGAACTACATCTCCTGGCAAATGCTCACGGGCGACAAGGCGAAGTACCTGGGTATGATTTTCGCGATCGCCTTCGCCACGTTTCTGATGTCCCATCAGGTTTCGATCTTCTGTGGTTTGATGAACCGCACCACCTCGCAGATCGACGATGTCGAAGACGCGCGCATCTGGGTGATGGATCCGAAGACGCAATACCTGGACGAGACGAAGGCGCTGACGGACCAGGATCTGTTCCGGATCCGGGGCGTCGAGGGCGTGGAGTGGGCGGCGCCGCTGTTCAAGGGCACGTCGCGGGCGAAGGGGGCGGATGGCCGATTCCGGGGCGTGATCCTGATGGGCGTTGACGACGCCACGATGGTCGGGCTGCCCAGAAAGATCGTGCTTGGCACCTGGGAAGCGCTGCGGGATCCGCAGACCATGGCCATCGATCGCGCCGGCTACGAATACTTCTTTCCGGGAGAACCGCTGGCCACCGGCAAGACGCTGGACATGAACGATCACACGGTGAAGATCGTGGCGATTGTGGATTCGTCGGCGCCCTTCGTCAACCTCCCGGTCTTCTACACGAAGTACTCGCAGGCGGTGCGGTACGTGGGGCAGGAGCGGAACCAGATGTCGTTCGTCCTGGCGCAGGGCAAGCCCGGCCTGACGGATGAAGAAGTGACGCGGCGAATCACGGCGGCTACCGGGCTGAAGGCCACCACGGGGAATGCGTTCGGCTGGGAGACGATCTGGTACTACATCGCGAACACGGGCATACCGATCAACTTCGGGATCACGGTGATCATCGCCTTGGTGGTGGGAACGGTGGTGGCGGGGCAGACGTTCTACCTGTTCACCATCGAGAACCTGAAGCAGTTCGGGGCGCTGAAAGCGATCGGCGTGACCAACTGGCGCATCGTCGGAATGATCCTGCTGCAGGCGTTGATCGTTGGGGCGATCGGTTACGGACTGGGCATCGCGATGACCGCGGCGTTCTTCGAGGCGACCAAGGACAACCTGGACCTGCGGGGCTTCCGGCTGCTGCCGCACGTGCTGTCGGGAACGGCGGCGGCGGTGGTTCTGATCATCGTGCTGTCGAGCATCGTGAGCGTGCGGCGCGTGGTGGTGCTGGAGCCGGCGGTGGTGTTCCGAGGCTAGCGGCGGTTTGACGAGAGGGGGAGGACAAACCAGATGAGCGAACAGGCGATCGTGTGCCGGGGCGTGTTGAAGAACTTCGGCGCGGGGAGCGATGCGGTGCGAGTGCTTCGTGGGGTCGACATGGACGTGCGGTACGGCGAGATGACCTTTCTCGTGGGCCCATCGGGCTGCGGTAAGACGACACTGCTCTCAGTGATCGCGGGCCTGCTGAACCCGACGGGCGGCGACCTGGCGGTGCTGGGCGCGAAGGTGGCGGAGCTGCGGAACGGGCACGCGGTGGCGTTCCGGCGGAAGAACCTGGGCTTCGTATTCCAGCAGTTCAACCTGCTGCCCGCACTGACCGCGGCGGAGAATGCGGCGGTGCCGTTGATGGCCGCGGGCTGGCCGCGCAAGAAAGCCGTGGAGAAGGCGAAGGAGCTGCTGGTGGACCTGGGCCTGGAGGAGCGGGTGAACGCGAAGCCGAACCAGCTTTCCGGCGGCCAGCAGCAGCGCGTGGCCTTCGCGCGGGCGCTGGTGCACGATCCGCGGCTGGTGGTGTGCGACGAGCCGACCTCGGCGCTGGACGCCGGCACCGGCCATCACGTGATGGAACTGCTGACGAAAATCGCGGTGCGGCCCGACCGGGCGGTGCTCGTCGTGACCCACGACAGCCGCATCTACCCGTTCGCGGACCGCATCGCGCACATGAACGACGGACTGGTAACCAAAGTGGAGGAGAACTAGGATGCTGCTCAAATACGGATTGCCTGTGTTGGCGGTCCTGGCCGTGGGTTTGTCCGTGGCCAGCGTGAAGCGAATGACGCCTGAGAAGCGGGAACTGGCGCCGCTCGTGCAGCCGCCCGCCGCGGCGTTCGCCCGGCAGGTGGGCGCAGTGGGCCTGGTGGAGGCGGCGAGCGAGAACATCGCCGTGAGCGTGCCGGTACCGGGTTTGGTGACCGCAGTGTTTGTGAGTGCGGGCGACGCGGTGGGGAAAGGCCAGCCGTTGTTTACGCTGGACGACCGGGACCTGCGGGCGGAACTGGCGCTGCGTGAATCGACGCTTCAGTTGATGCGCGCGAAGCTGTCGCGGCTGGAGGCGTCGCCGCGGCCCGAGGAGATCCCGCCGGCGGAGGCGCGCGTCGAGGAAGCGAAGGCGCAGCTTGCGGACACGAACACCCAGTTGCGGCTGATCGAGTCGGTAAAGGACAAGCGCGCGGTGCGCACCGAGGACGTCGAGCGGCGGAGGCGCGCGGTGGAGGCGGCGGAGGCGCGGGTGGCGGAGGCCGAGGCGTCGCTGCGGCTGCTGAAAGCGGGCACGTGGCGGCCCGATCTCGACGTCGCGCGCGGCGAAGTGCGCGAAGCGGAGCAGCGCGTGGAGCGCGTGAAGGCGGACCTGGCGCGGCTCACCGTCACGGCGCCGATCGCCGGCCGCGTGATGCAGGTGAAAGTCCGCGCCGGAGAATATGCCCAGGCGGGAATGTTGGCGCAGCCGCTGATGCTGCTGGGCGCCGTAGACCGCCTGCACATCCGCGCGGACATCGACGAGAAGGACGCCTGGCGCATTCGTCCGGGCGCGGCGGCGGTGTCCTCGATCCGCGGCAACGCGCAGAGAACCTTCGCCCTGGCCTTCGTGCGGCTGGAGCCCTACGTGGTCCCGAAGAAGAGCCTGACGGGCGACGCCACGGAACGCGTGGACACGCGCGTGCTGCAGGCGATCTACGCGCTGCCGGCGGGCGCCCCGGTGTATGCGGGGCAGCAGATGGATCTCTCGATCGAGGCAGTGGAAGGAGGCCGGTGATGTTGGCTCTGGCGTTGACGGCGTGGTGGTCCGTGTACGGCGATCCCGAGATGGGCCGCCTGATTGAGAAAGCGCTGCGCGGGAACCTGGACGTGAAGAAAGCGCAGGCGCGCATCGCGGAGGCGCGGGCGCTGAGCGGCGACGCGAAGAGCCGGCTGCAGCCCTCGCTCGGGTTCCAATCGAGCGCGCAGCAACTGCGTGGCGGCTTTCAGCAGGGCGTCGTGCGCATTCCGCAGACCGGCAGCGGCGGCGCCCCACAGGGCGGCAGCTTCGTGGCGCCGTTTGAGACCGGGATTCTGCAGGGCGGCTTGGATACCAAGTGGGAGATCGATCTGTGGGGCTCGAACCGGGCGCTGCTGGCGGCGGCGAAGGCCGACACCGGGGCGGAAGAAGAGCTGGCCAGGGACATCGCCGTCACGGTGGCGGCGGAGGTGGCGCGCGCTTATGTGGAACTGCGCGGGATCGAGGAGCGCACCGCGATCGTCGAGCGCACGCGAACCGCGCAGCGGGAGTTGCTGGAACTGATTCGGGCGCGGGCGGACGCAGGCCTGGCATCGCAGTTGGACGTGGAACGGCAGGGCGTTCTGCTGGCGAACACCGAAGCGGCGCTACCGCCGCTGGAGGCCGAGCGAACGGCGCGGCTGAACCGGCTGCGGGTGCTCACCGGAGATCGCGCTCTCGAAGTGCCTGCCGCATCGCGGAACTTGGAAGCGCCGGATACCGGCGAAGGCATCGACGCCGAGTTGCTGCGCCGGCGGCCCGACGTGCGCGCGGCCGAAGCGCGGATTGCCGCGGCGCTGGCGCGTACCAAACAGGCGCGCACCGATCTCTATCCGAAGATCAGCTTCGCCGGCCTGATGGGGCGGCAGAGCACCAACGCCGCCGGACTGAGCCTGGGCGGCGGCAATTTCTTCAGCGTGGGCCCGCAGATCCAGTTGCCGATCTTCAGCGGCGGCCGCATTCGCTCCAACATCGCCGCGAACGAGGCACGAGTGGACCAGGCGCGGGCCGACTTCGAGCGGGAAGTGCTGGCGGCGTTCGAGGAGGCGGGCAACGCGGTCTCACAATACCGCCAGCAGCGGCTGCGCGCGGCGAAGCTGGAGGGCGCGGTGGAAGCGGCCCGGCGTGCGCTGGAGCTTGCCAAGGACGTGCAGCAAGCCGGGCTCGAGGATTTTCTCACCGTGCTGGACGCTCAGCGAAGTCTGCTCGATGCGGAGTACCAGTGGTCGGAAGCCCGCACGCTGACCCTTGCCGGAAGCGTGATGGTGTACAAGGCCGTGGCGGGGGGCTGGTAAGGCCCTCGGGTCAACCCAAGCGCGGCCCTCTTACCGCTCCGGCATGCGATCGATGAACCAGCTCGCGAGGCGCCCGGCCGCCGGCGGATCGAGGTTCGCGAGGACGGCCACGATGTAGCCGGACTTGGGAAAAATCTTCAGGTCGCCGTTCATTCCCGGAGCGCCGCCGCCGTGGCCGAAGGAGCCATCCTCCTCCACGCCGAAGCCGAAGCCGTAACTCGGGCCGTCGGTCTTGCCCCGTTGGCTCGAAGTGGCGAGAGTGAGCGTCTTCTTGCTCAGCAGTTTGCCGGACTGGAGCGCCTGGGCGAACTTGACGAGGTCGCCCACGGTGGAGTAGCCGCCACCCGCGCTGGTGCCGCGGAAGGGCAAAGTCTCGGTGTTGGGCACCCACTGGCCGCCCTGTTTCGTATAGCCGGTCGACCTCTGTTCGACATGCTCGGTCTCGGGGAGCGAATCGGTGTGGGTCATACCCGCTGGCTTGAAGACCTTCTGCCGCACGTAATCGTAATAGCTCATGCCGCTGGCCTTTTCGATGAGAACGCCGGCCAGCAGGAAGCCGTAGTTGGAGTAGCGCCAGCGTGAGCCGGGCTCGAACTCGGGAGCGCGCCCGCCGTAGAGCTTCACGTAGTCGTCCAGGGTCTTGAGCGCCAGGCGGTTCTTCTCATACTGCGGGCCGAAGATGTCGCCCGTGCCGCCGGTGTGCGAGAGCAGGTGGCGCAGCGTCACCTTTGTGGCTACATCCTGGTTCGGGTAGTCCTTCAGGTACGTGCCGATGGGCGCGTCGAGCGAGAGCTTGCCGGCCTCCACCAGTTGCAGGGCCGCCACCGCCGTGAACATCTTGTTCATCGAGCCGATGCGGTACTGGGTGTCGATACTGGCGGCTGTCTTTTTTTCCCGGCTGGCCAGCCCGAATGCGCCCTGGGCAAGCACCTTGCCGCCGCGCGCCACCGCGTAGGTTCCGGCGAAGGCGTCCTTCTCCGCGCGCGCCGCGGCCTCTTTGGCGAGACCCGCGAGCGCATCCGCCTCACTCATCCGCTCCGGCTTCGCGGCCGCGGTTCCGCCTTCTTCGATCACCCGCAGCCCGAGCGAATCGATCACCGGCGGGTCGTCGCCGTTCACGGTCAGAGTCATCAGCGCAGTGTTCGGCCCGGCCTTTTCTTTGACGATGGCTTCGATCTCACGCGGTTCGGAGCGCTTGATGGAAACCAGCGTGAATCCGCCCGTCTGCTTGCGGAAGCCGAGCGTCTCGTCGATGTGCTCGACGCGATCGGGCTCGTGGACCCTCATGAAAGCGAGGATTTTCTCCTTGTCGCCGGAGTTGAACGCCTCGAACCACTTCGACATGGCGCGGCCGGCGGGCGTATCCGGAATCGGTGGCTGTGCGAGAGCGGCCGTAGCCAGCGCCGCAAGGACAACCCAGAGTCTTCGTGTCATGACAGTAATGACGGTATCGCACTCCATCCGTTCGATGGATAATGCTGACGATAACTATTCACGCCATGAATTTGCAAGCCGTCGACTTGAACCTGCTGCTGGCCATGGAAGCCTTGCTCGAAGAGCGCAACGTGAGCCGTGCGGCGCGGCGCTTAGGCCTGAGCCAGCCCGCGATGAGCAACGCCCTGGCCCGCCTGCGGGGGCTGCTGAACGATCCGCTCTTCGTTCGGGCACCGGGGGGCGTGGCCCCGACGCCGCGCGCCGAACGGATGGCCCCCGGGGTCCGCGCGGGTCTGGAGCAGTTCCGCCGCGCGCTGGACGGTGTACGGGAATTCGATCCCTCGAGCAGTTCCCGCACGTTTCGCATCGCGCTCTCCGACCACGCCGAGTGGCTGCGGCGCCACGAACGCCTGCGAAGGCCGCATGTACCACTGGGTCTCGACCGGACGCCGCGCGGCCGCGTCGCGACGCGCCGCGCCTTCGAGCATTTCAATCGGGAGCCTCCCGCGCCGGGCGCCACGGGTCCGC
>DALYJJ010000168.1:5926-12230 GCA_031969915.1 Bryobacteraceae bacterium | reverse complement strand
CGCCGAGCACGTGAAGGCGGCGACGCGGCTGCGCGGGCTGCTCGCGGCCTACGAGAAACAGAAGGACCTGATTCTGCTGGGCGCCTATCAAAAAGGAAGCGACCGCCGCGTGGATGAAGCGATCGGCGCCATCGACGGCATTCGAGGTTTCCTGAAGCAGGGTACGCGCGAGCCGGCGCCGTTCGCCGAGACCGTGGCACGGCTGGAGAAAGTATGAGCGTGTTCGTGTACCGGCTGCAGACATTGCTCGACCGCAAGCAGGCGGTGCGCGAGGATGCTGAGCGGCGGCTGGCCGAGCGGCTGCGGGAACTCGAGGAGGAACGGCAGCGCCTGGCAGCGCGGGAGCGCGAGGCTCGGGAAGCCTCCGCGCTAGCGGCCGCCGAGCGGATGCGCCTGATGGCCGTAGAGGGCGGGTCGGTGTCGGGACGCGAACTGCGCCAGCGCGCCGCGAACCTCGACCTCTTGCTTCGGCTCGCCTCCGAGGCGAAGGACGCCGTCTTCGAGCAGAAGATCGCGGTCAACGATGCAGAGGATCGGCTCGAAGAGGCCCGCCGCGCACTGGCTGAGGCGGTACGCGACGTGGAGGTGCTGAACAAGCACCGCGAACGTGCCAAGAGCCGCTTCCATCGTGAGCAGGAGCGCAAGGAAGCGGTGGAGATGGACGAGGCGAGAACCGTGCTGTTTCATAAGCGAGGCGCCAAATGAAAGTGGAACGGGGAGCCGGTGCGGCGCGCGTGGGTTCAGCGGGCGAGCGCGCGGAGAAGGGCGGCAAATTCGAGGAACTGCTGCGCGAGAAAGCCAAGCGCCGGGAGGCGGAGGCCGTAGAGGCAGCCGCGCCGTCCCCTCCCGCGCTGCCCGGCTTCGATGCACCCGCGACGGAGGAGGCGCCCGCGCCCGCAGTCGCCGTCATGCCCGCGGCGCTGACGGAACTGGTGGAGACGATGGTGTCGAAGATCGACTCCATGCGGCCGAACGAGGTTCGCATTGAGTTCGAGCCGGGCACGCTCGACGGGCTGAAGGTGACCATCGAGCGCCGCGGCGATGCGCTCGACGTGCGCTTCGAAGCCACACCGGCCGTGGCTTCCCTTCTTGAGTCGCACGCCGGCGGACTGCGCGAGGCGCTGGAACGCCGCGGGTTTGAGCCGGTGATCATGGTGACACGCGACGGCCGCGGTAACCGCGAGCAGCGTGGCCGCGAGCGCCAGCAGCAGAGCGAGGAGCAGGAGCGTGAGTCGTGACGGCCGCCGTTTCGCCCGCGGCGCTTGACCTGCGTGAGCGCTACACGAGCGGCGAAGCGCGCCTGCGCGGGTGGCTCGCCGCGCAGCGGGCAGATTGGGACGAGCGTCTGCGAGAGGCGCTGGCCCAGCACCTGGTGCGTCCCGCCGCCGTGCGGGCGCGGCTGCACGCCAAGCACTGGCTCGACGCAACCAAGCCATCGATCGATCTCCTGCTGCCGGAGGGCGAGTCGCTGATCGGCCGCGAGGAGCACTGCCGTCTCGTGCTCGAGGAGTCCGTGGTCCAGCGCGAGCACGCCCGAGTGACGGTGCGCGGGCAGGACTTGACCATTGAAGACCTGGGGAGCCGCCTGGGCACCTTCATCGGCGACCGCAAGCTGGAGCCGAACGTGCCGGTGAAGATCGCGCCGGGCGTCGCCTTCACGATCTTTCCCTACACGCTGCGTCTGGAACTGGCGCGCGATTGGGAGCGCGAGGAGCGCATTCGCCTGGGCTCCTGGCGGACCGTCTCCTACTCCCAACCGCCGAAGGGTCTCGCGACAGCAGTCCGTCTTCCGGGCTCCGGCGGAGAACTCGGCATCTATCTGAGCCGCGAACTGGGCACGGAACTCGCCGCGGCGATGCTCGGGGTGGAGAGCCTTCCGGGCAGCGGCGCGCTGGATGTCGACGTGGAGTGCTTCGCCGCGCTGCTTCAAGCAGTGGCGGCGTGCCTGTTGGGGGAAGCCGGAGAGGTGGAGTTGCGGAAACCAGTATTCGCGTGGCCCGCGCTGCTTCTGGAAGGCGCCGTGGAGCTTCGCGGCAAAGTGGGAACCGCCTCCGTGGTGCTGCCCGAGAGCGTCGTCGCGAGCTGGCGCGAGGCGCGGCCGCCCCATGCCCCGATGCACGCCGTGCCCTTCCTCTGCCAGGCGCTGCTCGCCGAGGTGGAACTGCCCCCCGCCGACGCGGCGGCGATCGAACCGGGCGACATCGTGCTCTGCGACGCCGAGCCCGCGCTGCTGCTGCCGGGCGACGCCGGCTGCTGGCAATGCACCGCCGGCGATAGCAACTTTTCACGCCTCGAGATCAATAAGTGGTTGGGACAACGCGTGGCGACAACGGAGACCAATACCAAGACTCTCAGCGAACTGCCCGTGCGGCTCCACGTGATCCTGGCGGAGAAGGAATTCACGCTGGGTGAGCTGGAGACGCTGGCCGCCGGGAGCATCATCGAACTGGGGCGCGAGGACAGCGAGCCGGTTGCGCTGGCCCTCAACGGCCGCCGCATGGGGCGCGGTGAACTGGTACGCGTGGACGGCAAGCTCGGCGTGCGCGTGGTGGATTGGCATGCCTGAATTGGGCGACGTCCTCCAACTGGTGCTCGCCCTTGCGGTCACGCTCGGCATCGTCTGGCTTTCGCTGCGTTACGTGCTGCCGCGGCTGCGCGTGGGGCAGCCCGGCCTGGAAGGGCTGGTGCGCGTCCGCGCGGTCTGTCCGCTCGAACCGGGCAAGAACATCTATCTTGTCCAGGCGGGAACGCAGACGCTGCTGGTGGGCGCCGCGCCGCACTCCCTGGAAATGATCGCCCTGCTGCCGCCAGGCACTGTGCCGGACGAAAGCGCCGAACCGCGTCCCGCGCCGCCGAGCTTTCGCGACCTGCTCGCCCGGAGGCGCCCGTGACGTCAAACCCTGTGCTGCTGGTGATGGTCCTCGGCGCCCTCGCGCTGGCGCCCTTCGTGCTCATCATGCTCACCTCGTTCGTGAAAATCGCGGTCGTGCTGTCGATTCTGCGAAACTCCATCGGCACACAGCAGGTACCGCCGAACCAGGTGATCACGGGCCTCGCCTTCGTCCTGACCATCTTCGTCATGACCCCGGTGGCGAAACAGATGTATCAGGCCGCGGGCACGCTCCCCGGCGGCGCCGGCATCTTCGCCGAATCGAGCGTCAAGGCCGTCGTTGACGGAGCGCAGAACGGTAAGGAGCCGCTCCGCAAGTGGCTCGCGCGCCACTGCCATGACAAAGACCGCGTCCTCTTCATGGAACTCAGTTCCCGCCTGGACCGCCAGTCCGGGGAACAGAACCCCCAAGTAGACAAGGAGGAGTTCCGCGTTCTCATACCAGCCTTCGTCACCAGCGAACTCAAGGAGGCGTTCCAGATCGGCTTCCTCGTCTACGTGCCGTTCCTGATCGTGGACATGGTGGTGGCGAACACGCTGCTCGCTTTGGGTATGTCGATGCTGTCACCGGTGGTCATCTCGCTGCCCTTCAAACTGCTGCTCTTCGTCATGGTCGACGGCTGGTATCTGCTCGCGCGTGGACTGGTGTTGAGCTATGCGTGAGGGTCTGCGCTGATGCCCGCCGAAGCCATCCTGCGCGTCCTGCGCGAGGGGATCGTGCTGGTCATCCTGCTCTCGGCCGCGCCCATGCTCGCGTCCATGCTGGTGGGCCTTCTGGTGAGCCTGCTGCAGGCCACCACGCAGGTGCAGGAGCAAACCCTCAGCTTCGTGCCCAAGCTGCTGGCGACCTTCGTCACGTTGGCCATCCTCGGACCCTGGATGCTGGAGCAGGCCGTACGCTTCACCGCCGCGCTTCTCGAAACCATTCCGCTGGTGCACTAGATGGACCTGTTTCCGGTCTTGAAGCGCATCGTCGCGGCGGCTGGCTACACGGGCAACCTCGACTCATGGCTGCTCCTGTTCGGCCTGGTCTTCGCGCGCCTGGCGACGGCCATCAACCTGGCCCCTTTCCTCGGCGGCCAGAACGTCCCCGCGCAGGTGCGCGTTGGTCTCAGCGCGGTGATCGCCGTCCTGTTGATGCCGTCGCTGCCCGCCGCTCAGGGCGTCGGCCCAATCCTCGCGCTGGCCCTCCTGGTCAAAGAAGCTCTCACCGGCGCCCTCATCGGCTTCCTCGCGCAAATCGTCTTCTGGGGGATCGAGATGGCGGGCGCGCTGATCGATAACCAGCGGGGCATGAACCAGATTTCGCTCTACACGCCGCAATTGGCCGGCAATACCTCGCTGCTGGGGATGCTGCAGGTGCAAGCGGCGGTGGCGCTGCTGTTCACCTTTGACGGCCACCTTTACTATGTCCGCGCGCTGGCCGACAGCTTTCAAACCATACCCGCCACCGAACTGCCTCGCTTCACGGCCCAGGGGTTCGGCATGGCGCAGTTCCTGCTGCGCGCCACGGCTGACCTCTTCGTCGTGGCGCTACGCCTCAGCGCGCCCGTGCTCTTGGCGCTGTTCCTCGTCGACGTTTGCTTCGGCGTGTTCAACCGGGTAACGGCCCAAGTGCCGATCCACTCGGAGAACCAGACCGTCAAGGCGTTCGTCAGCCTGTTTGTGCTGGTGCTGGTGCTGCCGCTGCTCACCGGACAGCTTCGCGAATACCCGCAGCAGTTGTTCTCGCAGATCGGCGCCCTGATGGCTTCCCTGAGGTGATGCGTGGCGGGAGAAAAAACCGAACAGCCCACTGAGAAGAAGCTCCGCGACTCGCGCAAGAAGGGACAAATCGCGCGCAGCGCCGATCTCACCCAGGCCCTCCTCTTTCTCGGAGTCACCGCCACGCTGCAGCTATCGGGCTGGCTGCTCATGGACAAGCTGCGCTGGGCGATGCAGGCCGCCTTCGATCCCCGTTTTCTCAGCGGCGACCTGGAGCCGGCCGCGTGGCGCGCGATCGCCGGAACCTGGTGGATCGAAGCCGCCATCGGCCTCGCGCCAATCCTTGGCGCAGCGGTCCTCATCGCCCTGGCCGGCGGCTTTCTGCAGGCCCGCGGCCTCTTCTCGCTCGAGGTGTTGAAGCCGCAGCTTTCCAAGCTGAACCCCATTGAGGGTTTCAAGAACCTCTTCTTCAAGGCCAAGACCTGGATCGAACTCGGCAAGAACCTGCTGAAGCTGGCTGTCATCGCCGGCATCGCCTGGTTCGAGGTGCAGCGCGCCATGGAGGAGTTCGCTCTCGCCGGGCGCATCGACCCGCCGGCGATCGCCGGCCTCGCAGCCGGCGCCATGTACGGCCTTCTCTACAAAACCGGCGGCGCGTTCCTTGTCATCGGCTTCGCCGACTTCATGATCCAGAAAAAGCTCCACCTGAAGGAACTCATGATGACCAAGGAAGAGGTGAAGCGCGAGTACAAGGAAAGCGAAGGCGATCCGCACGTCAAGCACATGCGCAAGGAACTGCACCACCAACTTCTCAATGAGGCGGAGGCCGGCAACGCCGCGCACGCCGACGTGGTCGTAGTCAATCCCGTGCACCTTGCCGTGGCCCTCCAGTACCGCGCCGACACCATGAACGCGCCGCGCGTGGTTGCGAAAGGGCAGAACCTCAAGGCGGCCAAGATCCGCGAGATCGCGCGCCAACACCGGGTGCCCGTAATGCAGGACATTCCGCTGGCGCGGCAATTGTTCAAGGTGGAAACCGGGCACGAAATCCCCGAAGAGATGTACACCGCCGTGGCGGAAGTGCTGCTGTGGGTGCGGGAAATGAAGGAGCAAAGCAAATGAGAGTCGAATACACGGTTCCCGGCTGGCAGTTGACCGCCGCCCGTGCTGCCGCCGCCAGCGGCGCGGAGTCGGTCTCCTTTGAACAGGTGCTCCGGCAACGGGCGGCGGGTGTCGCTGGTGAATGGCAGCGGCTGGTGGGCGTCGAGCAACGCCACTCGTCCGCGCCGATTCTCGAAGCTCCGGCGAAGCCTTCGGGCTACGTCGAAGGGAGCGTCGAGCAGCGGCGGCTGGCCTGGCGAGCGTTTCTCGAATCGCCCGAGGGCGCGCCGCTGCGCCCCTTGTTCGAGGAGCGATTGACCGCGCGGGCGGCAGTGGGCAGGTGAGCGCTATGGCTTGGAATGAAACCGATCGATACCGCGTGGCGGAGGCCGCCTTTGCGCTGTACCGGCAAGGCGCCTACCACCCCGCAAGCCGCGTTCTGGAGATCCTCTGGCAGGAGGCGCCGGACGCCTGGACGGCCCGCGCCTTGGCCGCGTGCTACCTGCTGCAAGGCGAGCCCGCGCGCGCAGTGGCCCTTCTCGAAGCTGCCATTCGCAGCGCGCCCGCCGACCTCCGGCCGAAGAGCAAGGTGCCGCTCGTCCTCGGCGG
>DALYJJ010000168.1:0-5916 GCA_031969915.1 Bryobacteraceae bacterium | reverse complement strand
CGCCCGCCGACCTCCGCCTGCGTCTCCGGCTCGCCGAAGCCCTTGCCGCTTGCGGACGGAGACAAGAAGCGGCGCGCATGGCGGAGACGGCCGCGGGCGGCGAAGACGGGGTGGAGCGGATGCGCGTCGCACTGCTGATCAGAGGCGAGCAACTTCCGCCGCAGCCCAACGATATGTGGGGTGAACGTTAGAGGGGCCGCAGAGGCGGCAGGAGGAAAAAGCAATGTTTGGCATCGGCAAGATCGTTGGCGCAGTCATTGGCGGACCGGCGGGCATCGTCGGACTCATCGCCGGGGACCTCTTCAAGAACCTGTTGAGCAAGAAGGGCCCGGGCTCTGATTTGTCGCAGACGATGAACGTTCTGCAGAACCTGATGAACAAAGGTGGCGGCCTGGTCATTGCCGCGCCCCAGGCGTGGAATCCGTCGCCCATGCCGTTCTCGCCGGTCGGCGGCAACACTGCGGCCATGGCGATGCCGGGCCAGCCCCAGATTTTCCAGCAGTTGGCCGACGTGCTCAACCAACTGGTCCAGGCGCTCCAGAAGACCAGCGGCGGCGCTCCGCAAGGTGCGGCACAGGTGGGCGGCGGCGCGGGCTACTCCGCCGGTTCGTCCTCCTCCATCCAGACGTTCGGCGGCGGCAGCCCAGCCGCGGCGCCCACGAACGGTTCGACGGACCCCGGCGGCTTCCTCAGCAGCGGCGAGCAGTCCATCGCGCAAAGCGCAAGCAAGATCGACGGCATGATGTCGCAGGCCGAGAGCCTGATGTCCTCCGATAAACCCTCCGACCAGATCAAGGGCCAGATGCTCATGCAGAAGGCCATGCGGCTGTTCGAAATGATTTCCAAGATGCAGGAGATGCGCAGCAAGGCGCAATCCACTGCCATCCAGAACATGAAGTAGCGGAATTGTACATCCGGAGGAGACCAAAACAATGCTTTCGCTGAACCAGATTTCCCCAATGAATGTCTCGCTGCAGGTGCTCGGAGGCGGGCAGCTCGCCGGGCTGGTCGGACAGGCGCTCAACCAGCTCAACGCGCTCGGGCAGCTCGGTCAGGTGATGGGCCTGCTCAACCAGGCGCAAGGCCTCCTGCAGCAGTTGCAGGGCGGCGGCCAGTTCCCCGCGCAGCCGCAACCGTTCTCCATGGGCGCCGGCGGAGCAGGCGTGGTCGTCTTCGGAGCCGCTTCCCAGAACGTTCAAAATTTCAATAAGCTCCCCATCGTGAGCGGCGGGTCCGCCGGCGAATGGCAGAACTTCTCGAACGCCGCAAAGGACCGCATGGTGGGCAGTGACTCCGCCAAGAACGCCCTGTTCGACGGCACCAACCCCTGGGCAAAGGGCGGCAACATGGAAGAGCGCGCCGCGGTGGGTTGGGCTCTCCAGAAGAGTGACAACCTGAAGTACGATGCCGACCGCAAGGTCTTCTTCCAGACCGGCGCCGACGGCACCCGCATTGACCGGCTTTCGCTCGACCAGGTCGTGGACACCATTCGCGCCAACGGCGGTGCCTCACCCAACAACATGGGCGGCTTTGAAGCGGTCGGCCGTCTGGTGAACGGTCTCGGCAACACCGCGCCCACCGGTTTCGCCATGGTCCTCGATGCCCTGCAACAACTGCAGGCGCTGATGGGCCAGCAAGGCGCCGGCGCTGGCGTTGCGCCCGCGGCCGACGGCCCCTCGCCTTTCGGCATGGGCGGGCCTCCTGTTCAGGGCGCTGGCAGCGGTTCGTCCGCCGCCCCCTTGGTCTTCGGCGGCGGCAGCCCAGCCGCGGCCCCAACGAGCACTTCGACGGACCCCGGCAGCTACCTCAGCGGCGGCGAGCAGTCCATCGCACAAGGCGCAAGCAAGATCGACGGCATGATGTCGCAGGCCGAGAGCCTGATGTCCTCCGATAAACCCTCCGACCAGATCAAGGGCCAGATGCTCATGCAGAAGGCCATGCGGCTGTTCGAAATGATTTCCAAGATGCAGGAGATGCGCAGCAAGGCGCAATCCACTGCCATCCAGAACATGAAGTAGCGGGAGCCAAATCACCATGCGCATACCAGATGGAACAACCGGCAGCGCGGGCGTCACCGGCCCCGCCGCCGCACCTGCGCCCGAACGCACAACGCCGCAATCCCTTCCCGACGGGCCGCCTCCTGACGGCCCGAAAGAGCTTCCCGGCGCGCCCAACCAGGCCGCCGGCGAAGTGGATACGGCCGTCAGCAAAGCTCGCCTGCAGATGCTGGCCAAGGCCGATCCGCCGGCGGAGGCCAAGAAGGCCGGCTTCGATCCCATCGAGGCCAACAAGCAAGTCATCGGCGTGCGCGACACGGCAGAATCGGTCCAGAAGCTCGGCCAGATGTCCGTTGGGCAGCTCTCGCAGCACATCGACGGGCTTACCACGCGCATTAGCGACCTCGGCGCCAAGTCTGCCGCGATCGAGCAGGACATGCAGGCCCTCATGAGTAAGATGAGCAAGGCCGACGTCGCGGAGTTCCACCAACTCTCCGGCGAGTTGCAGCAGCTCACCAAACAGGGCGATGCCGTCCGGGGCCAGATGAAGGCGCTCGAGGGCGAGATGGGCCTCGTGCAGAAAGCGCTGAAGCTTACCGGCAAGGGCGAGCAACTCGCGGGCAAGGTCGCCGGCATGCTCGAGAGCACCAAGAAGCTGGCCTCCCACGCCGGCAAGCTTTCCATCGGTCTCGATACCATCGCGAACTTCAACGAGTTCGAAAAGGCGAACCCCGGCAACCCCGGCCAGAATCTGACGAAAGCGTGCGTCGCCACGGCCTCCAAGTTGGCGATGGATCTCAAAACGGCCAAAATGGCCGTAAATCCCGCGGAAACAGCCGTCGGCGCACTGAAGTTCGTGATGGAGACGGCGGGCTTGAAAGATACCGCCGCCTATCAGTCGGTCGACGCCATCTCGCAGGGCTTCCCCATCGATGTCGCCAGCAAGGTGGCCGCGAATATGGTCGATCTCGGCTTCGCCACCTTCAACTACGCGCAGGGTGACGCGAAATCGATGATGGACCTCGCGGACCGCAACTTGAACGGCAAGAGCGGCCTGGTGATTCAGGGCATCTCCGTGCTCGGCGACCTCGTCATGACCGGCGGGAAGAACATCCCGGTGAACGACGAGGCGCTTACGCTCGCCAGCGTCTTCCAGAACCCCGGCCGTACGGACGTGCCCGCGATGGCGGGCCGCACGGCGAAAGAGAAGATCGCGCTGCTCGGTCAACTCACCGACCAGAAACCTGCACCGGACGATGTCCTGAAGATCCGAAACATCATTTCGAACTCGACGCCCGCGCAGTTGGAAGCCGTGCTCGACCGTGTCTCGCCCGAGACCCTGGCCAAGAACCTCCCCAACAATGGACTGAACGGCGACCAGGCGGCCGGCGCCTTCCTCGACATGTCGATGACCGCCGCCGTCAGCAACCGCGGCAATGCACAGGCGCCCGTCTGGCAGAAGCTCGACCGCTTCCTGGTGGAGGCGCAGAAACAGGGTCACCCCGAAGTGGTCGACACGCTTCGCTCGCAGTTGGAAACCGGTACGCTCAAGCACCTGCCGGGCTGGCTGCAGCAGCGAATTCGCAACGGAATCTAGCAACTTTCGCAACCAATCGTTCGATACCAAGCCGAGAAAAGAGGGATTATGAGCTCAACTACCGCTCCGCTGCCCGCGGACGCTCTGCAACAGGTGATTGACGGGAAACTCCCGCTGAACGTGTTCTTCGATCTGCCCGTGGAACAGATCCAGGCGCTGGCCGCCTCAGCCTACACCGTCTATGAACAGGGGCGCACGGCCGAAGCCAAAGAGATGTTTGAGGGTCTCGTCGCCCTCGACTCCACCTCCTACTTCGGCTACGCCGGCCTCGGCGCCATCGCGCTTGCCGAAGAGGACCTCGACACCGCCCACGCGAACCTCACCCAGGCGGCCGCGCGCAACCCCAAGGACGCCACCGTCCAGGCGAACCTGGGCGAAGTCCTGCTGCGGCAGGGCAAGGGTGAAGAGGCCGCCGACGCCTTTCGCGCCGCCCTTGAACTCGACCCCCAAGGCAAGGACCCCGGCGCCAACCGCGCCCGCGCCATCCTGCATGGCATGAGCGTGGTGGTGAAGGAACTCGAAAAAGCCGCCGGCGCGTAAGCGATGAACCTGCTCGCACGCTGGAACAGTTTGGTCGCGGACGTTCTCAACGGGAGGATCGCAAGCGTCCTGACCCGCGGCGCCGACCTGCTTCTGGTCGGCGCCGTCGCCGCCATGGTGGGGCTCATGATCGTCCCGCTGCCCACCTGGCTGCTCGACCTGTTCCTGTCCGTGAATATCACCGCCGCGCTCGTGATCCTGATGGTTTCCATCTACATCCCGAACGCCGTCCAGATCGCCTCCTACCCCACGCTGCTGCTCATCACCACGCTCTACCGCTTGTCGTTGGACATCTCCGCCACGCGTCTCATCCTGCTCCAGGCCGACGCCGGCGAGGTGGTCGAATCGTTCGGACAATTCGTCGTGCAGGGCAACTTCGTGGTGGGCGCGGTGATCTTCCTCATCATCACGCTCGTCCAGTTCATCGTCATCACCAAAGGCGCCGAGCGCGTCGCCGAAGTCTCGGCCCGCTTCACGCTCGACGCCATCCCCGGCAAGCAGATGAGCATCGACGCGGATATGCGGAGCGGCACCATCACATTCGAGCAGGCGCGCAAGCGGCGCGACGAGCTCTCTCGCGAGTCGCAGTTCTACGGAGCCATGGACGGCGCCATGAAGTTCGTCAAGGGCGACGCCATCGCGGGCATTGTCATCACGCTCATCAACATCATCGCCGGCCTCATCATCGGCGTCGCGATGAACGGCATGGCGGCGGGCGAGGCGGCGCAGATCTATACCGTCCTCACCATCGGCAGCGGCCTCGTGTCGCAGATCCCCGCCCTGCTGATCTCCATCTCCGCCGGCATGGTCGTCACTCGCGTTGCCGCCGAAGCGGGACAGGAAGGAAACCTCGGCTCGCAGGTGGTCGGCCAGTTGATCGCCCAGCCCAAAGCCATCGCCGTCGCCGCGGGCCTGATGCTGGTGCTGGCGCTGATACCCGGACTCCCCAAGATCCCTTTCTTCGTCCTGGCCGCCGCGATCGGCGGGATCGCCTGGGCGCTGCTCAGGCCGAAGACCGGTAAACAAGCCGAAATCGATGCCGCTGCCGCCGCCGAAGCGCCTCCCGTCGACATGCCGCAGGTTCTCGCCACGGTTCCAGTAGTGCTCCGCGCCGGGCCCGCGCTCGCGCCCGTCGTATCGCAAGGCTCCGAACGCGGCCGCAAATTCCTCGAGTCGATGAACCTCCTGCGCGAATCGCTCTACATCGAACTGGGCGTGCTCTATCCGCCCGTACAGGTGGCCACCGACCCCAACGCGCCCGCCGAGTCCTTCGAAATCTGGCTGAACGAGGTCCCCGCCGTACGCGCCGAAGTCAAGACCGAACACGTGCTCGTAGCCGAGCCCGCCCCATCGCTCTCCCTCTTCGGCCTGCAAGGCGACCCCGTGCCGCACCCCCTCACCGGGCGTCCCGCAACCTGGATCCGCAAAGAGCAGGCTGAACTCGCTTCCAAGGCCGGGTTCGCCGTAGCCGATCCCGGCGACGTGCTGCTCCAACACCTGGCGGGCTTCCTTCGCCGCAGCGGCCACGAACTCATCGGGCTGCAGGAAGTGCACTCCATGGTAGAGCGCCTGAAGCAGATCTACCCGGCCTTGGTGGAACAGGTTGTTCCCAAGCCCGTCTCCTTGCCGCTGCTCACCGACATCCTGAAGCGCCTGGCGCAGGAGATGGTCAGCATTCGCGATCTCAAAGCGATCCTCGAGTCGCTGGGCGACTGGGCGCGCGCCGAAGAGGACCCCGCCGCGCTCGTCGAACGCGTCCGCGCCGACCTCCGCCGCCGCATC
>DALYJJ010000167.1:0-12242 GCA_031969915.1 Bryobacteraceae bacterium | reverse complement strand
GCCGCGCACCGGCACTGCGTTCCCCGGGGAACGCACTGCGCAGGTGGCTTTGATCAGCGATACGTTCCGGCGCCGCCACTTCGCCACCGACGCCGAGGCGCTGGGCCAAACCATCATGATCATGCGGCAGCCGTTTCAAATTGCCGGCGTTCTGCCGGCCGGCTTCTCCTACCCCGGCAAGACCGAAGTCTGGGTGCCCGCATCCCTGTTCCCGGAAACCGAATCGCGGTCCGCGCACAACTACCGCGTTGTGGCCAAGCTCCGCCCGGGCGTATCGGTGGAACAGGCGCAGGTGCAAATGGCCGCCATCGCGCAACGCATCGAAGCCCAGCACCCGGCGGACAACAAAAACAAGAG
Organism: Bryobacteraceae bacterium; assembly: GCA_031969915.1. Taxonomy (GTDB): domain Bacteria; phylum Acidobacteriota; class Terriglobia; order Bryobacterales; family Bryobacteraceae; genus DALYJJ01. The sequence goes on along the minus strand of DALYJJ010000167.1, from coordinate 11,885 downwards.
CGCGGCCGTCATCCAATTGCGGGAGCACCTGGTCGGCTCCCTCCGGCCGACGCTGTATGTCTTACTGGGCGCGGTCGGGCTGATCCTGTTGATCGCCTGCGGCAACGTGGCGAACCTGTTGCTCGCCCGCGGCTCGGGGCGAACGCGCGAGATGGCGATCCGGACGGCCCTCGGCGCCAGCCGCGCCCGGGTGGTCAGACAGCTTCTCTTCGAAAGCGCGCTCCTCGCCGTGGTGGGAGGCGTCGCCGGCCTGCTGCTCGGCCAGTGGTGCGTCGACGCCCTGGTTGCCCTCGCACCGGGCGATCTGCCGCGGCTGTCCGAGATCCGGCTCGATCTCACGGTCCTCGGCTTTGCGATGGGCGCCGCCACCCTCTCCATTGCGGTCTTCGGCCTGGTTCCCGCATGGCACGCGTCGCGCGTGGATCTGAACGAGGCGTTGAAGCAGACCCAGGCGCGCGGCCTTCTGGCCGGCGGCGGGGGAGTCCTGCGCAACACCATCGTGATCGCCGAGCTGGCCTTTTCCGTGATGCTGCTGGCCGGTGCGGCGCTGCTCCTCCGGAGCTTCTCCAACCTCACTTCCGCCGATCTCGGCTTCCAGCCCGAGCGCCTTCTGGTGGCCAAGATCGACGTACCATCCGATGGCCTTGCCTCCGCCCGGCAGGCCACCGGATTCTACGAACAGCTCATTGAGCAGGCCCGGCTGATGCCCGGCGCGATCAAGGTGGGAGCCGCCTTCGGCCTGGCCGGCGCGGGCCGCGCCTCGAACGGATCCATCGAAATCGAAGGACGCCCCAAGGTGCCCTTCCATGAAATGCCCCGGGCGGGGTTCCGCGTCGTCTCGCCCGGCTATTTCGAAACCGCGGGGATCCCTCTTCGCCGGGGCCGCGACTTCTCCGCCCGCGATGCCTTCGACGCTCCCGGGGTGGCGATCGTGAATGAGTCCCTGGCCCGCGCCGCTTTTCCCGGCGAGGACCCGATCGGCCGCCGCCTGGAGTGCGGCCTCGACCGGGAAGACCACCCGATGACCATCGTCGGCATCGTCGCCGACGTTCGTGAGGACGGCCCGGCCAGCGCCCCCGGTCCGGAACTCTACATGCCGTACGGGCAACATCCGCGCCCCGCGACGGCGATGTTCGTCCTGGTCCGTACGGACGGCGACCCGATGCAACTGGCTCAGCCGTTGCGCCAGGCCGCCCGCCGGCTCTCCGCCGATGTGCCCATCGAGTTCACCACCGCCGGCGGGATCCTCCAGGAAGCCGTGGCCGCTCCCCGCTTCCGCACGCTCCTCATCGGCTTGCTGGCTGGCCTCGCGCTGCTTCTCTCCATGGCCGGAGTCTACGGCGTGATGGCCTACCAGGTGTCCCGGCGCGCGCCTGAAATCGGGTTGCGCATGGCGCTGGGCGCGGCACCCGGAGCGGTCCTCACGCTGATCCTCAGAGACGCCTTGCGCCTCGCCCTGCTGGGCTGCGTCCTCGGTTGCGCCGCGGCCCTCGCCCTCTCCCGCTTCCTGAAGACCTTGCTCTTCGAAGTGAGCGCCACGGACCCGGCACTCTACCTCGGCGCCGCGCTGCTCCTCAGTCTGGTCACGGTCGCCGCCGCCTGGCTGCCGTCGCGGCGAGCCGCGCGCATCGACCCCTTGGAGGCGTTGCGGGCCGAGTAGCCTCGCATCCGAACTACTCGGCGGTGACCTTCAAGTTGGCGAAGTGCGCGAGCGTGCCCGGTCCAATCCAAAGCGCGATGCCGCCCTGGGCGCCCGCTCCGAGTTTCAGATCGTTGACGATCAGCGACGGCTGCTCCGCGCCGTTCACGTACAGCCGAGCCTGGCTGCCGCGAACTTCGATTCTCATCCGGGTCCATTCGCCCGGGACCAGGTCGGCGTAGCTTTCGTACTTCTCGGGAGACTCCTTGCGAAGCCGATGCCACGGGAACTCCGGCTCGGAGACGTACTGGAGTGAGTGGTTGCGCCGCACCTGGTCGTTGGCGCGCCCGTTGGTGGGCCGCAGGTAGAAGCACTCGTACCTCCCGCTGTCTGAAAGAACGCGGAAGGCCAGGCCCACGAACCCGCGCGCCGCCTCCCCAGCACCCGGCGCCAGGTCGCCCGCCACTTCGATTTCAATGGTCCCGTCGCGAAACTGGGGGCCCGCCACGGGAATGACGTTCCCGTCGGCGGCAGCGGCAGTGATCCGCACCGCGGGCTTGCCCTTGTAGGTGACGGCCTCCGCTTTCGCTCCCGCGGTCTTCAGCCCGTCGAGCGAGGAGAGGGCGTGAGTCCAGGACTGCGCGGCGAGAGTTAACGGAAGTAACAGGAACAGGAACAGCTTCATGCGGTGAGACTAGCAGTCCGCGAAGGCGACTTCCAGCGCCGGTGAATCCACAACCATTGATCGGGGTCCCGACGGATGACCGACTCCAGGTGCGTGTGCAAGCGCTGCGTATCGCGCGCAATGTCGCCGGTCATCTCGATGGGCTCGTCAAAGCGCAGCACGTAGCGGCGCTCCGATTCGCGCCACAGGGCGTAGCCGGGCAGTACCGTCGCGCCGGTGTGATGCGCGATTCGCACGAAGCCCGTGGCCGCCGCCGCCTTCCGGCCGAAGAAATCAACCGGAACGGCGTCTTCGGCCGCGTGCTGATCGATGAGAATCCCCACCGCCTCGTTCCGGTGAAGAGCCTTGAGCATGCCGCGAAGGAAGTCTTTTTTTTCGACCACGCGGTTGCCGCTCCGGGCGCGGTAGCCGGCCACCAGCCGATCGATCAGCGGGTTGTCGAGCGGACGTACCATCACCCACATGGGCTCGGTCATCAGAGCATGGGCGAAGGCGCTGAACTCCCAGTTGCCCAGGTGCGCCGTGGCAATGAGGACGCCGCGGCCGCGGCGCTTGGCCTCCTGATAGTTCTCAAGGCCGTCGTACCGGATCCACTCGCGGACGTTGCCCGCGTTGATCCGCGGGAACTGAGCGAATGTGCCGATCACGCGCGCGATGTTCGCGAAGACGCCGTCCACGACGTCGTCCGGCAACCCCGCGGCCCGCACGTTCTCCAGCCCGACACGCCGCAAGCGCGGAATGGCGCGGTCGAGCAAGCCGGCGTAGCTGCGCGCGAGCGCCGGCGCCCGGGACACGGTTGCCAGCACCGCGCGCGCCACCAGGTACTCGATCCCGTTGCGAAGCGCGGAGCGGCGGGCCACTATTCGATCCAGCCCCCGCCGAGGACCAGGTCGCCCTGGTAGAACACGGCGGCCTGTCCGGGCGTGACCGCGCGCTGCGGTTCGTCGAACCGGATCTCGACGCGCTCCGGATCGGCTCCCGGATGAACCGTCGCCGCCCCCGCGCCGTGCCGGTTGCGAATCTTCACTTCGGCTCGAAAGGGCGCGGCGGGGGGCGGGATGGAGATCCAGTTCACGCCGCGCGCGGCACAGTGCGCCTTGAGCAGGTCCTGATTGCGTCCCACCACGACAAGCTGCGCAGCTGGCTGGGTTTCGATCACGTACAGCGGCTCGCCCACCGCGACGCCGAGACCCTTGCGCTGGCCCACCGTGAAGTGATGGACGCCGCCGTGCTCACCCAGCACACGCCCGCCGGTGTCGACGATCTCGCCCCGCGTCCGGTCGCGCTCGACGCCCCGCTCGCGGAAGTACGCGTCAATGAAAGCCGCGTAGTCGCCATTGGGTACGAAACAAATCTCCTGGGAATCGTTCTTCGCCGCAACGCTGATTCCCAGTTCGGCGGCCAACGCGCGGACCTCCGGCTTGGTCATTCCGCCGAGCGGAAACAGGGTGCGGGAGAGTTGCGCCTGGGTGAGGCCCCAGAGAAAGTAGGTCTGATCCTTCGATTGGTCGACGCCCCGGCGCAGCTCCCAACGGCCTGACGCCGGGCTCCGGGAAACGCGGGCGTAATGGCCCGTGGCGACGAACTCCGCTCCCACGCCTTCGGCGAGTTCGAGGAACTGGTCGAACTTGATGAAGTTATTGCAGAGCGTGCAGGGAATGGGCGTGCGGCCCGCCAGGTATTCGTCGACGAAGGGCTTCACCACCTGGTCTTCGAAGCGCTGCTCGAAGTTCACCACGTAATAGGGAATGTCCAGGTGGCGGGCCACGGCGCGGGCGTCGTAGACATCGTCGAGGGAACAGCAGCGGCCCGCACCGGCTCCGCCGGCGAGCAGTTCCGGAAGCCGCCTCTGATTCCACAACTGCATGGTGAGGCCGATGATGGGACGTCCTTCGCGGCGCAGCAATCCCGCCACGGCGGAACTATCGACGCCGCCCGACATCGCCACGGCGATGGGCTTCACCGCGCCCCCGCGTAGGAGGGGGACAGGCGCCTGAGGTGCGCGGCGCACTCCTCCACGGCCCCGATCAACGCGTCCACCTGCTGCTCGCCGTTGGCGTGGCCCAGGGAAAACCGGACCGCCGAACGGGCATCCTGCTTCGAGAGTCCGATGGCGGTGAGCACGTGAGACGGCTCGATCGCGCCGCTGGAACACGCCGCGCCGGAGGAGACGCAGAAGCCGCGAAGATCGAGCGCGATGACCATCGCTTCGCCTTCAATGCCGTCGAACCGGATGTTGACGGTATTGGGCACGCGCGGTGAACCGGCGCCGTTCACATGCGCGCCGGCCACGGCGGCCAGGACGCCCTCTTCCAGACGGTCGCGCAGGGCCGCCAAGCGCATTTGCTCGCCGTCCAGGTGCTCCGCCGCATGCGCCGCCGCCGCGCCGAGTGCGATGCCTCCGGGCACGTTCTCCGTTCCCGGCCGCCGCCCGCCTTCGTGCCGGCCGCCGTAGAGCACCGGTTCGAACTCCACGCCCTGGCGCACGAAGAGCGCACCGGCTCCCTTCGGGCCGTACAGCTTGTGGGCGCTGAGGGCGAAGAAATCGACGTTGAGCGCGCGTACGTCCACCGGGATCTTCCCCGCTGCCTGCACGCCATCGCAGTGCATCGCCACGCCGGCCTGGCGCGCCAGGGCGCCGATTTCGGCCACCGGCTGCACGGTGCCCAATTCGTTGTTGGCATACATCACGCTGATCAGCACCGTGTCCGGCCGGAGAGCTTTGCGGACGGCATCGGGCTCCACCACGCCGCTCGCGCCGACGGGAACGTAGGTCACCTCCACACCCTCGCGCTCCAGCTTCGCGCAGCAGTTCAGCACGGCGGAGTGCTCAATGGTGGTGGTGACGACGTGCTTCCGCGGACCCCGCGCATGCCGCACCACACCGAAGATGGCCAGGTTGTCGGCCTCCGTGCCGCCGCTGGTGAAGATGATCTCCTTCGTGGTTGCGTTCAGCAGGTCCGCCACCTGTTTGCGCCCGGCCTCCAGTTTCCCGCGCGCCTCCTGCCCCATCCGGTGAATGCTGGATGCGTTCCCGTACACGGAGCCCAGCGCTTCGGTGAGAGCCGTGAGCACGCTCGGAGCAATCGGAGTCGTGGCGTTGTGGTCGAAGTAGTTCATGAAGGTGCGCAAGTGAATGGTGCTAGTAAAATTCTAACAACGCATGCGCCGTCCGACGATTACTCTGACCACCGACTTCGGCCTCGCCGATTACTTCACGGGAGCGATGAAGGGAGTGATCCGATCCATCTGCCCGCAAGCGGACATCGTCGACATCACGCATGAAGTGAGGCCGTTCGAGATCGCCCAGGGCGGATTTCTGCTGGCGCACAGCGCGCCGTGGTTCCCGAAGAAGACCATCCATGTGGCGATCGTCGATCCCGGCGTGGGCGGCGCCCGCCGTCCGATTCTGGTGGAGTCCGAAGGCCAGTACTTCATCGGTCCCGACAACGGTGTTTTCGGTTTCATCTACGAACGGTCGCCGCGGCGACGGGTCCGCGAGATCACGAATGTCCGGCTGCTGTTGCCGGAGGTGAGCGGAACATTTCATGGGCGCGACGTGTTCGCGCCCGCCGCCGCCTGGCTCGCCGCCGGAACCACACCGGCACAGTTCGGCCGTCGGATCGAGGACTATTTGAAACCACCCGCGGTGCGGCCGCTGCAGACCGGACGCCGCTTCTGGACCGGCACGGTGATCCACATCGACCGCTTCGGGAACCTGGTGAGCAGCTTCCGCGCCGCCGACTTCCCGCAATTCCGCGAGCGCCCGTTCGAACTGCAGGTGGGCCTGATCAAGATCGGCGCCATCGCCGCCACCTACGAATCGATGGGCGGCCGTGAACCGCACGTCATCGAGGGGAGCGCCGGCTATTACGAGGTCTCCATCCGGGAGGGCAACGCCGCGGCGGCGTTGGGCGTCGGCCTGGGGGCGCCGATCGAGCTGGTGGTCTACTGATCCAGGCGCAGCACGTGCATCAGGCTGAGATCGTCGGACGGCGGAGCGCCCCGGCGAAACGCCTCCACCTGGGCCGCGATCGCAGTCACCAGGTCCATGTTGTGCGCCCCGGCGCACAAGGCCAACAGCCGTTCGATGCCGAACTCCTCGCCTTCCGGATTCGACGCCTCCACCACGCCGTCCGTGTAAAGCAATAGCGAATCCCCGGGCGCTAACGCAACGGCGTGGGCCTGGTACTGGGTTTCGCAGAATAAGCCCATCGGAATCCCGCCGCACGGAATCCTCTGCGGGACGCCCCCCCGGATCAGGATCGGTTCACAGTGCCCCGCCGAGACCAGTTCCACCGTTCCCCGTTGGTGGGCCAGGCCGCACAGGCTGGTCGCGTAAGACGCGGGCAGAGTGTGCTGGCACAATAGCCGGTTGGCCCGGAGCGCGAGCGCCGGCAGTTCCAGGTTTGCCGACAGCAGGCTGCGAAAGATCGCGTGAAGATGCGACATCAGCAGAGACGCAGCTACACCCTTCCCGGAGATGTCCCCCACGACAAACCACGCGGCGGCGCGTTCCTCGATTCCCACCACGTCACAGTAGTCCCCACCCACGATTCCCGCGGGCACATACCGCGTCCGAAACTCCCAGCCGTGCGACTGCCGCACACCGAGCGGCAGGAACCCGTGCTGGATCCGGCGCGCCAGTTCGAGATCCTCCTCGAGCGCCCGCTGCTCTCGCGGACTGAGGTGGTCCAGGCAGAAACAGGTGAGCGGATCGGCGGCCAGGCGGTCGGCCTCAATGGGGTCGCCACAGGTGAGGCACAGGCCGAACGTCCCATTCTCCAGGCGGAGCAACGCAGCATCGACTTCTCCCAGCAGCCGCGTCAACTCTCCCGCCGGCGCATGAGCCGCCGCGGCGGTCTCCAGGCGCGCCCTGCGCGCCGACAGTTCCGTTTGGTAATGGTCACGCAGCGGAGCGTCCATGGCGCTTGCTCCAGAGTACGCCCGCGACGCGGGCGCCGCTATCCGGACCTTGCGCTTCACAATCGACAAGTACTTTACATCATGAAGTATTTGGCGTATCATGCGGTCATGAAGCTCGTATGGATCCCGGCCGCGGCCCTGCTTCTGGCGTCGTGCGCTCCCTCCAACCCTCCGTTTACGCCGCTGATTCACGCCACCCGGGCCGGCGATCTGGCATCGATGGCCGCGCTGCTCGATCGGGGAGCGAATCCGGACGAACCGGCCGGCGTCAATCGGTGGCCGCCGATCCACCACGCGGTTCACAAGCACCAGCGGGCGGCGCTGGCACTTCTGCTGGAGCGCGGCGCGGACCCTAATGCCGCGCCGCCCAACGGGTACACGGCGCTGATGATGGCGGGCGGGTACGGCGACCTGGAATCGGCCCGCGTGCTGCTCTCTCACGGAGCCGACGCGCGGCGAAGGACGAGGAATGCACAAAGCGCTCTCCATTTCGCCGTGGGCGGCGCCCTGGACATCGACCGGTTCACCGCGGGCGATTGCCAAACGGAGACGGTGAAGCTGCTGGCCGCGGCGGCGCCCGAGTTGCGGCTGGGAGGGGCGCTCACGGACCGGCTTCCGGTATGGCTGGCGCGCGCGGGCGGCTGCGGGGAGGTGGTGCGTGTTGCTCAGCGCTGATTCGATCGCTTCCGACCGGCGGCACGGCGCAACCGAGTTGGCGTCGCGGGCCGCGGCCCTGTTGATGGATGCGGCCGCTGGGGGCGACTGGCGGAACCTGGCGGATGAACTACAAAAGGCCCAGCCCGCCATGGCCGGAGTTTTGCGCGTGGCGCTGGAGGTGGGCCGCGCGCGGAGCGCAGACGAGGCTGCGGAGGTGGCGCGACGGTGGCAGCGGCGGTTGGCGGAGTCGGCGCGGGCGGTGGCGCGCCACGCCTCGGCCCTGGTCCGGGGCCGTGTGCTGACCCATTCCTACAGTTCGCTGGTGTTCGGCGCAATCGTCGAGGCGCAGCGGAGCGGCTCGGCGTTTCAGGTGGTCACAACGGAATCGCAGCCCGGCGGCGAGGGGCGCCGACTGGCCGCCGATCTCGCCTCGCGGGGCGTTGACGTTCGGGTGATCGCGGACACCGCGGCGGGCGCCGCGCTGCAGGAGACCTCGGTTGTGCTCATCGGCGCCGATTCAGTGAGCCCGCTTGGGGTGTTGAACAAGACCGGGTCGTCGTTGATCGCCGCCGCGGCCCGTCTCCGGCGCAGGCCCGTCTATGCGCTCTTTGGCGAAGAGAAGATCTGGCCCGAAGCGCTGCCGGCCGGCGATCTTTTCGATCGAACGCCGCTCGATTGGTTCGCGGGGTTCGTCACCGATCAGGGAATTCGTCCGTCGCTGGCCGGTGCTCCGCTCTGGCCGGTGGAGGCCCGGCCCGCCCAACGGCTGCTCGACTGAGCCGCACGCATCAGGACCAGGGCCGGTACCACTTGCGCTTGGCCGGCGCCGGTTCGGCGCCCGGCGGAGGCAGTTCTTCATTTCGAATGACGGCCGCCGGGTTCGCGCGAAAGAGGCGCTCGGCACGCGCCTCGCCCCATCGACGGGAGACATACTCGAATGCGCGGTCGAGCCGCGGCGTACGGTCCTTTGCCCCGTGTGCGTCGCTGGCCACCGCGTGCACCAGGTTGAGGTCCATCAACCGCGCGGCGCACTCCCGCGCTTCGCGGCCCCAGCGTCCGAGGAAGCTATCCGCGGTCACTTGCAGCAGGACGCCTCCGGCGGCCCACTGCTTCATGCGCTCGATCCGCACCTGGAGCAGCGGATTCCGCTCCGGATGCGTGACGATGGGCACGATGCCGGCCTGGCGCATTTCTTCGAAGATCGCCTCCGTGGCGGGGAGGATCAGCAGATCGGAGAACTCCACCAGCAAATAACGGCCGCCGTTGACGGTGTACGCGGCAGGCTCCGCGACAGCGTTTCGGATGTTTTCGTGGTGCAGGTGGAGATCGCAGCCCAGGTGCACGTTGATGCGGCTGCCCACGGCTTCCCGCACTTCGGCAAGCAGGGAACGGGCTCTTGGGCCGTCGTAGGGAAACTCAAAGCTTGCATGCGGCGTGGCGACGATGTCGGTGGTGCCCGATTCGGCGGCCATGCGGAGCATCTCCAGGCTCACCTCGAGGTTTTCCGCGCCGTCGTCGATGCCGGGGAGGATGTGACTGTGGATGTCAATCATCGCCGGGGCCGGAACACCAGCACCCCGAGCGGCGGCAGCGTGATGGAGATGGAGTGCGGCCGGCCGTGCATCGCCTCAGGGCGGCTGGAGACCAGTCCGCCGTTGCCCACGTTCGATCCGCCGAAGATTTCGGAATCGGTGTTCAGAACCTCTTCGTAGAAGCCCTCCTCCGGTACTCCAATGCGATAGCCGGAGCGAGGGACGGGCGTGAAGTTGCAGACGAAGACCAGGTAGTCCTTGGGATCCTCGGCCCGCCGCAGGAAGGAGATGACGGACGACTCGACGTCGTGCAGGTCGATCCAATCGAAGCCTGCCCAGTGAAAGTCCACCTGGTGCAAGGCGGGCGAAGACCGGTAGAGGTGATTGAGCGCGGAAACCAGCGTCTGCAGCTTTCGATGGTAGTCGTAGTTGAGGAGTTCCCATCGCACGGCGGCGTTGTTGTTCCATTCTTCGTACTGCCCGATCTCGCTGCCCATGAAGAGCAGTTTCTTGCCGGGATGGCCGTACATGTAAGCGAAGAACGCACGCGCACTGGCGAAGCGCTGCCACTCGTCGCCCGGCATCTTCCCCAGCACAGACCCCTTGCCGTGCACGACTTCGTCATGCGAAATGGGCAGCACGAAATTCTCGGTGAAGGCGTAGAGCAGGCTGAAGGTGATCTTGTTGTGGTGGAATTTCCGGTACACGGACTCGGTGGCGAAGTACTGGAGCATGTCGTGCATCCAGCCCATGTTCCACTTCATGGTGAAGCCGAGCCCGTTGAGATAGACCGGGCGGGAGACGCCCGGGAAGGACGTGGACTCCTCGGCGATGGTGACCGCGCCGGGCACTGTGTGGGCCTGCTCGTTGAATCGGCGCAGGAAGTCGATCGCCTCCAGATTCTCGTTTCCGCCGTACCGATTGGGGACCCATTCGCCGGCCTTGCGGGAGTAATCCAGGTAGAGCATGGACGCCACGGCGTCCACACGCAGGCCGTCGATGTGGTACTTCTTCAACCAAAACAGGGCGTTCGAAATCAGAAACGTGCGGACCTCGTTGCGCCCGAAGTTGTAGATCAACGTGCCCCAGTCGCGGTGCTCGCCCTTGCGCGGGTCCTCATGTTCGTAGAGCGCGGTGCCGTCGAAGTAGGCCAGGCCGTGGGCATCCTTGGGAAAATGCGCAGGCACCCAATCGACGATCACGCCGATGCCCTCCTGGTGGCAGCAGTCCACCAGGTGCATGAAGTCCTCGGGCGTGCCGAAGCGGGAGGTGGGGGCGAAGTAACCGATCACCTGGTAGCCCCAGGAGCCGGAGAAGGGATGCTCCATGGGCGGCAACAGTTCGATGTGCGTGTAGCCCATGCGCTTCACGTACTCGACGAGCGTCACGGCCATCTCGCGATAGCTCAGCGGGTGCCCTTTCGGATCCCGCATCCAGCTTTCCAGGTGCACTTCGTAGATGGAAACGGGCTCCTTGAGCCAGTCCTTCTTGCCGCGCTCTTCCATCCACGCGGCGTCACGCCATTCATACCGGTCGATGTCCCAGACCAGGGAAGCGGACTTGGGCGGCACCTCGGCGGCGAAGGCGTAGGGGTCGGCTTTTAGCTGCTGATAGCCCTTGAACTTCGATTTAACGAAGTACTTATAGGGTGTGCCGGCCGGGATGCCGGGCAGGAAGATCTCCCAGATTCCGCCGTTGCGGAGGCGCATCGGATGACGGGTGGTGTCCCATTCGTTGAACTCGCCCACCACGGAGACGGTGATTGCGTTCGGGGCCCACACGGCGAAGCGGCAGCCGGGGACGCCTTCCCACTCCATGAGGTGGGCGCCGAGCTTGTTGTAGGTCTCGTAGTGCGTGCCTTCGCCATGCAGGTGGAGATCGAAGTCCGAGAGCAGCGGCGAAAAGCGGTACGGGTCCTCGGCCTCTTCGAATACGCCGTTCCAACGTTTGAGCTTCAGCTTGTAGCCGGTGAACTTACCGCCGATGTCGGCGCTGAAGAAGCCCCGCGGGTGCTGTTTCTCCATGGGGACGGTTTCGCCGCCCACCAGCACCTCGGCTTCGGAGGCGTGGGGCAGAAAGGCGCGTACCTGCCAACTTCCGCTCCCGTTCTTGCTTTCCACGCGGTGCGGCCCCAAGACGCGAAACGGATCTCCATGATAGCCGCCGACAATCGCTTCCACCTCTTCGTGCGTCACGTCGCTATTATGGCAACAATGTTCGAAGCCCTGCGCCGCGCGCCGAAGGCGGAGTTGCACTTACACCTGGAGGGCGCGGTGCGGCCCGCCACCCTGCTTGAGATCGCGCCCACGCTGACCCGCGAAGAGATCGAAGAGTGGCGCGAGAAGGACCCCATCGGCAAGGTGGAGGACTGGCTGGTCAAGCAAGGCGCCCTGTCCGAGGCCGACGTGGAGAAACTCCAGGCCGAAGTGAACGAGGAAGTAGAGGA
>DALYJJ010000166.1:0-12445 GCA_031969915.1 Bryobacteraceae bacterium | reverse complement strand
CGAATAACAGACGCCTTCGAGGACGGCGCGGATCAGGTCGGCGAACATCTGGCGCCAGAAGGCGCTCTTCGCGCCGCCGCCGGAAAGTCGCACCCGATCTACGGCGACGTTGAGATCTTCGATAATGTCGAGGCAGTCCTTCTGCGAATAACAGACGCCTTCGAGGACGGCGCGGATCAGGTCGGCGCGCTGATGTTTGGCGGTAAGGCCCACCCAACCGCCCCGCGCGGTAGCGTCCAGGTGGGGCGTGCGCTCGCCCATCAGGTACGGTAACCAGAAGAGGCCTTGTGCGCCGAGCGGCGCGGTGGCCGCCTCGGCGGTGAGCGCGTCGTAGTCCGTGCCCGGAGACAACTGGTTGCGGAACCATTGCAGGCTGAGGCCCGCGCCCTGCGTGACGCCCATCACGTGCCACTTTCCCTTCACCGCGTGGCAGAAAGTGTGCACGCGTCCCGCGGGATCGTAGTGCGCCTGGTCCATGGAAGCGAAGACCACGCCCGAGGTGCCGAGCGTGCAGGAGACAATGCCCGGCTCGACAATCCCGTTGCCCACCGCGCTGGCCGCCTGGTCGCCGCCGCCGCCCACTACGGGCGTGCCCTCCTTCAGTCCGGTCAGTTCGGCCGCCGCGGCGGTGACCGCGCCGGTGATCTCCGAGCTTTCGTAGACTCTGGGCAGAATCGATTTGTCGAGCTTCAGGCGTTCGATCATTTCGCCCGACCAGCGGCGCATCACAACGTCGAACAGCGCCGTGCCGGAGGCGTCGGAGACTTCGCTCGCAAACTCACCGGTGAGCTGGTAGCGGATGTAGTCCTTGGGCAGCAGCATATGGCGAGCGCGCTCGTATTGGGCGGGCTCGTTGTCGCGAACCCAGAGGAGTTTGGGCAGCGTGAAGCCGGTGAGCACGGGGTTGGCGGTGAAGGCCAGGACGTTGGCTTTGCCGACCGTGGCATTGATGGCGTCGCACTGGGCCTGGCTGCGCTGGTCGCACCAGATGAGGGAGCGGCGGATGACGGCGCCCGCCTCGTCGAGCAGCACCAGGCCGTGCATCTGGCCGGAGAGCCCCACGCCCTGGATGTCCTTCGCCTTGATCTTACTTTCGCGGAGCACTCCGCGAATTGCGGCCACCGCGGCGTCCCACCAGTTCTCCGGGCGTTGTTCGGCCCAGAGCGGACGCTCCATGGCCATCTCTTCGTGAGGGGCGGTGAATCCGGCTCGCACCGTGCCCTTCTCGTCGATCAAGAGGGCTCGCGTGCCGCCGGTGCCTGTGTCGATGCCTAACCAGTACATGGAGGATTCCTTATTCGATGTTAGTAAGTGGCCGCCTGGAACGGTAAGTAAGCGGCGCCGTAGAGGCCGGCGAGGTTGCCGAGCGTGGCTTTTTCGACGCGCGTCTTCGAGTTGCGGAACGTGAAGGAGCGGCGCTTGACCTCTTCGAGCATTTCTGGAGCGAAGAAGTCCCAGGCGGGCAGCGGGCCGCCGCTCAGTAGGTACAACGGGTAGTTGAACGTGTTGACAAGGTTGCCAAGCGCGATGCCCAGAGCGCGGCCCATGCTCTCGAAGATCATGCGGGCGCGTTCATTGCCGGCTTCCGCTTCCCGGAAGACCTGTTCGGAGGTGCAGTCCTCACCGAAGCCGAGAAGCTTGCCCATCGAGGCGATGTAAGACGCCGAGGCGTGCTTTTCCAGGCAGCCGAAGTTGCCGCAGCCGCAGGGGTTGCCGTTGGGGTAGACCGTAACGTGGCCCAACTCGCCGGCCATGCCCACGCAGCCGTGGACGATCCTTCCCTTATGAATGATGCCCCCGCCGATCCCCGTGCCCAGAGTGAGCAGGACGAGCGAATCGACGTCCCGCCCCGCGCCCATCCACTTTTCGCCGAGCGCGGCGGCGTTGGCGTCGTTCTCGAGGATGACCGGCGTCCCGAGTTTCTGTTCGATGTCGTCGCGGACGGGGAAGTTCTCAAACTCGGGCAGGTTATTGGAGCCGACGATCAGGCCCTTTTCGATTTCGATGAAGCCGGGAACGCCGATGCCGACACCGGCCAGCCGGTCGTCTTTGTGGCGCGCGCGAAGCGCGGAGATGGAGGTGACGATGTCGCCGATGACGGCGTCGCGGCCTTCGGAAAGGTTCGTGGCGCCGGAGATTTTCTCGATCAGCGCGCCGTCCTGGGTGATCGCGGCGGCGCGCAGGTTGGTGCCTCCGAGATCGACCCCGATGGAGTATTGAGCCATGAAGCCGAAATGATAACAGATCGGGTCTCGGGAGCAGCCCTCCTTTCGGCAGCGACGGACGAACCGCGGAGGTTTGGGTGTGGACACCCTCGCCCACACCCAGAGTTGGGGCTCCCTGCTCAGCTACCGGCTTGAGCCACGGCTTTGCCGCGGTCCGCCATGGCCACCCAGTGGCGCTCCTCCGCGCCCGTGTAAACCTGCCGGGGGCGGGAGATCTTCTGCTCCGGATCGACGATCATCTCCTGCCACTGGGCCAGCCAGCCGACCGTGCGCGGAATGGCGAAGAGCACGGTGAACATCTCCGGTTTGAAGCCCATCGCCTGGTACATGATGCCCGAATAAAAATCGACGTTCGGGTAGAGTTTGCGCTTCACGAAGTACTCGTCTTCGAGAGCGATCTTCTCGAGCTCCATGGCGATTTCGAGTTTCGGGTTCCGCCCGGTCACGCCGAAAACCTGCTCGGCGGCCCACTTGATGATGCGGGCGCGGGGATCGTAGTTCTTGTAGACGCGGTGGCCGAAGCCCATCAGCTTGCCGTGGCCGGCCTTCACCTTTTCGATGTACGCTTTGACGTTGGAAAGCGTGCCGATCTCGTCGAGCATCTTGATGACTTCTTCGTTCGCGCCGCCGTGCAAGGGCCCGGAGAGCGCCGCCGCCGCGGCGGCCGTGGCGACGTAGGGATCGGCGTGGGCGCTGCCGACGACGCGCATCGTCGACGTGGAGCAGTTCTGCTCGTGGTCGGCGTGGAGGATGAAGAGGATGTCGAGCGCGCGCGCCAGCACGGGGTTGGCGACGTACTTCGGCTCCACCATCTTCCACAGCATGTTCATGAAGTTCTCGGTGTAGCTCAGCTCATTGTCCGGGTAGACATACGGGAAGCCGAGGCTGTGCCGGTAGGAGTAGGCCGCGATGGTGGGCATCTTGGCGATCAGCCGGACGGTCTGGAGAAGGCGCGTCTGGTGGTCCAGGACCTCGCGGCAATCCGGGTAAACGGTGGAGAGCGCGGCCACGGTGGAGATGAGCATGGACATCGGGTGCGCGTTGTAGCGGAAGCCCTCCAGGAACCGCTTGGTGGTTTCGTGCAGCATCGTGTGATGGGTGACCCGTGCCACCCATCCCTTCAACTGCTCCTCGGTGGGGAGTTCGCCGTTGAGGATCAGATAAGCGACCTCGAGGAAGGTGCTTCGTTCGGCCAGTTCCTCGATCGGGTAACCCCGGTACCGGAGGATCCCCTGGTCGCCGTCGATGTAGGTGATCGCGCTGCGGCACGACGCCGTGTTGAGGAACGCGGGGTCGTAACTCATCATCCCGAATTCTTCGGGCGAGAGCTTGATCTGACGCAGGTCCATTGCGCGGATGTTGCCGTCGTGAATCGGTACTTCGTAGTTCGCATTATTGCGATTGTCCCGAATGCTCAACGTGTCGTTGCCCATGGTGGTAAAGGCGATGCAATCCGGGGACCAAGGTTACACGGGACTGAAACCCGTGGGCGGCGCATGCGTCCTCTACACTGGTTAGCGTGAGAATTCGTGTGCTTTTTTTCGGCCTGCTCAAGGACCTGGCCGGGCGGGCCGAGGATACGCTGGAGTTGCGCGAGGGCGCGTCTGTGGAGTCGGTGTTCGAGCATTATGCAACTGTGCTGCCAAGGCTCGCGCCGATGCGAAAGAGCATCGTCCTGGCGCGCAACCAGGAGTTCAGTGACCCCTCCAGCCGGCTGGAGGAGGGCGACGAGATCGCGTTCCTGCCGCCCGTCAGCGGCGGTACGGGACGCGAGATCGAAGACTCCGAGGGCCACTACTTCGCCCTCACCCGCGAAACGATCGACAGCCGGGCGCTCTCGGCGCGCCTGCTGCGCGGCACCGACGGCGCGGTGGTGGTGTTCGAAGGCGTGGTCCGGAACAATTCGCAGGGGCGGGCGACGCGGTATCTGGACTATGAATGCTACGAGCCGATGGCGCTCAAGGTGATGGCCTCAATCGGAAGAGAGATCGCGGGATCGCACTCAATCGGCCGCATCGCCCTGGTGCACCGGCTGGGGCGGATGGAGGTCGGCGAGGCGAGCGTGGCCGTGGTGGTCACCGCGCCGCACCGGCGGCCCGCCTTCGAGGCGGCCCTCGAAGGGATCAACCGGCTGAAGAAGCTGGTTCCGGTGTGGAAGAAAGAATACTTCGTGGACGGCGAGGTTTGGGTCGAGGGCGAGTGGGACGACAAGGTGGTTCAAGGTTGACGCGGCGCGAGTGGTTGTGGCTCGCGGCTGGCGCGGGCTCGGCGCCGGCCGGCGCGCAGGAACCGACGTTCCGGGTGGACGTGCGGCTGGTGCGTTTGCTGGCGACGGTGAAGGACCAGCGCGGCGCGCCGGTGGGCGGCCTGGCGCGGGAGGACTTCCAGATCGCCGATAACGGTGTGGCGCAGGAGGTGGCGCTCTTTGAGCGGCACACGGAGCAGCCGCTCTCGGTGGCGCTGCTGATGGACGCCAGTGCGTCCACAGGCAAGGAACTGAAGTTCCAGTTGGACAGCGTTCGCAAGTTCCTGGGCGCGATGTTCCGGGAGGGAAACCCGAAGGACACGGTCTCCTTCTACACGTTCAATTACGAAGTGGTCCAGGCGGTGGGATTTTCGCGGCGGCTGACGCGCTTCGAAGAGGCCATGAAGAACATCAAGCCGGAGGGCGGAACGTCGCTCTACGACGCCCTCTACATCGCCGCCGAGGACCTGGAGCCGCGGGACGGGCGGCATGTGATCGTGGTGGTGACCGACGGCGGCGACACCACGAGCGCAAAGAAGTTCCAGGACGCGCTCCGCGCCGTGCACATGGCCGACGCTGCGATCTACACCATCCTGGTCGTCCCGATCGCAACCGAGGCGGGGCGGAACATCGGCGGCGAGAACGCGCTCGAAACACTGTCGTCGCAGACGGGCGGCCGTGTGTTCGCGCCCACCATCGGCGCCCAGCTCGACCGCGCCTTCAGCGACATCCTGGCCGACCTGCGCACCCAGTACCTTCTGGGCTTCTACCCGCGGAACGTTCCGAAGACCAAGGACCGCTTCCACCGCCTGACGCTGAGTGTGCCGGGCCAAGGATACCGCGTCGTCTCGCGCACCGGCTATTTCGGCGAGTACGAACCGGACGAGCCGGAGCCGCGGCGCGGCCCGTTGAAGAAGTAGCCGCGCTCAGCGCAGCGGTGACCGTCTCCGCTACGATGGAAGCAATGGAGCTACGTCCCACAGGGAAGGCCAAACCGAAGGTCGGAGAGCAGACCTTCGAGGAGCCCAAGTATTTGCGCCGCCTCATCGACGAGGCGACGCCGGTTCGCGTCAAGCTCACGGACAACGACGAGATCGAAGGAAAGATCGAATTCTACGACGCTCATTTCATCCGTCTGACGCGGACCGACGGGCCGAACCTGTTCATCTTCAAGCACGACATCAAGTACCTGTACGAAGCCGGCGGGGCCGCCGAGTGACTTCTTTTCTGGAGCCGGCCGCCGAAATCGCCCGCGAAGCAGGAGCGCTCCTCATGCGTTACCTGGAGAAACGGGTGGGCTTCGAACTGAAGGGTGAATACGACCTGGTGACCGAAGCCGACCGCGCCAGCGAGAAGTTCGTCGTCGACAAGCTGAAGACGCTGTTTCCTTCTCACGGGGTGGTGGCCGAAGAGGGCACGGGTCACGAGGGGCGTTCGGAGTACCGCTGGTATCTGGACCCTCTGGACGGCACGACCAACTTCGCCCACGGCTTTCCGGTGTTCAATATCACGCTCGCGCTGGAGCGGGCCGGCGAACTGGTGGCGGGCGTCATCTATGACCCGGTGCGCGATGAGATGTTCACCACCGAGCGGGGAGCGGGAGCCTGGCTCAACAACAAGCGCATTCGCGTCTCCAAGGCCCCCAAGGTGGAGGAAGCGCTCGTGGCCACCGGCTTTCCGAGCCTGAAGCGGCACCAGAACGTGAACGTGCATTTCTACTACCAACTGGCGATGATCAGTCACGGTGTGCGGCGCGCGGGCTCGGCGGCGATTGACCTGGCCTACGTGGCGTCCGGGCGGTTGGAAGCGTTTTGGGAGTTCGGCTTGAAGCCGTGGGACATGGCGGCCGGTATCCTTCTGGTGGAGGAGGCCGGAGGCCGCGTTTCGGACATGAAAGGTGGCCGTGCAACCCTTGGCGGGGTGCACCTGCTGGCCACCAACGGGTTGATTCACGACCAGATGTTGGGCCTGTTCGGCGAGATCTTTTCCGCGCAATACCGGTACCCGATGCCGGACATCAGGCCTGAGTAGCGGCCCGCGGAACAGCGCCAGAAACGGGTTGAAAGCGGCGCACGGAGCCCGCGAAAGTTCTCTGTGCGTTTACTTTCTATGAGATAAGATGGTACGCTAAGGTCTTCATAATGCGCATAGTTGATCTGATCCAGAGGAAGCGGGACGGCGAAGAACTGGCCGCCGAAGAGATCCAGCACTTGATCGATGGCTACACGAACGGCGAAGTGCCGGACTATCAGGTGTCGGCGTTTTTGATGGCCACATTCTTCTCCGGCATGTCCGACCGCGAGGTGAGCGCCCTCACCGATATCATGGTCCGTTCCGGGCAGACAGTCGACCTGTCGGCTGTGCCGGGCATCAAGGTGGACAAACACTCCACCGGCGGTGTCGGCGACAAGACCTCCCTGGTGGCCGCGCCCCTGGCGGCGGCCGCGGGTGTCGTGGTGCCCATGATCTCGGGCCGCGCCCTCGGGCACACCGGCGGTACGCTGGACAAACTCGAGGCGATTCCGGGCTTTCGCACCAACCTGACGATCGACGAGTTCCGTGATCAGTTGGGACGGCTGGGGCTGGCCTTTATCGGGCAGTCCGAAGAAGTGGCGCCGGCGGACGGGAAGCTCTACTCCTTGCGCGACGTCACCGCCACGGTGGAGTCGATTCCGCTGATCGCATCGTCGATCATGTCGAAGAAGCTGGCCGTGGGATTGGACGCGCTGGTTCTCGACGTGAAGGTGGGCGCGGGCGCGTTCATGAAGCGCCAGGTGGATGCGCGGCGTCTGGCGCAGATGATGGTGGGCATTGGACGGCGCATGGACAAACGCGTGACCGCGCTGATCACGGACATGAACCAGCCGCTTGGCTACGCCGTGGGCAACGCCCTGGAGATCATGGAGGTCTCGCAGACGCTGCAGAACCTCGGGCCCACGGACCTGACGCGCATTTCGCTGGAATTGGCGGCGCGGATGATCTTCCTCGGCAAGGTCGCCAAGACCCTCGACGAAGCGCGAGACGTGGCGCAGCGCATGTTGCTGGACGGCTCGGGCTACCGGAAGTTCAAGGAAGTGATCACCGCGCAGGGCGGCAACCCGCAGGTGTTGGATCGCTTCGAACTGCTGCCGAACGCCACCGGCGTGCGTGAGGTGATGTCGCCGCGCGCGGGCTACGTGACGGCGATCGACGCCGAGGACATTGGGCGCGCCTCGATGATGATCGGCGCGGGCCGCGATCAGAAGGAAGACAAGATCGATCCCGCCGTGGGCGTGATTCTGGAAGTGAAGATCGGCCAGAAGGTGGATGCGGGAGCGGTGTTGTGCCGCCTCTACTACACCGGCGAAGAGCGCGTGGAGGAGGCTGCGGAGATGGTGGAAGACGCGTTCCGCATTTCCACCCACGCACCGGAAGAGCGCGAGTTGATTCTCGAGGTCGTGGGCTAAGGTGGAGCGGCTGACGGGCCTGCTCGGCCTGGCCGTCATCCTCCTGCTCGCCTACCTGTTCTCCAGCGCTCGCCGCAGCATCCGGCCGCAACTGCTGCTGTGGGGCCTGGGCCTCCAGTTCCTGTTCGCTTTCCTGGTGCTGAAGACGCCCCTGGCGTATGGGTTCCAATCGGCCAGCATCGCGGTGAACGCGTTGCTGGAGTACGCCGAGATGGGCAGCAAGTTCGTCTTCGGGCCGCTCGGCGAAAAGGCCGGCCCGTTCGGTGTGGTCTTCGCCTTTCAGGTGCTGCCGATCGTGATCTTCATCGCCAGCGTCTTCTCGGTGCTCTACTATTTCGGCGTCATGCAAGTAGTGATCCGCGCCATGGCCGTACTGATGCAGCGCGTGATGGGGGCCAGCGGCGCCGAGTCGACCAATGTCGCCGCCAGCATCTTCATGGGCCAGACTGAGGCGCCCCTCACCATCCGCCCGTTCCTTGCGAATCTCACACAGAGCGAGCTGTTCACGATCATGGTCAGCGGCATGGCCCACGTCTCCGGCGCGGTGATGGCGGCCTACGTGAAGATCGCGGGCGTGGCCATCGAACACCTTTTGACCGCCGTGATCATGACCGCGCCCGCGACGATCCTCATCGCCAAGATGCTGATCCCGGAGACCGGCAAACCGGAGACCATGGGCGGCGTGAAAGTGCAGGTGGAGAAGCCGGGCGTGAACGTGATCGACGCGGCGTCGCGCGGCGCGGGCGACGGGCTGCACCTCGCGCTGAACATCTGCGCCATGCTGATCGCCTTCATCGCGCTCATCGCGCTGGTGAACGGCGTGCTCGGTTGGGTCCATGGGCTGCCGGGCATGGGCTGGCTTCCCGGGTCGCTGGAAGGCATTCTCGGGGTGTTGTTTGCGCCCGTCGCGTGGCTGCTGGGCGTGAGTTGGAAAGATGCGCAGACGGTGGGCAACCTGCTCGGAACCCGGTTGGTGTTGAATGAATTCGTGGCCTTCCTGCAGTTGGGGCCGCTCAAGGCGGGGCTCGATCCGCGCTCGTTCACCATCGCCACGTTTGCCTTGTGCGGTTTCGCGAACCTGAGCTCGATCGCCATCCAGATCGGCGGCATCGGCGCGCTGGCGCCCACCCGGAAGTCGGACATGGCCCGCCTGGGGCTCCGTGCGGTGGCGGCGGGGACGATGGCGAACTTCATGTCGGCGTGCATCGCGGGGATGCTCTTGTGATCGGCGAAGCGGTTCGATATTTGGAAGCGCGATTGCCGTTGCGGCCCACGGTGGCCGTGGTGTTGGGCAGCGGGTTGGGCGGCTTCGCGAGCGAACTGTCCGGCGCCGCGCATGTGCCCTACGGCGAGATCCCAGGATGGCCGCAATCTACCGCCGTGGGACACGCGGGCCAGCTCGTGGTGGGTGACTTGAACGGGCTTGCCGTGGCGGTCATGGCGGGGCGTGTTCACCTCTACGAAGGCTATACGCCGGAGCAGGTGGTCTTCGGCGTGCGAGTGCTCGGCCGGTTGGGCGTGAAGTCCCTGGCCATCACCAACGCGGCGGGGGGCATCAATCTTTCCTACGATCGCGGCGCGCTGGTTCTGATCTCCGACCACATCAACCTGCAGGGCAGCAATCCGCTGTGCGGCCCGAACGACGCTTCCCTGGGGCCGCGCTTTCCCGACATGAGCGACGCGTACAGCGCGCCGTACCGGGAGGCGGCCAAAGCCGCGGGACGGGAACTGGGGATCGAGCTGAAGGAAGGCGTGTACGCGGGTCTGCTCGGCCCGAGCTACGAAACGCCGGCCGAAATCCGTTATCTGCGGGCGATCGGCGCGGACCTGGTGGGCATGTCCACCGTGCCCGAAGTGATCGCCGCACGGCACATGGGCATCGACGTTCTGGGCATCTCCTGTGTGACGAATATGGCGGCGGGCGTGCTGCCCGGCAAACTCGACCACGAAGAAGTCCTCGAGACCGGGCGGATCGTACGGGGGCAGTTCATCGACCTGCTGAAAGCGGTGCTGCCGAGGCTGTCATGAAAGAGAGCCTGCTCGACGCGGCGTGGCGCGTGCGTCAGCGGGCGCACGCGCCCTATTCGAAGTTCTTCGTGGGCGCGGCGCTCGAGGACGAGGACGGCCGCGTGCACACCGGCTGCAACGTCGAGAACGCAACCTACGGCCTGACCGTGTGCGCCGAACGGGTGGCTCTCCTCAAGGCGATCTCCGAGGGCTCCCTGCGCTTCGTGCGCATCGCCGTGGTGGCGGACAGCGCGACGCTCACGCCGCCCTGCGGGGCCTGCCGCCAACTCCTCTGGGAGTTCTGCGGCGATGTCGAAATCGTGCTCGCCAACCTGGCCGGAGATCGCGAAACACTGCGGCTCAGCGAACTGTTCCCGAGGCCCTTCGACGATGCGTATCTGCGTTAGCTGGTTCTTCCTCTTCGCCGCGCTGTGCGGCGCGCAGCAGCCGGCCGATTGGATCGTGACCGCCCGCTTCGTGGTGACCATGGACCCCACGCGGCGGGTGATTGAGAACGGCGCGGTGGCGGTGGGCGCAGGCCGCATTCTGGCCGTCGGGCCGCGAACCGAGATCGATCGGCGCTACCGCGCGAAACAGCGTTTGGATCGCCCGGAGAGTCTCCTCGCTCCGGGACTGATCAACACCCACACCCACGCGCCGATGTCTCTGCTGCGGGGCATCGCCGACGACCTGCGGCTGCAGGAGTGGTTGGAGAAGTACATCTTCCCGGCGGAGGCGAAGAACGTCACGCCGGACTTCGTGCGTTGGGGCACGCGTCTGGCGGCTCTGGAGATGATGCTCTCCGGAACCACCACCTTCGCCGACATGTATTACTTCGAGGAAGTGATCGCGGAAGCGGCGAAGGAGGCGGGCCTTCGGGGTGTACTCGGGCAGACCGTCATCGGCTTTCCCGTGCCCGACGCCAAGACCCCGGAGATCGGGTTGGCGCGCACCGGCAAGTTCCTGGAGCGCTTCCGCGGGGACCCGCTGATCACCGCCGCGGTCGCGCCGCACTCGATGTACACCGTTTCGCCGGAGACGTTGAAAGCAACGCGAGCCTTGGCCAATCGGCACGGCGCGCCTTTGCTGATTCACGTGGCCGAAACACTGAAGGAACGCGAAGACAGCCTGACGGCCCACCGGCAATCGCCGGTCCAGTATCTCGACCGCCTGGGAGTCTTCGACGGCCGCACGCTGGCCGCCCATTGCGTTCACGTGGACGAAGACGACATCCGCCTGCTGGCGCACCGCGGCGTGGGTGTGGCGCATTGCCCGTCGAGCAACATGAAGCTCGCGAGCGGCGCGGCGCCCGTCGCCGCCCTGCTGGAGGCGGACGTGGCGGTGGGGTTGGGTCCGGATGGGCCCGCGGGCAGTAACAACGATTTCAGCCTCTTCGAGGAGATGGACCTCGCGGCGAAGCTGCAAAAACTGGTGCGGCGCGATCCCCAGGCGCTGCCCGCCAGGACGGCCTTTGAAATGGCGACCGTGCGAGGAGCGAGAGCGCTCGGCATGGAGAAGGAGATCGGCTCTCTGGAACCGGGCAAGCGCGCGGACCTGATCACGGTGCGCTTAGACCGCCCGCACGCCGTTCCCATGTGGGACGTCTATTCGCAGCTTGTCTACGCGTCGAAGGGCGCGGATGTGCTCGACGTTTTCGTCCAGGGGCGGCTCATTGTCAGGGGCGCACGGCCGCTGACCATGGATCCTGTGGTGGTACTTCAGAAGGCCAGGGAGTACCAACGGAGTATCCGGCAGAGCCTTTCGAGATAGCCCAACATCGGCAAGGAATTAGGGTAACAAAGTCCGAAATCGGCGCGAGACGACTTCCGTGGCGCGGCGACTACTCCTTCGAATTCAAAAAATGGCGTGAACCGAATGTGGAGAGGCAGCTTCCTCTGGCGGCCGTCTCCGCGAGCGCCGGTTCCAAGGAGAGAGCAATGCGCTGCAACATCATTCGATGGATTTGTTTGACTCTGATCCTGGCGTCGACCCTTACCGGCGCGTCGATCCAAACCTACAACAGCTTGTCGGCGTGGCAGACCGCGGCCTCGACCGCCGGATACACCAACCAGACGCTGATCGACTTCGACAGCGTGCCCGGCGGCCTGTATGCGTCGCTGGCGCTGCCCACTTCGGGCGACCAGGTCACGTTCTACCCGTACAACTTCACGGGTTCGAACTTCCAGGTGACCACGCTCTCGCCGTGGGGGCAAATCATCGCTGGGCCGAATAACGACGGCGCCTCGGCGCTGATCGCGCTCATGCCTTCGACGGGCGTGAACGCGCTCGGATTCTGGTTCCGCTTGACCACGGGCAGCACCACCGAGAAGTCGACCATCGAAGTGAAGAGCGGAACGACCACCGTGTTCAACAACACGAACATGCTCACCACGAACACAGGCGCGTTCTTCGGGATCGTGGCGGACGTTACTCTGTCGCGGGTGACCTTGTCTTACACCGGCGGCACCTTCGCGCGGCCCCAGATGAACGACTTCCGGTTCGCGACCGCGCCTGCCGCGCCG
>DALYJJ010000165.1:9858-12477 GCA_031969915.1 Bryobacteraceae bacterium | reverse complement strand
GCAACACCCGGCGTCCCCGCCACTCCGACAGCGTCATCGTGCCGCCGCCCGCCGCCGGCAGCGCGAAATCGTGGAGCAGTGCCCCCGGCGCGTGGCCTTTTTGCCCCGTCTCTTCCGGGGTGTCCGTGAGTTCGCCGCTGTCTCGAAGAAGCCCCTCGATCTTGTCGAGGCGTAGCGCCAGCCGGCCATTCTGCAGCAGCAGTTGGTAGACCGCCCAGGCCAGGGCGGCCACCACCAAACCGAGAATGCCGACAGCGAAGACAGTTGCGGTCATAGGATCAATCTCAACCCTCCGTACAGAGCCAGGAAAACGCCTTCTACTGGTTCCTTCGGGAAACGCCCCTGGGCTGTTACAGGAAATTTAAAAAAAGTTTCGCTGGCGCCCCTGAAAGGACCGGGAGCACGCCGGGGAAGACACGCCCGGCAGCACACTTGAACCGTCCGCCCGGGAGTGGTTCAATGGGGCTTCCTCATCGCATTGATGCTGAACCTCTTTCGTCGCCGGCGGAGGGTCCTCGAGCGCCTGACAGTCTTCGGTCCCTACCGCGGGCCGACCGGCTACGACCGTCATGTCCGGGCCTTCGTCCGGGAGTTGGAGCGGCAGGGCGTGGGCGTCTGCCTGGTGGAGTTGGCCGGGTGGAGCCCGGCCCGGTTGCCGGAGACGATGCTCGATCCCAGGTTCGCGGAGCCCACTGGGCGTGGAGCCGCTCCGGTGCTCTTGCAGTTCTGCATGCCGCACCAGTTGCTGCCGTGGAGGGGAGGCCGCACAGCGAACTTCACGATGTTCGAGGCGAACCGCGTCCCGGCCGCATGGATCCAGCAACAACGCCCGGTCGACCTGGTGATCGTCCCCACGGAATCCTCACGGCGCGCGTGGGTCGCCAGCGGCATGCCGGAGGATCGGCTCCGGCTCTGCCCGCTCGGAGTGGACGCGGCGGCATTCGGGGGACAGCGGGAAGCCAGGGAGACACCCCTCCGTCGGTACGCGACGCGCTTCCTCAACGTCGCCGCCTACGGCCCCCGCAAGAACCTGGACGGCCTCCTCCGAGTCTGGAAACGCGCCACCAGATCCGGCGACAGTGCGGCCCTGCTTCTGAAGCCGGGCTGCTATACCGCGGAATCCCAAGCGGAGTTCGGCCGGCTTTTGCAGGGCCTCGATCGCGCGGCGCCGGTCTTCGTGTTGGATGAACTGCTGCCCGATGAAGCGATGCCTGCCTTGTATGCCGCTGCGACCCATTACATCAGCCTGTCGCACGGCGAGGGATGGGACCAACCAATGATGGAAGCCGCGGCCTCCGGGCTGAAACTGATCGCTCCGCGGCACAGCGCCTATACGGCTTACCTGGACGACTCGATTGCATCCCTGATCCCGAGCGTCGAATGCCCGGTGGCGTGGAGCGGCGACGCGGCCACCGCCGCCCTCTTCGAGAATGCGTCCTGGTGGGAGCCGGACGAAGAGGCCGCGGTGGAGGCAGTCCGGGCCGCCATCGATGGCCGCGATCCCCACGGCGCCCCCGCCCGGGAGCGCGTTCTCTCGGAGTTCACCTGGGAGCGGGCGACCAGACGGTTGCTCGAGATCCTGGCCGAACTCGGGTAGCGCAGTGGCTCCAGCCCGGAAAACAATCGCCGGCTTCGCCCGCGAATCCTTTCCCCTTCATCGCCAGGACAGATCCGCCACCATGATGTCCGCGCCCTCTTGTACGGCGACATCCAGCACCATCCGCCGGCCGTCCTTCGATACCGTCAACTTGCGGTTGGGCCGGTTCGTGATTTCGAACAGCAGCCGGGGCTGCGCCGTACCCAGCATCTGCATGTACACACCCCACCGCCGGTTGGCGATGCGCCTGGCGAAGTAAAGGTGGTCCGCGGTGACGGCGAAGGCGCCGTTGGTGACACTCGGCGTCACCTCTTCCTCAACGCCTCCCCTCACGGGCAAACGCCAAAGCTTGGCGTCACCCGAGTTGCGGTCGACGAAGTAGATCCAGTCGCCCGCAAACAGCGAGTAGAAGTTCACTCGCCTCGTGACCGGAGTCGGCGGCACTCGGCCGTCGGCCGCGATGCGGAAGAGCTTGTCCTGATCACCGATGGCGCGGCGCCCGAACTGCCACTTGCCGTCCGGCGTCCCGTGCTCGATATAGAAGTCGTCGCGCTCGAAGCGCGGCGTGCCGTCCGTCACGTCCATCCGGTAGAAGCGGCGCACATCGCCGTTCCTTGTGCCGTAGCGAATCGTGCGGCTGTCGGACTCCCAGTTGGGTCCGCGCCGAACCTCATCCCCGAACGTCAACTGGCGCAGGTTCGAACCGTCCAGCCCGCACATCCAGACCTGCCGGCGTCCCGAGCGGACGGAAATGAACGCCAGGCGCCGGCCGTCGGGGGAGATCTCCGCCTCGGCGTCGTTGAACGTCGACCCGGCCACTACTTCCGGGCCTTCCGGCTTAGACTCGCCTCGCAATTCGTAGAGCCACAGATCGAGGTTCCCCGTTGATCGCGGAACCGCCGCGCGAGCGCCGTTTCGCGACACCGCGACGTCCAGCACGGCGTCGCCGAACTGATCCTCGGCCACCGGCTGGCTAGCTCCCTTGGCCCGCCGCCAGAGCCGCGACGACGATGTCCTTGTGC
>DALYJJ010000165.1:0-9848 GCA_031969915.1 Bryobacteraceae bacterium | reverse complement strand
GATGTTTCCCGTTCGGCAGCCAGGCGGGAAACATCCCTTGCTGGTCCACCCGTTCGGGCTCGCCTTCGGGCCGGTAATCCGGCGTGAGCCGCAGCCGCATCACCATCTGGGACTGGATATCGTCCCTTGTGAAGGCCAGGGTTCGGCCGTCGTGAGAGAAGGCCGGATGCAGGTACTCAGCCCGGTCCGGCTTGATCATTACGTCCCGGAACTCGCCGGTCGCGGGCGCATACAGGCGGATGAGGCCTTGGCCGGCCCCGCGCGGGTTGTCGACCACGGCCAGCCACTTCCCGTCCGGCGACCAGGAGAGGTTTCGTGTCATCGGCCCGTACCAGGCGTGCATCGGAGCCAGGTCGCGTTCCTCTCCGGAGGACACGTCCAGAATGATCAGGCGGCTGAGTGTGGGAGCCGTGCCGCGGAGGAAAGCGATCTGACGGCCATCGGGCGACCACGCCGGGCTGACGTCCTGTGCGGGGTCCTTGGTGAGGCGCCGGGGCGGCTCCCCGGGCGAGCCCGCCACGTACAGGTCGTAGTTCTCGCCGGTCGGGCCCGACCAGGAGTAAACGAGGCTCTTGCCGTCCGGAGAGAAGCTCGGCGAGGTCTCGAAGCCCTCAAAGGCGGTGAACGGGATCAGGCTCCCCACGGTGAGCGCGGGGGCCGGCCGGAGCGCGAAATAGACCCCGCCTCCGGTCGCCGCCAGCGCGGCCGCAACGGCCGCGGTGGCCAGCGGGGCGCGGCGCCGGCGCATCCAGCGGGACAATCGGCGCATGGGGCTGCTTCGCCGCGCTTCCACGGGCTCGCCGTGAAGGTACCGGTCGACGTCGGCCGCCATCCGTCCCACCGTGGCGTAACGGCGCGAGGGATCCTTTTCGATCGCCTTGGCGACGATGCCGCCCAGGTCGCTCGAGAGCACGCGGGTGAGCGTCCGGGGATCGCAGCCGCGCCGGCCGGCAATGGCCGCGCGGTCGTCTCCGAGCGCGGAGAACCGCGTCACCACTTCGGGCGTATCGCTCTCGCAGATGACGCGGAGCACCTCGGTGATGCCCTTCTCTCCCCACTGCGATGTCTCGAAGGGCAGTACGCCGGTCAGCATCTCGTAGAGCAGAAGGCCCAGGGAGTACACGTCTGTGCGATGGTCGACGGCGGCCTCCGTTCCCGCTGCCTGCTCCGGGCTCATGTACTCGGGGGTGCCGACGATCTGCGCCACACCGGTCAGTTGCGCCCGCCCAAAGGTGTGCCAATCCTGCAGACGGGCCAGGCCGAAGTCGATCACTTTCGCGCGGGGCCGGCCATCCTGCTCCGTCACCAGGATGTTCCCCGGCTTCAGGTCGCGGTGCACGATGCCGCGGCTGTGCGAGTGGTCCAGCGCCTGCAACACCTGGAGGAACAGGCTGAGGCGTTCGCGAATGGGCAGGCTGCGCTCGTCCGAGTAGGCGGTGATGGCGGAGCCATCGACGTACTCCATTACGAAGAATGGCAGTCCCTCGGCGTTCGCGCCCGCGTCGAAGATGGCCGCGATGTTCGGATGGTCGAGCCGCGCCAGGCTCTGGCGCTCCCGCTCGAACCTCTCCACCACGGCCTTGGTGGCGAAGCCCGGCTTCAGCACCTTCAGGGCGACGGTCCGCTGCAGCGGGGCCGTCTGCTCGGCCAGATATACGATCCCCATGCCGCCTTCCCCCAGCACGGCCACCGGCTCGTAGTTGCCGAAGGAGCCGGCGGGAGCGAGGCCGGGACTATCCAGGGCGGCGGCGAGCAGACAGACCGCGCACAACCTGTGGTCGTGGGAAACCTCGCGGCCGCCACAGCGCCGGCAACGGCCGGCCAGGTTTGGTTGGGAAGGAGGAAGCGCCATCGATCAGGGCACGGAATCTCTGTTGTATCGTATCCGGAGCCGGCCTCGTCCCGCGCGGTCCCTCGCGGCGCCGGTTGGGTTGAGGCCGGGCCCGTCGCCCTCCTCCCGGTCAGGCGGAGATCACGTGGATCAGGTAGCGGATCTCCTGCTGCACCACGTCAGGCGAATCGACAGTCTCGGTGATCTCGGCGGACAACAGGTCGCGGTATCGGCGGCGCAAACGGTGAACGGCCACGCGTACCGCGTTCTCCTTCATCGCCAACGCAGACGCGGCGGCGCGGAAGTCGCCCTCACCGGCGAGGAAGGGCTTGAGGATTCCGAACTGCGATTCCTTGCCTGCGGCGGCATGTTCGGCGTGAAGCAGGTCGAGCACGCGATCGATCAGCGAAAGCGCCCATTGGCGGTCGTAAAGGGCCTCCGGGGTGAGGTGCGCGGGGCACTGTAGGTAGTGCTCCTCCCCTTCCTCAAAGGGCAGCGGGAGAAGAGGCTCGCCCCCTCCACGCTTGGCCGCCGTTTCATACTCGGTACGGTCTGCCAGGTAGTGCTTGAGGGCGCCAATCAGGTAGGCCCGGAAGCGGCCGCGGGACGGGTCGGCGGCTTCGAAGGAACTGCGCTCGAGAAGGTTTGTGAGGAACCCCTGGGTCAGGTCCTGCGCCGAATCGGGCGGATAGCCGCGCCGGCGGATGAACGCGTACAAAGGGTACCAGTAACGCTCGCAGAGCCAGTTGAGGGCATCCTTGCGGCTCGACCGGGATGCCACAGACAACACCACCGTCCAGCGCGTGGTTGGGAACCGCTCATCTCTCTCAGGCATCCGCTAAAGGGCAGCAACAATTTGCCTCGGCCACGATGGCTTGCCAACCAGAGCCGCGTCGACAAACCAACCGGCCGGTTGACGCGTCCCGCGGCTAGCCGCGCCGGCCACCCATCTCCATTGTCTATCTATTCCCCGCTACGTGTCATTCCTGGCCCGCACCAGCCTTCGCCGGGCCACCCGCCTCGCCAGACACATCCGGCTTAGGCGATGACGTCAGAGCCGCCAAAAACAAGGCGAAAACCAGGAGCGCTGCCACCAAAGCCGAAATTAGCATCGTCGCTCTCCCACTCACCCTGATCTTCGTCCAGCAAGTGGGGTTCCACATAGCCTGTGGACAGCTTAGGTACTGGGGTAATCTCCCTTACTTCGGCGGGCTCAGGTCTTCCGGGAATACGGCGTATCCCGCTGGCGGCGGGTAGAGCCCGTAGAGTAGATCCAGCCGGCGGCGGAGGTAGCGGCTGGGCAGTTGCCTCGGGCCCGTTTCCACGTCGATATCGCAGCAGATCCCATGCAAATACAGCGTCAGCGTGTCGATGAAGCTGCTCACCGCATACTCCTGGAAGCCCTTGGTTTCGCGGCGCAGGTTCACCTGGCGGCGCACCAGACCTTGCTTCAGGTGCCAGCTCTGTTCATCCACCTCGCCGTGCACGCCCGCGCATAGCTCCTCGCGCAGCAGCTTGGAATATGCCATCTGGGATTCGCCATTCCAGCGTTGGGAGATCAGCTTGGCTAAGCCATGGTAAAAGCGGTAATGGTAGTCGGCGACTTCCTGCTCCTGAATCGCGAAGGCCAGGAAACTCTCGCCCCCACGCATCAGTTCGGCCGAGAACACCGCCTTCGACTCCGCCGGGCGCTCGGCCGTAATGTAGGCATCCCCCGCCTTCTGGCCCTTGCCGCCGTTTCGCTCCAGATGAGGCGCCAACAGCAGGTTGACCGGAGGTAGTTCGGCCACCATGGCAGGCGGCAGCGCGGCAATCGGCTCCTGAAGGTACTCATCGATGTCCTCACCGGTCAGGGGCAAACTGGCCGGAAAATAGGCGAACTTGCCGCTCAGCGGGATCATCTGGCCGCGGAAACGTTCGACAAAGTCCGCGAGGCGGAGCCGCGCAAGATCGCTCTGGGAAGACATCGAGGTGTATTGGCCATTCTAACAGACCGGCTTTTGCGAGACCCGATCTGTCGGCCGCCCGGCTCGCCGCTGATACACTGAAAGCGGCTTCGGAGGACCACGATGATCGCACGAATCGCGCTCCGCGGCCTGCTCAGGAACCGTGGCCTGACGCTGACGGCGGTGGCCACGCTCGCGCTCGCCATCGGCGCCAACACGGCCATCTTCTCGCTCGTCAACGCCCTCCTGCTCCAGCCGCTTCCGTACCCCGGCGCGGGCCGTATCGTGCAGTTGCTGTTCACTTACCAGGACGCCGAAGGCCAGGACGCCAGAGGGATTACGCTGTCGCTTCCCGTGGTCGCCGCGTTAACCGAAGAGAAGGACATCTTCGCAGAGGTCGCGGCCTACGATTTCGGCGGCCCGGGCATCAGCCTCACGGGCGGCGCGGAGCCGGAGCAGGTATCCGCCATCCACACCGGCGCGGGCTTCTTTCGAATCCTGCAGGCGCCCATGGCGGCCGGTCGCACGTTCACCGCCGAAGAAGATCGCCCCAACGGCGGCCGCTTCGCGGTGCTCTCGTACCACCTGTGGCAGCGCCGCTTTCAGGGCGACCCGCGCATCGTGGGCAAAGCCATTTCCCTGGGCGGCGCACCGCACGTCGTCACCGGCGTGCTGGGGGCGGGCTTTCGCACGGACCCGCCGGCGCAGATCTACCTGCCCCTTCAACCGAACCTCGCCACGGCAACCCACGCCTTCTATCTGCGCACCATCGGACGGCTGCGCGAAGGCGTGAGCGTGGAGCAGGCCAACGCGCGGCTCAAACTCACGTTCGAGGAGTTCCGCCGCAAGTACCCGGCCATCAATCCGCGAGCCGGCTTCGCCGCGCGCCCGCTGCAGGAGATGCGCGGCGGCGACGTGCGCACGGCGCTCTGGGTGCTCCTCGCCGCGGTGGGCTTCGTTCTGCTCATCGCCTGCGCGAATGTCGCGAATCTTCTGCTGGCGCGCGCCGCCGTGC
Organism: Bryobacteraceae bacterium; assembly: GCA_031969915.1. Taxonomy (GTDB): domain Bacteria; phylum Acidobacteriota; class Terriglobia; order Bryobacterales; family Bryobacteraceae; genus DALYJJ01. The sequence continues at coordinate 5,056 of DALYJJ010000165.1, read as the reverse complement.
GCCGGCATGAGATGGCCGTCCGGGCGGCGCTCGGCGGCAGCCGGGGACGCATCGCCGCGCAACTGCTCACCGAGTGCGCACTGCTGGCCGCGGCCGGCGGCGCGGCCGGCCTCGCGCTTGGCGAAATCGGCTTGCGCTTGTTCGGCTTGCGATGGCTGCTCGCGCTCCATCCGCAAGAGGCGATGCCGGCCGTGGACATCTCGCTCGATTGGCGCGTGTTCGCCTTCACCGCCGCGCTTTCGATGGGCGCAACCATTCTGTGCGGGCTTGCCCCGGCGCTCCGCGCTTCACGCATCGACCTTGCGCCTGCGATGCAATCGGGCGGGGCGCGCGGCGCCACCGGGCGAGGACTCTCGCGGACCAGTTCCCTGCTCGTCGTCGCCGAGGTGTCGCTGGCCGTGCTTCTGGTTGCGGGCGCCGGGGTGATGCTGCGGTCCTTCGCGGCGCTACGCCAGGTGCATCCTGGCGTCGATTCCGGGCGCGTGCTGACGCTGCAGATGTCGTTGCAGGGCACCCGCTTCACCGGCACCGCCGAGATCGCGCGTTTAGTGAAGCAGGGCGTGGAGCGGACCACCGTTCTGCCCGGCGTCGTAGCGGCGGCGGCGTCCTGGACGCTGCCCGTCGAACTGGCCTTCGGCTCCACCTTCAACATCGAGGGGCGCGCGCTGCCGGAGAACGAGCGCGTACACGGCGGCACCATGATGCGGCCGGCTTCCCCGCACTTCCTCGCGGTATTCGGCATTCCGCTCAAGCGCGGGCGGTTCTTCACGGAGGCCGACACCGCGGGCGCGCAGAGCGTGGCCGTGATCAGCGAGGCCCTGGCGCGGAAGTACTGGCCGCTGGGCGATCCCATCGGGGAGCGCATCACGATCGACAAGCACATGGGCCCGGAGTTCGCCGCGCCGCCCCGGCTCATCGTAGGCATCGCGGCCGATGTCCGGGACATTGCGCTCAACAAGGAGCCGGCGCCGCTCGTGTATATTCCGCAGGCGCAAGTGCCCGATGGGATGTCGCGCATCGACAGCGGCATCCTGCCGTTGACGTGGGCCGTGAAAACCGCGGGCGAGCCGTATGGGATGGCGCGGGCGGTGCGGCGCGAATTGCAGTCGGCGAGCGGCGGCTTGGCCGTGGGACGGGTCCGGTCCATGGAGGACGTGGTGCGCGCATCCACCGCGCAGAGCGACTTCAACACCGTGCTGCTGGCCGCCTTCGCCGCGCTCGCCCTGACCCTGGCCGCGGTGGGCATCTACGGCGTAATCGCGTTCTCCGTGGAACAGCGGCGGCGCGAGATCGGCATCCGGGCGGCTCTCGGCGCGTCGCCCGCGGCGCTGGCTCGGATGGTGGTGCGCCAGTGCCTGGTCCTGACCGTGTGCGGCATCGCCATCGGCGTCACAGGCAGCGCCGGGCTCTCCCGGCACCTGGAGTCCATGATCTACGGCGTGAAGCCGTGGGACGCGCCGGCCATCGCGGCCGCAAGCGCGATCCTGGCCCTGGTTGCGCTGCTCGCCGCCTACCGTCCCGCGCGGCGCGCCGCTCGAACGGATCCCGCCGGCGTGCTCCGCGCACAGTAAGGCATCGCCGCGGGTTCCGGGCAGGCACGTTCACTTGGGAGGTTGTGGCGAGGAGACGATCTCCAGCGGGTAATGGCGATGCCCGCGACGCACGCGATACGTCTCGAAGTCCTTGCGATCGATCGTGAACACTCGCCGGGTACCCAACGCTTCGGCGGCGGCAACGAGCGATGCGTCGGCCAGGTCCATCGGATGATCCGCGTATAGCTCCATGAGCTCGAAGGCCCGAGTTAACGACGCCCGATCCAGGAACCACACGGACATCCCGCCGGCCTCTACGAACTCCCTCAAACGATCGGAGCCGATGCTGGCGGGTCCCAGCATGTGAAACGCCTCAGTGAGCACGGGCGTTGTGGTCAGAATGGGCTCCCGGATCCCCTTCAGGGTCCGTCGGCACCGGTTGTGCTGCTCGTCCAGGGGATCGAAGAGGGCGACCAGGGGCCCCGTATCGACGAGAATCATTTCCGCAGCTTCTTGCGAAGTGCCGCTGCCACGCCGCGCCGCGTCTCCGTAGAGGGTGCGATCGCATATCCGCCCGGGCCGAGGTCGAGCCGCTCGTAAAGGTCATAGGGGCGTCGCCCCGATGCGTCCTGGACCTGCTGTTTCAGGGATCGGAGCCCCTGCTTTAGCGCTTCCGAAATCGGCCACCCCGTAGCCTCGCGAATGTGCCGCAGCGTGGCTTCGGCCTCGTCGTCGAGTCGTACGGTTCGTATCGCCATCCCAGCTCCGTATTACCAACTGTATTACACGATGGGCGCCCGTTCAAGGGAATCCCTCCACCGTGCGCGCCGAGTCTGAAAATTCCATAACCCACGCTCCAGACGATTTTCAGATTCAATGGGTACATTGGTGAGGACAGATGCGTCTGCTGGTGGTGGAAGGCGAGAAGCGCATGGCAGGCCTCTTGAGTAAGGCGTTCACTGCCCGGAACGCAGGCCTCGCGATGATCCGCGCTCTTGCCTTCGCGATTGTGTTTCCGATCGCCCTGTTCGCCCAGGTGCCGGTGACCGGCCGCCTGCTGGACCCCTCCGAGACGCCCGTTGGCGGTGTGGCCGTCGCGCTGCGGCAGGGCGATAACGAGCTCTCCGCGATCACGTCGGAGAGCGGGCAGTTCCGGTTCGAACGCGTTCCACCTGGCGAGTACGAGCTGACGATGTCAGTGGCGGGCTTTGATCCGATCCGCCGTCAGATCCGCGTGGCCCGGCAGCCTGCACGCGAATTGGTCATCCATCTCAGGCTTGCCTTGCTGAAAGCCGAGCTTGACGTTCGAGAGCAGGAGCGGCAGGTTTCCGTTGCGCCCGGCCAGAACGCCGACGCGATCTCCGTCGAACGCACCATGCTCGACAACCTCCCCATTCTGGATAACAACTATCTGAACGCGCTGGCCCGATTCCTGAACCCCGGAACGCCGGGCGACGCGGGGACCTCGATCGTTGTGGACGGCATGGAGTCGCGCAATGTCGGCGTCACTGCCTCCGCGATCCAGGAAATTCGCATCAACAACAACCCGTACACGGTCGAGTATCCGCGATGGAGCCGCCGCCGGATCGAGGTGATCACCAAGTCCTCCGCGGACAGTTATCACGGAACGTTCAATTTCCTGGTGCGCGACTATCGTCTCAACGCGCGCGAGGCGCTGGCCGTGCAGCGTCCACAGGAACAGCGCCGGATCCTTGAGGGCAGTCTCTTCGGCCCGGTGGGCAGGAGCAGGAACACTTCGTTCCTGTTCTCCGGCGCCAGGGAGCAGGACGACCTCGTCGCCGTCGTGTTCGCGCAATCCCCGTTCGGTCCTCTGAACGACAACGTTCCGACACCGCAAGTGAATTCGGTCGCGTCTCTGCGAATCAGCCGCCAGTGGAACGAGAATCAGGCGGCGTTCTGGCAGGTGAACTTTCAGGACCGTTGGCAGAACAACCTCGGCGCCGGAGGCACCACGCTGCGCGAGGCCGCGGCGCAGAACCGGTTTCGCGAGGACGAGTTCATCTTCAACCATCGAGCGCTCGTCAATCCCAGGTTCCTTTCGCAGTTTCGAATTTTGCTCGGCCGGTACTGGTCGCCAACCCGGAGCAACCGGAACGCCGCGAAGGTCATCGTGACCGACGCCTTCACCGGCGGCGGCGCTCAGGCCGACCGGCTCAGCACTGAGTTCCACACGTCCATCTCCTGGCTGCTGACCCAAACCATCGGCCGCCACACGCTGAAGTACGGGTTCAATGTGCCGGACTGGAGCCGTCGCGGACTTCGCGACGAGTCCAATCGCATCGGCACTCTTTCTTACGCCTCGTTGGCCGATGTCCAAGCCGCGCTGCCGTTCGCCGCCGTGTTGCAGCGCGGCGATCCCAGGATCGTCTTCATCGAGAAGAATCTCGGCGCGTTCTTTCAGGACGAGTGGCAGATCCGGCCCAGCCTCTCTCTCTCCGGCGGCTTTCGCTACGACTGGCAGAACTACTTCGGGGACCGGAACAACCTTCAGCCCCGTCTCGCGCTTGCCTATGCTCCCGGCAAGTCGAGAAAGTGGGTTCTTCGAGCCGGGGCGGGTTCCTTCTTCGAGCGATCCGGCCCTGGCCCGATCTTCGACATCCTACGATTTGACGGCGCGCGCTTGCGGCGCTACGTCCTGAGCGGCGCCGCCGTTCCACAGGACCCCATCTCGTTCGGTGGAGTCGGATTTCCGGCCAGCGTTCATCGCCTGGAGACAGGCGCGGAACTGCCCGGAGTCATCCAGTTCGGGGCGAGCATCGAACGTCAGCTCTCAAAGCGCAGCCTGCTGAGCGTCGGATACACTGGCGCCCGCGGAGTCCAGCAGTTCCGTTCCCGCGATGGCAACGCGCCGCTGCCTCCTTCGTTCGCGCGCCGGCCGGAACCGGAGAGGAACGTACTGCGGTTCATCGAATCCGCCGGCAGGCTGGAGAGCAACTCGTTGGAGGTCACGCTCCGCGGTGACATTGCGCCCCGAGTCAGCGGGATGGCGCAATACGTCTATGGCAAGGCCATGAGCGACACGGGCGGCATCAATTGGTTCCCCGCCTCGAGCTTCGCACCCGCGGGAGAATGGGGCAGAGCCGATACCGATCGCAGACACCAGTTCAACTTCCTGGGAACCGTATCGGTACATCGTTGGCTCAACTTCGGCGTATCCGCCTCGATGTTGACCGCGCCGCCCTTCAACATCACAACCGGCCGCGACGACAACCAGGACGGTATGGCAGTTGACCGGCCCGCGGGAGTCACGAGGAACACCGGAAGCGGCCCGAACATGATCGGGCTTGACGTTCGGTGGTACCGCGAATTCCGGCTCGCGCCGTCGAAACTCGCGCCGTCGAAAAGGGATAAGAGCCCGTCGGCCACGATCAGCGCCGACGCATTCAATCTGCTCAACCGCGTGAATTACCAGAACTATGTCGGGGCACTGACATCGCCATTCTTTGGACGTGCGGTCGCGACACTGCCTGCCCGGCGGCTGCAACTCGGATTTCGGTACCAAT